>CANQPH010000052.1 GCA_947625675.1 uncultured Acetatifactor sp.
AGAGAAAATTTATATAAAATAAGCAAGAAAACCCAATAAAATTAATGGGTTACGGCATTTGACAAATGCCTAATAATGTTTGCAGAAGGAGAGGATTTTTATGGCATTTATCAACGCTTTATTATCTTATTTGGTATTGTTCCTGATCTCCGCAGCCGTTGCGGGCGGAGGCGTGGCCCTGGGGATCTATTGCCGGAAGCGCAAGGATAAGCAGTCATGATTACGACAATTCTTTGGGACGTGGACGGTACGCTTTTGGATTTCACCTATTCCCAGACCTATTCCCTGAAAAAGTGTTTTGCCTCGGCTGGGATTCCCATTACGGAGGAGATCATTGACCGGTACGATCAGATCAATGACGGGTACTGGAAAAGGCTGGAGCTTGGAGAAGTGACGAAGGCCCAGCTTCTCACCGGGAGGTTTGCCACCCTGTTTCAGGAGTTCGGGATCACCGGCGTGGATCTGGAGGCCTTCTGCAAGGAATATCAGACGGCCCTGGGGAACGTCTACCGTTACGTGGACGATTCCAACCTGATTTGCCAGTCCCTGAGGGGGAGAGTGGAGCAGTATGTGATCACCAACGGCGTTACTCTCACCCAGCGGAACAAGCTGAAGCTGTCCGGCCTGGACGTATGGATGCGGGATATTTTCATCTCGGAAAGCATCGGGTATCCCAAGCCCAGCAGGGAATATTTTGAAAGGTGCTTGGGGACGGTGAAAGAAAGGGACAGAAGCCGGATCCTGGTGGTGGGAGATTCCCTGACCAGCGATATCCGGGGCGGAGTACAGGCGGGGCTGAAGACCTGTTGGTATCGCCTGGAAAGCAGTGAAAATCTCACGGAATGGAAGCCGGATTATGAAATCAGCGACCTGCATCAGATCTATGGGATTTTGGAGAACGATTGACCGAGCAAGTCGTTTTGACTAAACAGGTCAATTTTTGACGGGGTTATCCACATTTCGGGAAAACACCCTATTATTTTGTTGCTGCTATATTCGCGGCCCTTCATTCTGCATGCGCAAAACCAGCCGGCTTACGCCGTCTGTCATGGCCTAAGCCACTTTGTATTTTGCTTATTTGGGTGAAGTGACCGATTACAACCGCATAAAAAGCAGGCAAGGCATTGGCAAGCAAGCTTGCTGTGCTTTGCCGTTTTTTATGGGGCCGTGAATGGCATCCCGGAACTGTTATTTTTGTTCTAATTTTCAAGAAAAAACACATTGACAAGCGCCGCCATTTTGCATATACTGATTATTACACCACTACATTTATGGAAAAAGAATTGAACAGGACACAAGATGTTGTGTTTTTGATATGTAAAGAAATATGGGAAAGACTTATGAAGGAAATAGCGGGTTTTTAGTGGGTTTTCATCTAGCTTTGGCCGAGGCGGGTCAAAAGAGAAAGGTTATGGTGGGCATATTATGAGCAGCAGTTTCCAGTCGGCTTCTACCAGCGGGGAGAATTATTCGGAGGAGTTTAAGCCGCAGAAAAATGTTTACGTGATCAAAAAGGACGGGAGCAAGGAAGCCTTCAACGTACAGAAGGTGATCAATGCGGTGGGAAAGAGCGCTTACCGGGCCCTGACCAAGTTCACGGTGGAGGAAGAGAGACAGATCTGCCAGTACGTGGTGGACAAGGTGAACGAGATGGGAAATGAGGAGATTCCCATTCCAATCATGCACAATATTGTGGAGAGCGCCCTGGAACAGGTGAAGCCCATCGTGGCCAAAAGCTACCGGGATTACCGCAATTATAAGCAGGATTTTGTCCGCATGCTGGATGACGTTTACAAGAAGAGTCAGTCCATCATGTATATCGGGGATAAGGAGAATTCCAACACGGATTCCGCCCTGGTGTCCACCAAGAGAAGCCTGATCTTCAATCAGCTGAACAAGGAACTGTACCAGAAATTTTTCATGACCACGGAGGAGATTCAGGCCTGCCGGGACGGTTATATTTATGTGCACGATATGTCCGCCAGGCGGGATACCATGAACTGCTGCCTGTTCGACGTACAGAGCGTGCTGACGGGCGGTTTTGAAATGGGCAATATCTGGTACAACGAGCCCAAGAGTCTGGACGTGGCCTTCGACGTGATCGGGGACATCGTGCTCAGCGCCGCCAGCCAGCAGTACGGCGGGTTCACGGTGCCCAGCGTGGATCTGATCCTGGAGCCTTATGCGGAAAAATCCTGCAAGCGCAATGTGGAAAAATATGTGAAATTGGGAGTCCCTCAGGAAAAAGCAGAGGAAGAGAGCTACAACGATGTGATCCGGGAATTCGAGCAGGGTTTCCAAGGCTGGGAATACAAATTCAACACCGTGGCCAGCAGCCGGGGAGATTATCCCTTCATCACGGTGACGGCGGGGACGGGGACCGGAAGATTCGCCAAACTGGCCACCATCACCATGCTGAACGTGCGCCGCAGGGGCCAGGGCAAGAAGGAATGCAAGAAGCCCGTGTTGTTCCCCAAGATCGTGTTCCTGTATGATGAGAATCTCCACGGCCCCGGCAAGCCTCTGGAGGACGTGTTCGAGGCGGGGGTCCGGTGTTCCTCCAAGACCATGTATCCCGACTGGCTGAGTCTGACCGGCAAGGGCTACGTGGCCAGCATTTACAAGAGGTACGGGAAGATCATCTCCCCCATGGGCTGCAGGGCCTTTTTGTCCCCCTGGTACGAAAGGGGCGGCATGCATCCGGCGGATGACCAGGATGAGCCGGTGTTCGTGGGACGTTTCAATATCGGGGCGGTATCCCTGCATCTGCCCATGATCCTGGCCAAATCCAGGAAGGAGAGCCGGGATTTTTACGAAGTATTGGACTATTACCTGAACCTGATCCGCCAGCTCCATATCCGCACCTATGCCTATTTGGGAGAAATGCGGGCTTCCACCAATCCTCTGGCTTATTGCGAAGGCGGTTTCCTGGGCGGCCATCTGAAGCTGCGGGACAAGATTAAGCCTTTGCTGAAGTCCGCCACCGCCAGCTTCGGCATCACGGCCCTGAACGAGCTGCAGGAGCTGTACAACGGCAAATCCCTGGTGGAAGACGGGGCCTTCGCCCTGGAGGTGATGGAGCACATCAACAAGAAGGTGTCGGAATTTAAGGAAGAGGACGGCAATCTTTACGCTATCTACGGGACGCCGGCTGAGAGCCTCTGCGGACTGCAGGTCAAGCAGTTCCGGGAAAAATACGGCATCGTGGAAGGGGTGTCCGACAGGGAATACGTGAGCAACAGCTTCCACTGTCACGTGACGGAGGACATCACCCCCATCCAGAAGCAGGATCTGGAAAACCGTTTCTGGGATCTGTGCAACGGTGGGAAGATCCAGTATGTGAAGTATCCGATTGACTATAACCTTGACGCCATCAAGACCCTGATTCGCAGGGCCATGGACATGGGCTTTTACGAGGGCGTGAATCTCTCCCTGGCCTATTGCGATGACTGCGGCCACCAGGAACTGGAGATGGACGTCTGCCCTAAATGCGGCAGCCGGAACCTCACCAAGATTGACCGAATGAACGGCTATCTGTCTTATTCCCGGGTACACGGGGATACCAGACTGAACGATGCGAAAATGGCGGAGATTGCGGAGCGGAAGAGCATGTAGGGCTGCGGAGAGCGCAGAACGAAGGAGCATCTCGGATTGCAGAGATCGCAAAGTAGAAGAGCATCTAGGTTTGCAGAAATCGCCTTGAGGATTTCCTCATGGGCGAGCCTTCGTAGATGAGTTTGCATGGGTGATCTTGCGGGGATTTGCGGAGCTCTGCAAGCAAGGGGGCAAGATAGAAAAATGAGATATCATAATATTACCAAGGACGATATGTTGAACGGGGACGGCCTGCGGGTGGTGCTCTGGGTGGCGGGCTGCGACCATTGCTGCAGGGAATGCCAGAATCCCATCACCTGGGACCCCAACGGAGGTCTGCCCTTCGATCAGGCGGCCCGGGAGGAGATTTTCGAGCAGTTGGAAAAAGATTATATTTCCGGCATCACGTTTTCCGGAGGGGATCCCCTCCATCCGGCCAACCGGGGAGACGTGCGGGAGCTGATGGCCCAGATTAAGGAAAAATTTCCGGACAAGACCATTTGGCTGTATACCGGGGATTCCTGGGAGGACATTCTTCATTATCCTCTGATGAAGTACGTGGACGTGCTGGTGGACGGGGAGTTTCATGTGGAGGAAAAGGATGTGAAGCTGCTCTGGAAGGGCAGCGCGAACCAGAGAGTCATCGACGTGCAGGCCTCCCTGAAGCAGGAGGATCCCAGGGTGCCGGTGCTGCACAGCCCGGATTATGCGGGAAGCCTGGAAGTGGACTATGAATACGTGCCCTTGACGCTGCCCCAGTGCGGATGCACGGCGTAGCACCAGACGAAGCTCAGGGGAGCATTTGATCAGTTTGGTGTGCGGTGAAGTTGGAGCGGCCATGGCGCAGCACAAGGTGCAGCGTTTGGCAGTGCCAGGCGGCGCTTGGTGTGGTTTTGTGGGTATGGCGGAGGTTGGCACAGTTTGGTGCGCTTCCGTGAGTGAAGCAGTGATTGGCGTGGTTTGGTAGGTTTGGCAGCGGGGCCAAGGGAGCAGGAGGTTGTAATGCGCAGAATTGCGAAATTTCACAAGGTGAGCCTGGAACAGTTTCTGGAGGCCATGAAGGACAACTTCCCGGGATATTCAGAAAGCGATATCCGGGAAATCTATGAATCCATTCAGCTTCCCAGGAGAGCTACCAGGGGAAGCGCGGGCTATGATTTTTTCGCCCCCGTTTCTTTTGCCCTGCCGGCGGGGGCGTCCGTCAAGATTCCTACCGGCATTCGGGCGGAAATGGAGCCGGACTGGGTCCTGAAGCTTTACCCCAGGAGCGGGCTGGGCTTCAAATATAGGCTGCAGCTGAACAATACCGTGGGGATCATCGACAGCGACTATTTTTATTCAGACAACGAGGGCCACATCATGACCAAGCTCACCAACGATTCCAAGGAAGGCAAGACCCTGGAAGTGGCTGCGGGCACCGGATTCATGCAGGGAATCTTCCTGGAGTACGGCATCACGGTGGACGATGCGGCGGACGGCGTGCGCAACGGCGGATTCGGCAGCACGTCTCGGGGCGGTTCTGAAGGAACGTCATAGGTTGACATCGAAAATGCATGGCAGAGCTCACTTCTGCAGCGATCTCGGCAGACGTCTCCGAAGCAGCCTTCCTTTCAGCCGCTTCCAATCCAGGGGAATCAGAGGGTATAGATAGCTGGTATGAGAAACGGTCTTGTTCCAAAAAAGCGCCACCAGAAAGATCGCCATTCCCGCCAGGTATCCGGCCAGGCCGAAGACAGCCGTCAGCACCAGATCCAGGATCCGCATGAACTTCAAGGCATAGCCCATCTCATAGTTGGCCTGGGTATAATTGGCAATGGCCACGAAGGCCATGTATAACATGACCTCGGCGTTGAACCAGCCGCTGTTGACGGAAAATTCTCCCAGCACCAGGGCAGCCATAACGCTCAAAGGGGTGCTCAGCATGTTGGGCGTGTTGACGGCGGCCAGCCGCAGGCCGTCAATGGCCAGTTCCAGGATCAAAAATTGCCAGATCAGGGGTACATTGGGGGGCTCTTTCAGCAGGACAAAGGAAAAAGATTCCGGGATCCACTCGGGATGTTCCATCAAAAGCAGGAAGGTTGGCGTCATGATATAGGTGAGAATGGCGATCAAAAAACGGGTGAACCGCAGATACGTGCCCGTCAGCGGCGGAAAATAATAGTCGTCCGCCTCTTCCACCACGTCGAAAACGGTGGTGGGCAGGATCATGGCGGAAGGGGAATTGTCCACCAGAATCACCAGATTCCCTTCCAGCACCTGGGCGGCGGCGGTGTCCGGGCGCTCCGTATATTTGAACTTGGGAAAAGGATTGAACCAATGCCTGTCATAAAGGCACTCCGCCAGGCTCTCCTGGTTCATGGTCAAAGCGTCCGTCTGAATGCTGCCGATCTTGCGCTCCACCTCCTGCAAAAAAGCATGATCCACCCGGGAATCCATATAGCAGAGCACGATGTCCGTCTGGGTACAATCCCCCGCCTTGGTGATCTTCATGCGCAGATCCGTGCTTCGGATCCTTCTTCGGATCAGGGCCGTGTTGAACACTACCGTTTCCACGAAGCCGTCCTTGGAACCCCGCATCACCTTGTCTTTCTCCGGTTCCTCCACCCCTCTGGAAGGGTACGTCCTGGCATCGATGAGAAGGGCTTTGTCATAGCCCTCCACTAAAAGGACGAGGACTCCGGCCAGAAGGGGATACAGGATATCGTCCCACTTGTCTTCCGCATCCACTTCCACATAAGGGATGCCCCGCCTGGACATTTCTGCGGCATCCTGAGGCAGATCCTCCGGTTTCATGTCAAAGAAAAACTGCAGCAGCTTCTGGGCCACGTCGTCCTTGCAGAAACCGTCCACGAAATACAGACAGGCCTCCCTGCCTCCGAAACAAACCCTGCGGCAGACAATGTCAAAATTGGTATCCACCGCCAGACGCCGGTTCAGATACTGCACATCGGAGGGCAGCTTCCCGGTCATGCGTTCTGAATTTCGGTTTGCGTTATCCTCCCTGCGATTATTTTGATCCATAAAAAAACTCCCTTCTTTCGGCTTTTCTCACCCTATTGTTGTCGGAGATGGGAGTTTTCATTCACAGAGACATCCAAAAAGAAATTTAACATACTGCTTTAGGAGCCTGCATTTTTTAAACAAATAACAGATGGTTTAACATAATAATGACTGCATTTTTTGGCTGAAAGACAGCTGCCGTTCCAGGATTCGCAGAAGCTCCGCTTCCGATTCCAGGCAGCCGCCGTTCAGCCATTTTTGAATGGTGGAGGTCAGGCCGGCGATGAAGAAGGTCTGACAGTATTCATATTCCAAAGGCTCATTTATTTCAAACATCTGCTCGAACTTTTGCCTTTGCGATTCCGGAAAGAAAGTATAATCCAGGATCTGGGGATGGTTCCGGCTGTTGAAATAGATGCGGTAGAAATCCTGGTGCTCCTTTAGGAAAGAAAAGAGATGGAGGTAGCGGTCCCGGAGAGAGTATTCGCCCTTGGAGTTGGAATTGGAAAAGAGGGTGATGAAATATCCGTGCATATCCGCCTCGATGCATTCCAGCAGGTCATAGATATCTACGTGGTGCAGATAAAAGGCGGCCCGATTGATGCCCGCCGCCTGACAGAGTTCCGTGACCGTGATCCTGGACAAGTCCTTTTTCTTGATAAGCAACTCTATGAAAATATCCCGAATTTTTTGTTCCGTCTGTTGAAAACGTTGATTGTTTTTAGAATTCATGGGGCCCTCCGATCATTAACGATACAAATGATGATATATTGATGATTGTATCGGAAAAAAATCTGTTTTACAATAGATTCATGATAAATTCCAAGAGGAAATTTTCAGGAGGGAATTTTGATGGAAAAAAACGAACAGATTTTAAAACAAGGTTCTTTCGGTAAAATGGTACTGCATCTGTGCGTGCCCACCATCGTGATCATGCTGGTCATGGTGTTATACAATATGGCGGATACTTATTTCATCGGCAAGACGGGAGATCCGAACAAAATTGCGGCAGTGTCCCTGTGCGGCCCCGTTTTCAGCATTTTGTCCGGGCTCGGCACGCTCTTTGGAAGCGGCGGGTGCACGGTGATCTCCCTGGCTCTGGGAAAAAAGGAATATGAGAAAATCAGGGCGGTCACAAGCGTGTGCTTTTATGGGGCCCTGGCGCTCGGTCTGCTTTTCGGAGTTGCAGTGTTCGCCAACGCTTCCGGCCTCGGCGGGCTGATCGGGGCCGATGCGGATACTCTGGCGGACACCAGCACGTATCTGCGGATACTGGCACTGGGAGGGCCAGTCATCCTGTTCGGCAACGTTTTCAACAACTTGATCCGGGCGGACGGAGCCGCAAAACAGTCCATGATTTCCAACGGGCTGGGGACGATATTGAACATCATCCTGGATCCTCTGCTGATCCTGGGGTTTCGGATGGACGTGGCCGGGGCGGCCATCGCCACCGTGGCGGGCAACGTCGCCACCTGCCTGTATCTGCTTTGGTACGTCACCAGAAAAAACAAGCTTTATTCCCTTCGCCTTCGGGATGTTTCCCTGAAAAAGGAAATCCTGGTCCCGATCCTGACCTTGGGCCTTCCGCTGGCCTGCAGCACCATTCTCATGAGCATTTCCCATGTGTTTATGAACCAGATGCTGGCCAGTTACGGCTCCCTGGCGGTGGCGGCTCATGGAGTGGCGGGCAAGGTGTCCATGGTGATCTCCATGCTGGCCATGGGAATCTGCATGGGCATGCAGCCGGCGATCTCCTATAATTACGGGGCGGGAGATTATAAACGACTGTACCGAATTTTGCGGAATCTGGGCATCATGACGGTGGCGGTGGGAGGCGTGCTGACGGCAGACTGTCTGGCGGGCAAAGGCGTCCTGGTGGCGGCCTTTATCGACCATGCCCAGGTCATTGAGCTGGGAGAAAAAATGGTGGTCGCTTCCATGCTCATGGGGCCCTTTTACGGCTTGTATCAGCTGTGCACCACCTTCCTGCAGGCCACGGGAAAGGCCTCCTATGCCACGCTGGTGGCGATTCTGAACAAGGGATTGATTTTCCTGCCGGTGCTGTTTGGCATGAATTATCTGTGGGGGCTGACTGGGGTGATGTACGCCACGCCGGTCACGGATTTTCTCTCCCTGCTGGCCGGTGCGGCGCTTTGCTTCCGGTGGAACCGTCAGATCTTTGAAAAAAATCAATCTTTTTAAGGCAGTAGATTTCTCATCATTTCTGTGGTAGAATAAACTCCAGAATCCGCTTGCGGCGTGTGTCTGCGGAATGGAGTAGATCCTATGGAAAAAGAAATGGAAGAAGCCGGAATCCTGGCGAAAAAGCGCTGGGACAGTCTGGCCAAGCCCCTGGACAGCCTGGGCTTGTTGGAGGACATGGTGGTGAAGCTTTGCCGGATCCGGAGAGATGCGGTCCCTTTCGTTTTGCGCAAAAGAGGGCTTTTGATCTGTTGCGCCGACCACGGGGTGACGGCCGAGGGCGTGACTCAGACGGGAAAAGAGGTCACCCGAATCGTGGCGGAGAATTTTGCCAAAGGATGTTCCACCGCAAATTACATGGCGGAAATCGGGCGGGCAGACGTCTATCCAATAGATTGCGGCATGGATACGGAAAATTATCCGACCCGGGAGCTTCGTCCGGGGGCGGTGATTGACCGCAAGATCGCCAGAGGTAGCGGCAACATCCTGAAGGAACCCGCCATGACGGCGGAGCAGTGTCAGTGCGCCCTGGAGACGGGGAAGGCGCTTGCGGGAGAGATGAAGCGAAAAGGCTACGATATCGTCGCCACCGGGGAAATGGGCATTGGCAACACCACGCCCACCAGCGTCCTGGCGGCTCTGCTGCTTGGGCTGACGGGGGAAGAGGTCACCGGAAAGGGAGCGGGCCTGCCGCCGGATGGGCTTGTGCGGAAGCGTCAGGTGATAGAGGGCTGCCTGGAACGGATCAGGGGAAAATATCCCGAACTTCCAGACGCTTTTACGCTTTTGCAGGAAGCCGGAGGAATGGAGATCGCCTGTATGGTTGGAATCTTTCTGGGCGGCGTACAATATCGTCTGCCGGTGATCATAGATGGAGCGATTTCCGCCGTGGCGGCCCTGGCGGCCTTTCGGATGGAGGATCGGGTGGCGGATTTTGTGCTGGCCTCCCATCAATCCAGGGAAAGCACGGGGCGGCTGGCGCTACGGGCCCTGGGAGCAGAACCCATTCTTTGCGGGGAAATGTGCCTGGGAGAAGGCACGGGAGCGGTGGCCCTCCTGCCCTTGCTGGACATGGCATTGGAGGTCTATCAAAAGCTTGGAACCTTTGGGGAGTACCGGATTTCGGCTTACGAGAGGTATGAGGAAAGGACACGGAAGGGGTAAAAAACATGCTGTATCTTGTGACGGGCGGCAGTGGCAGTGGGAAGTCGGAATATGCGGAGAGGCTGGCCAGAAGCTGCTTTGAGAGCCTGGCGGCGCCCGGGCGCCTGTATTATATCGCCACCATGTATCCGGGAAAGGATCCGGAAAATCACCGGAGAATCCAAAGGCATCGTCAGATGCGGGAGGGGAAGGGATTCCTTACTCGGGAATGCTTCTGTCACCTGGAGAGACTGGAAGCGGAACCAGGGGACGTGCTCCTGGTGGAATGCATGTCCAACCTCCTGGCCAACGAAATGTATCTGGAAGGCGGCGGTTTGGCGGATGCTGCGGAAAAGGAATCTGCAGATGTGGTGACCGCCCCCGTGCTTCGCCTGGCCAGGCAGGCGGCCGGCGTGGTAGTGGTGACGAACGAAGTTTTTTCCGATGGCGTAAAATATGACGAGGAAACTGCCAGATATTTGCGCTTGTTAGGAGCCATCAACGGGGAACTGGCCCGGGAGGCGGAAGGCGTGGTGGAAGTGGTCTATTCCATCCCCTTGTGGCGAAAAGGAGGGGTCTTATGCTGAAATCGTTGATTGCGGCGTTTTCCATGTATTCCAGGATTCCCATGCCCCAGATAGAGTGGAACGAGAAAACCGCCGGATACAGTTTGTGCTTTTTTCCGGCGGTGGGAGCCGTGTTGGGAGCATGCGGCCTGGTCGTCTATCACGGGGCTCTGGCCCTGGGTCTGGGGAAGGAACTGACCGCTTCTCTGTTGTGCGCCCTTCCCATCCTGCTCACCGGAGGGATTCACATGGACGGTTTTCTGGACACCATGGATGCCAGAAATTCCTTCCGTCCCAAGGAGGAAAAGCTGCGTATCCTGAAGGATCCCCACATCGGTTCTTTTGCTGCGATCTGGGGAGCTTTATACCTGCTCCTTTCCTTCGGGGCCTTGACGGAGGTCGGGACGAAGGGAATGGGATGTCTGGCGGTGGGATATGTTTATTCCAGAATCTTAAGCGGTCTGTCGGTGGTGACCCTGCGCAAGGCGAAAAAGGAGGGGATGGCCGCTTCTGCGGCGGAAGTTTCCCAAAACGGGGTGAAATATTTTCTGGCGGCGGAACTGGTTCTGTGCGTCCTGGGGCTTTGCTGGGGTTGGCGGCTGATGGGCCTGGCGGTGGCGTTGGCGGGAGGGGTCGGCTTCCTTCATTATCGGCATATGGCTTACCAGGTCTTTGACGGGATTACCGGAGATCTGGCGGGATATTTTCTGCAAATCTGCGAATTGCTGATCTTGTTGGCGGTGGTTCTGGGACAGAAGCTGTAAGAGCGGGATAAAACGGCCTTGTGCTGTCGCACAAAGTCACCTTAAATTGAATGCCGCCTGAGCGGCGGTAGAATGAGAGGAAAACATGATTTTGATTATCGGCGGGGCCTGTCAGGGCAAAACCGCTTATGCGAAGGGGCATTTCGGAGAAGGGTACCGGTTCGTCAACCATTATCATCAGACCGTCAGGGAGCAGATGCTGGCGGGTCTGGATCCCATGGAAAAAGCGAGAGAGCTGGTGGAATCTGAGAATGGGACGGAAGACGGGAAAGTCCGGCCTGACGGTGAGAAAAACCCAGAGGGTCTGGTGATCATAAGCGACGAAATCGGTTACGGTCTGGTGCCGTTGGACGCTTTTGAGCGGGAGTACCGGGAGATGGACGGCAGGGTCCATTGTTATCTGGCGAGCCGTGCGGAACAGGTGATCCGGGTAGTCTGCGGAATAGGAGTCAGAATTAAATGAAACTATATTTGATCCGGCACGGGGCCACGGCCGGGAATCTGGAGCATCGATACGTGGGCCGCACGGACGAGGCGCTACTGCCGGAGTCTGTGGAAAAGCTTACCAAAGAAAAGAAGCCTTTTTTTCAAAACAGGATATTCCTGGGAAACGCCAGCCTCTATGTGAGCCCCATGAAACGCTGCCTTCAGACGGCGCAAATCCTGTTCCCAAGCCTGGAGGCGCAGGTGATCCGGGAGCTTCGGGAATGTGATTTCGGCGCTTTTGAATATTGCAATTTTTCTCAGCTGTCCGGCGATCCGGACTATCAGAGGTACATCGACAGCAACGGGATCACGGCCTTCCCGGGCGGGGAGGATCTGCGCTCTTTTCAGGAAAGATGCGTGAAAGGCTTTGAACAAATCTTAAAGGAGCGGAAGGAAAGGTCACTCAGGGAGGGAAAACCTGCCTATCAGGAGGCGGCTCTCATCCTGGTGGTTCATGGCGGAACCATCATGGCCCTGCTGGATCGTTATTCCGAGCCCCATAAGGATTATTTTGAATGGCAGATCCGAAACGGGGAAGGGTATGAGGCGGAGGTCATTCTGGAACCAGATGGGGAGACGGTAAAATACCTTCGGGACATTCGCCCGATTGAGGAATAGCGTTCCCCTTTTGGAAGGATAATCCGCTTTGGGAAAAACTGTCTCGCCCCGTCGCATAAACGCTCCGGAATGAGGATTAATTATGAAGGAAAGAATGTTGGTTTTGTCCCTGGCGATGGCGCTGGATTTGGTCCTGGGAGATCCCCGTTGGCTGTATCACCCCGTGCGGGCCATAGGAGCTTGTATTTCCTGGCTGGAAAAAGCGCTGCGAAGGGCCTTTTCCCTCCGTCCCGGCCGGGAAGAGGATCGAGGGAAAAAATATCTGGCCGGGACTTTGCTGGTGATAGGAGTCCTATTGTTGTCCACGGTCGTTCCCGGACTCTTGGTGTATCTGGCCGGGAGAGCGCATTCCTGGTTGGGCCTGGCGTTGGAGGTCTTTTGGTGTTACCAGCTTTTGGCCCTTAAGTCCCTGCGTGTGGAAAGCATGAAAGTCTATGAGGCCTTGACGGAACGGGGATTGGAGGAAGGCCGGAAGGCGGTGTCCATGATCGTGGGCCGAGACGTGGAACGCTTGGATGAGAAGGGAGTGATCCGGGCCTGCGTGGAAACGGTGGCGGAAAATGCCTCAGACGGCGTGGTGGCGCCTTTCTTTTACATGCTTCTGTTCGGTGCCTTGGGCGGTTTTTTTTACAAAGCGGTGAATACCATGGATTCCATGGTGGGGTACCGCAATGACAAGTACCGTTATCTGGGGACTGCCGCCGCCAGGCTGGACGATGTGCTGAACTTCCTGCCTTCCAGGATAGCGGCCCTTTGGATGATACTGGCCGCCTTCCTTCTGCCTGGCTTTGACGGCAGGAACGCCTGGCGGATCTTTCGGAGGGACAGGTATAAGCATGCCAGCCCCAACTCCGCTCAGACCGAATCCGTTTGCGCTGGAGCTCTGGGGCTGCGTTTGGCGGGGGATGCCTGGTATTTCGGAGAACTGCACCGCAAACCCTACATCGGGGACGCTCGCCGGGAGGTGGAAACGGAGGACATTCCCCGGGCCAATCGGCTTTTGTATGCGGTAGGGGCGTTTACATGGCTGGGAGGAATGGCGGCGCTGCTGGCAGTTTCGTTTTTGACGTGAAGGAGAAGGGCGGAAGATGGTGCACGGTGGAGACATCTATGGGAATGCGGTAAAATATGATTTTTCAGCCAATATCAATCCTTTAGGGATGCCCCTGGCCGCAGCCCTGGCCGCCAGGGAGGCCGTTTCGCAGTGCGGTCATTATCCGGATATTCGGGGAGAAGCTCTTCGGGAAGCCATTGCAGAGGCGGAGGGCGTTCCCGGGGAGTGGATCATGCTTGGAAACGGGGCTTCGGAGCTGATTTATGGAATTGCCAACGGCTTGCGTCCTGGGAAGGCTTTGGGCACGGCTCCGGCCTTTGGAGAGTATGAGAGGGCGGTTCGGGGAGCCGGAGGAGAAATGTGGTTTTGGACGCTTCGGAAAGAGAGGGATTTCATTCTGGGAGAGGAGATTCTGTCCCAGGATTTTAATGGGATAGAGCTGCTTTTCCTATGCAATCCCAACAATCCCACGGGGAGCATGATGGAGCGGGATTTGCTTCTCGCCCTGGCGGAGCTTTGCGAGAGAAAAAAGATCTGGTTCTGCCTGGACGAATGCTTCCTGCCCTTTGCGGAAAGGGAAGCGGAGATGACCATGAAGCCTTTTTTGAAGGAGTTTCCTCATTTGGTGATTCTGCGGGCCTTTACCAAGGTGTACGGGATGCCGGGGCTGCGCCTGGGCTATGGGCTTTCTTCCAATCCGGAACTGCGGCATCGGGTACAAAATTGTCTGCCGCCCTGGAACGTTTCCCTGCCGGCTCAGCGGGCCGGAGTCGCCGCCCTGGATGAGCCGGACTATCTGGAACGCACCAGGAGGCTGCTTGAAGAAGAGAGAAAATACCTGACCGACGCCCTTTTGGAGAGCGGCCTGGCGGACAAAGTATATCCTTCCCAGGTCAATTTCCTGTTTTTTCACAGCACGGAGGAAGAGGGCGGGAAGGTTTTTAAGAGACTGCTTTCCTGCGGAATCCTGATTCGGGACTGCGGAGACTATTGCGGCTTGGGAGAGGGCTATTACCGCATCGCAGTGCGCACCCATGAAGAGAATCTGGCCCTGGTCAGGGCGCTTGGATGGCAAAGTCACGGCATTTAATACGGAGGTGGTAAGCATTGAATATCAGTATTCTGCTGCTAACTGAACTGGGCGTGCGTAATCCGGTTTGTTCGCTGATCCGTTCAAAAGCCGGGATATCTTTGTACCGCGTGGAATCAGAAGGAAAAAAATTCATCCTGAAGGTTTTTGAGAACCGGGAAGATACGCGGGAAATTGACAACTATTTGATACTGTCAAAGCTCGGAATTCCGACATTACCGCTGTTGGGATACACCAAAAACGCAATACTATTGCTTGATGTGGAGTCAAGCGATGAATATCGGCTTGGTAAAGAAAGTGATTTGAGCGATCCGAAGATTGCAGAGGCCATTGCCAGATGGTACACGATACTTCATAAAAAAGGATGCGCATATCTTTCCGGCAGCGAGCCTCCGATGTATGACGAATCCGATCTGGTCACCGCAGACAATATGGCGGTGATCGCAGAAATGACCGGTACTGCAGGGAACATGCTTTGGCAGGTCATCACGGAGAACTACAGCATGATCCGCAGCCGAATAGATGCTCTGCCCAGGACATTGACCTACAATGATTTTTACTGGACGAATTTGATTGTATCAAAGACCGATAAAAGTGCATTCATGTTTGATTACAATATGCTGGGCAAAGGTACCGCTTACGGGGATATCCGCAATGTGACAAGTTCGCTTTCTGACGAGGCTGCGGAGGCGTTCATACGGGAGTATGGTTATAATGTCGACAGAAAGGACATCTGTCGACTTCTGAATTGAATGTGCGCTAAAGCGCACGATAATTATGGTATAATATCGACGAGGAAGAGAAAAAAGCAGACGCCTTTGTTTCACCTCTCGTCACTCTGATTATTGCTTGCAGACAAGAGACTTTTCCGTTGTGGGCAAAAGAGTCGCTTGAAGAATTGAAAAACGGCGTTGTGTTGAAACATCTGAAAGAATGGTTGAATATAAAAGATTGACAAAGTTTGCGCTATCCTCTATAATCAACTTTGCCGCAGACAGCGGCAAATATCCTGGAAAAAAGAATACGATTTTCATATACAAAGGTCAGGCGTTTATTCAGAGAAGCCGGGTGAGAATCCCGCACGGTCCCGCCACTGTGATGCAAGATGCTTGCGTCTAAACACTTATGTTTGGACGGTCATCCTGCTAAGCCAGATCGCTGAGTCTGTCCTGCATGGGTTCACGATGAATGGACTTGTGTCTGTTTTTTGACGGCAAAAACACCCTTTCGTATATGACTGGGTGTTCTTTCTTTGTCAGGAGAAAAACGGAGGAAAAGTAAGTTGAAGAAACGAAAACACACAAAACTGATAAGCTTGCTTATCGCACTGGTCCTGGTCTTGGACCTGACTGCCTGTGGCGGGGATGAGCCGTCATCATCCGGCGCCGGGGAGAATTCCGCATTCGCAGAGGGAACTGCGGGCGGAGAAAATGGTCAGGCCATTGAGGAAAGCGGTCAGGCTTTCGAGGGAAATGGTCAGGCGGAGAATTCCCGTCCCACCCAGGATCCCAGCGGCGCCCAGATCAATGTGCCGGAGGAGATAGACACCATCGCCCTGCTGGCCCCTTCCATTGCGGAGACGGTGATTGCCCTGGGATATGGGGACAAGATCGTAGCCTATGACGCCAACAGCAAGGGCCTGGAAGGAATCCCGGAGGAGAGCGAAAGCCTGGTGCTGGATACGGTCACGCCGGATCTGGAGCAGCTGGCGGCATTGAATCCGGACATCCTCATGGTGACCAATCTGTCCCTGCCGGATCAGGAGAATCCTTATCAGCCCCTCATCGACCTCGGGGTCTGCGTGGTCTGCATCCCCACCAGCGACAGCATTGCGGACGTGGAGAGCGACGTGGCCTTTATTGCGGCCGTGCTAGGCGAGGAAGCCAAGGGGGAGGCTCTGATCGCAGACATGGAGGAGCGGATCAGCGCCATTGCGGCCATCGGTTCCACCATCACGGAGAAGAAAAAAGTGTACTTTGAGATTTCGGCCGCCCCTTATATGTACAGTTTTGGGAGCGGCGTGTTCCTGAACGAGATGATCGAGATCCTGGGGGCGGAAAACATTCTGGCCGATCAGGAGGGATGGCTGTCCGTGAGCGACGAGGCCGTGGTGGCGGCCAATCCGGACGTGATCCTCACCAACGTGAATTACATTGATAATCCCACCCAGGAGATCATGGAACGCAGCGGCTGGGACGCTTTGACGGCGGTGCAGGACGGGGCGGTTTACTACATTGACAACATGGCTTCTTCCCTGCCCAACCAGAACATCGTGAAGGCCCTGGAGCAGATGGCGGAGGCAATTTATCCGGAGTATTATGGAGAATAGGTGGAAAATGTTTTTACTGATCATGGCGGCCTTGGCCGCCATGATCCTGGGAATCGGGCTGGGGAGCGTGTCCGTTTCCCCTGGAGAAATCCTGGAGGTGCTGTGGGAGGAAATAATTCCCGGCGGACAGGCACAGGAGAAGGCGGCGTCTCGAGAGGATGCTGGGGTGCAGGCGGGAGCTGCGACCCAAACGGATGAGGCAGCCAAGACGAATGCCGTATCCAGGGTGGACGACGTGACCAGGACTTTGGTCATGAATATCCGCCTGCCCCGGGTGCTGTTGGCCTTTCTCGTCGGAGCGGCCATGTCCGTCTGCGGCGTCGTCATGCAGTCCGTGCTGAAAAATCCCCTGGCATCTTCTTATGGGCTGGGGGTTTCCGCCGGTGCGGGCCTGGGGGCCGCCCTGGTGATCGTGACGGGAGCCGCTTCCGGCCTTTTGGGGGCCTTCCTGCTGCCCGCCGTCAGCTTTGGCTTCGGCCTGATCACTGTGGTTCTGGTGCTTGGGATCGCTTCCCGCATTGACAGGGGGCTTTCCAATGTCACCATCGTGCTCATCGGCATGGTGCTGTCCCTCTTTTTTACCGCCGTGATGAACCTTCTGGCCACCATTTCCCCCACATATTCCCAGCGGATCAATCTCTGGCTGCTGGGCAGCTTCTCCATGAAGGATTGGAGCAGCGTGGGGATCCTGGCGGTTGTTTTGGTCCTATGTCTGGCGGTGTTTGCGGGTTTTGCCCGGGAAATGGATATCATGACCTTCGGGGAGGAACAGGCCCTGGGGATGGGAGTGGATTTGAAACGCTGCAAATGGATCCTGATCGGCACGGTGGCGGTCTTGACGGGAACAGCGGTGGCTTTTGCCGGGATCATCGGTTTCGTGGATTTGGTAGCTCCCCACGTGGTGCGGCGATTCTTCGGTTCTTCCCATAGAAAGGTGCTGCCCGCCAGCGCCTTGTTCGGCGGTGCCTTCATGGTGCTCTGCGACCTGGCGGCCAGAACCCTGGCTTCTCCCAGGGAGATTCCCATCGGGTCCATTACCGCCTTGTTGGGCGCCCCCTTTTTCCTCTATATCTATTTCGGGAAAGGGAAGCATGCCGGGAAGGCAAAGAAAGCATCGAAGAATGCGGATCGATGAAAGAGGAGAAGCGCCGGGGAGAAGTGCGGATTTATGAGGGCGGAGAGATAGCGAAGGGAAAGTGCAGCTTGTACGATAGCGAAGAAATATTGGAAAGAGGGGAGAAATGCGGCTCCATGATGGCAGGGAAAGGAGGAAAAAGGCGTTGCTGAAAGCGGAACATATCAACTGCGGCTACGGAGGCCCTCCAGTGGTGAAGGATATCTCTTTCCAGGTCGGGGAGGGGGAAAGTCTTTGCATCCTGGGGCCCAATGGTTGCGGCAAAACCACGCTGCTGCGGGGACTTTCCGGCATCCTGCCCATAAAGGGAGAGGTGTCGGTGCAGGGAAAGGACCTGAAAGGCATGAGCGCCAGACAGCGGGGGCGGAAGATCGCTCTGATGAGCCAGCTGGCCGAAACGTATTTTTCCTATACTGTCTATGAAACGGTGATGCTGGGTCGGTACGTGCATCAGCAAAGGGGACTCTTTGCCGGGAGAAGCCCGGAGGACGAGCGGATGGTGGAAGAGAGCCTGCAAAAAGTGGGAATGCTGCCCCAGGCGGACCGGCTGATCACGGAACTTTCCGGCGGGCAGCTCCAAAGGGTGTATTTGGCCAGAACCTTTGCTCAGGATCCCCAGGTGATCCTGTTGGACGAACCCACCAATCACCTGGACCTGAAATATCAGGTGGAGCTGGTGGAAAGCCTGAAAGAGTGGGTGGGACAGGGAGATCGGTGCCTGGTGGGGGTGTTCCATGACATCAATCTGGCCTTGTCCTTTGCGGATCAAGTGTTGTTGATGGAGGATGGCCGGACTGCGGCTCTGGAAGAAGCGGAAAACCTGGATCTCGCCCTGTTGAACCGAATCTACGGACTGGATGTGAAAGCCTACATGAAAGACTCTTTGAAACGATGGGAATGAGTTGGAAATAAAATGGGAAAGGGGAAAAACAAGATGGAGCAGTATCGAAGCCCTTATGAGGCCTATCCCTTTTTGTGCGATGAGGGAGAGGACCTGCGGTGTGATTTTGAATTGCTGACGGACGAAATGGCCAGCCAGACCGGACTGCTGGCGGCAAAAGCGGCAGAGACCGGAAGGAAGACGACAGCCGCCGCAGAAGAACAGTGGAAACCGGAACGGGCGAGCGTGGAGGAGCGGGGGAAGAGGAAGGCGTCTGAAGTTGCGAAAGAAGAGGCGGAAACCCGGAGCCGGATCCATCAGGAGCTTCTGTGGCTCTGCGAATTGATTTACCACATCAATCCCACCCTGCGCACCCGTCTGACGGTGACGGAGGAAGAAACGGAGCGACTGCGGAAAGCGGTGGAGCGCTTGCGGGAAGAATGCGGAGACAGGTGCAAGCGTTTTGTGCTGACCCAGGGCTGCGAATCCGCCTGTATCGCCCATATCCTGCGGGTGAGGAGCAAAATGCTGGTGCGGCTCATTTACCGACATTGCGAGCAGGGCCACCAGGTGCCTGAAAGACTGCTGGATCTGGCCAATCTGCTGTCCGGATATTTCTTTTACCTGGCCCTGAAGCTGAACGCCCTGGAAGGGGTGGAGGAAATCGACTATGTCAGCAGGAATTATTGACCTGAGCATCTGAAAAGTTCGGAATAATATCATTTGAAATTTGATATTGTTCCGAACTTTCTTAACATTATTCCGAACTTTTGTCGATAAACTTCCGGATGTTCCTTGACAAACTCCTTGATAAACTTCCGATTCAAAGCTATGATTGAATTATGGAAAATTCGAAAGGAGATGGGCGATATGAAGGATATGATGCGGATAAAAGAAGCCGCCAGGCTTTGGAACCTCACCGAAAGAAGAGTGTCTGCCCTTTGTGCGGCGGGGAAAATACCGGGTGCGCTGAAAGACGGACGTTCCTGGAGGATACCGGCAGACGCCGAGAAACCTGCGGATGGACGCATAAAATCCGGTACTTATATCAAGGGCAGCCAACCTTCAGGTCTCCCGTTGCCGGTGGGAGTGTCGGATTACCGTCTGGCTTCCACGGAGTATTATTATGTTGACAAGACCATGCTGATCAAGACTTTCCTGGACGAAAGGCCCATTGTTTCTCTGTTCACCCGCCCCCGCCGTTTTGGAAAGACCCTGAACATGGATATGCTGCGCACTTTTTTTGAGAAAACGGAGGAAGATACTGCCATCTATTTCCGGGACAAAAAGATTTGGAATTGTGGGGAAAAATATCGGGAGTATCAGGGAAAATATCCCGTCCTGTTTATCACATTTAAGGATATCAAGTTCGATTCCTGGGAAAAAACTTTTGATGCCATCAAGGATGTGTTTGCCAAGGAGGCCGGACGGCACAGCGAATTGAAGTACAGCGAACTGTGCGATGAACTGGATAAAAGGATTTATGAAAGGCTTCTTTCCGGAGAAGCGGACGAAGTGGAGCTTTCCGGCGCACTTCTGGTTCTTTCCCGCATGCTCCACAAACACTATGGGATTCCGCCCATCATTATCATTGATGAATATGACATTCCGATTCAGCAGGGATATTTAAAGGATTACTACGATAAAGTCATTCTTTTTATGAGAAATCTTTTTTCTGGGGGCTTAAAGGACAACAAACACTTGTCTTTCGGTTTCCTGACCGGTATTCTCCGTGTGGTGAAGGAAAGCATTTTCGGCGGGCTCAATAATCTTGTCATTAATTCTGTTTTGGATAACAGGTACAGCGCCTATTTCGGCTTTACCCAAGAAGAGGTCATGGAAATGGGGAAATATTACGGGGTTCCGGATAAATATGGGGAGCTGTGCGAATGGTATGATGGCTATCGTTTTGGTAAAACGGAGATTTTTAATCCATGGTCGGTGATCAATTATTTTAATAATGAATGCGAGCCGAGGGCTTTTTGGCAGTCCACCGGCAGCAATGACATTATCGGCGAAGTGATTGAGGAAGCGGACGATGAGGTTTACGAACGGCTGACCTCCCTCGTCAACGGAGAATCCTTCTCCACTTACATTGATACGGGCGTGATTTATCCTCAGATCAAAAGCAACCCGTCTACCATATATAGTTTCCTGCTGGTCGCAGGCTATTTGAAGGTGCTCAGGACGGTTCCGTCCTTTAATGGCGATTTTATGTGCGAGGTTGCCTTGCCCAACAAGGAAATTTCCCTGGTGTATCACAAAGAGATCCTTAAGAAACTTGACAATATCATTCCGCAATCCACTGCGATTTCTGTTCAGGAGGCGATTTTCTCCGAGGACAATGAAAAACTTAAGAACCTGATTCAAACTCTGCTGGCGCAGTCTGTCAGTTCCTTTGATAGCGCAGGAGAGAACTTTTATCATGGCTTCATGCTTGGTCTTTGCGCTTTGCTGGGCGGTTCTTTTGTGACTTCCAACAGGGAATCCGGCAGCGGCAGATATGATATCCAGCTTAAGCCAAGGGAGAAAAAACTTCCCGGCATTCTGATTGAGCTGAAAGCGGAGAAGAATTGCTCTGCGGAGAGATTGAAAAAATTGTCCGAGGCCGCCCTGCGGCAGATCAACGAGAAAAAGTATGATACGGAAATGCTTGCGGAAGGCGTCAATAATATTTACAAATACGGAGTGGCCTTTAGCGGGAAGAGGGTGGAGGTCGCAGTTGGGTGAACTTTTTATTCATTTTTCTTGAGTTTCCGCAAACTGCACCTAAAAAACGGCGGGACCTGTCCAAAGTGCCGCTCCGCCGATTTTTTGAAAGAG
>CANQPH010000053.1 GCA_947625675.1 uncultured Acetatifactor sp.
CCAGAACCGGAATCGAACCAGTGACACGAGGATTTTCAGTCCTCTGCTCTACCAACTGAGCTATCTGGGCCTGCAACTGGGAAATCCTTCGGCATATGCAATCATTCTGCATCCTGCGTCACAACAATGGTTATATTACACGATACCTTTTCAAAAGTCAATACTTTTCTCGAATTTTTTTACCTGAGAAAAGTCACAGCATCCTTCCTGCCAACAGAACGCTCATCGCCGTTCCGGCCAACGTGGCCAACAAGGCGCCGGGAATAGTGTACCGGGTCTTCGTCACTTTTGCCGCAAGAAAATATACGCTCATGGTATAAAAAAGGGTTTCCGTGCAACTCATCAGAATGGAGGTCAAAAGCCCCGCATAGGAATCCGGACCGCTCTCCCGGAAGATGTCCAGCACCAGACCGATGGCGGCGGAAGAAGAAAATAGTTTGACGACCAGCAATGGAATCATCTGTGCTGGCAGTTTCGCCCATTCCGTCAGGGGCGCCAGGAGTTTTCCCAGAAAATCCAGAAAGCCGGAAGCCCGCAGCACTCCCACCGCCACCATAAGCCCGATCAGAGTAGGCATGATGTCCGTCACGATCTTCAGCCCGTCCCGGGCCCCTTTCAAAAAAGATTCATAGACTTTCACCCGGGCGGACAAGCCATAGGCCAAGATGTAGAAAATCACCAATGGAATCACGATGTCGGATAAATGACTTAAGGCGTTCAATTTGAACCCTCCTGGAGGAAAACATGGCGACACCCTTTTCGCAGAATTTCCCGCCGCATTACGATTCCCTATAATCTATGCCGATCCATTCCGGGAAAGACTCGTGAAATCTATGACAAACAGATTCTCTTGTCAAAAAGATCAAAGTTCATCCTGTATTTTTCTGAAAAATTCCAGGAAGCCGTCCTCCACCGCCACCCGGTCCAGGGCGGCTTCCTCCAGGTCATAATAGTATTTGCCAGTCTTGATGTCCACGGACAGACTGTCCAGCGGGAAGCCTTTCTTCCGGATAGGACGGGCCTCGGATACCAGCAGGAAAGGCTCACTCTCCAGACTGGAATCCATGCATTCATAAATATGCCCTTCGTCCAGCACCAGGCAAATGGCGTTTCGATACTGCGCCTTTAAATCCCCATATTGGGCTGCCAAACCGGTATAATGCGCCACCATTTCTTCATCGTTCAGATATTTCCCCTTTATCGTCCTTACATGGATGCCGGGCTGCTCTTCTTCCGGGATCCCATCAATGTACAAACCGGAATCACAGGAAAACACCGGCCGATGGAACGCCCGATAATAACAGAGGGCCTTTTTCCTGGCGTTCTCCAAAGGGGTTTTGCCGTCTTCCTCCACAGAAGGGATTTCTGCGGCCAGTATGCGCCGCCCCTGCTGCGGATCCGCCGCAGACGCTCCGTCCCGCAGGCTTACTGCAGACTGTCCTTCCAGCATCGAGCGCAGCTCCTCCAGCCCGATGATCTCAATCCCCAGGCCGGCCAGACAATGCCTCATCACCTCCACCTTGGCGGGATTGCCGGTGCCATAGATCAGGCGTTTGGGGCCGGGATCGAACATGGTGCGGAATAACCTTTTCCCGCCTTCCGTCCGGAAAATGCGGCGGTATACCTCCCGCTGGGTCTCCCTGGAAGAATGATCCTCGAATAGGTTTACCAGGAAGTCCGCCTCCACCAGAATCTGATAATCCATTCCGTCTATGCCGTCATAGGTATGGTGATGGCCCACCAGGTAGGCCACCCTCTTCACCCTTTCCTCCTCCCAGCCCAGGGCGGAAAGCAGCCGAACCGCCAGAGCCGGGCCCTCCTGTTCCTGATGCTTTCCATCGGCGGAACCGTATTTTACCTCGGAAGGATGAATCCCGATATCATGCAGGATGGCGGCAGCCTCCAAAGTCTCCTGAAGATCCTCCGCCAGGTTCTCCTCCTTTCCGATCAGGCTGGCATATTCATATACCTTGGTGAAATGCTGGATGCGGGCCGCATCCCGGGCCTCGTGCTCCATCATGGCCAAAAACAGCGTTTCTATAGGCGTTTTCATGGTTGGACTTCCTCTCTTTTTCTCTTTCCGCAGAAGCGTTGGGAATATTATATTACTCTTTTTCCAGTTCCGCAAGAAGCACTGTGCCTATGGGATGCCTTTTTCAAAAAAATACCGCTTTTAGAAAGCGAAAAAATTTACGTTTTTGAAAACAGCCCCTTGCATACCCTGTTTTGAAAAAATATCTTTACTTATGTTTATCGCATGAAATATTCATGCAAAATATTGCTTTTTCGTGCAATCGGAATATACTATAACTACCAGCAAGAAAGAAGATGATTGTATGGCTGGCTCGACGAGTTGTTTGCTGAACCAAAAAATGAGGACGATGTATTGATGCTGACACTAGCCTGTGCCGGGACGCACAACGATCTGTTCAGGGAAAAAAATAGCAGGGGATACTTAAGATGAAACGCCTTTTAAAACAGATTTTCCTTTTTACTACAATCTTGAGCTTGTTTGGTTGTGGGGCGGCGGAAAATATCGCCGAAGGCAAAGAAAATATAGAAAATGCCATCATAGTGGAAACGATGACGGAAGTTGCTGATAGCGAAGAAAAGGCGGAAACAACCGCAACTGACGAAGAAAATGCGGGAACGGCCACAGATGACGAGCGAAATAAAAAGACGGCCGTAGATGATGAGAAAAATGTGGAAACGGTCGCAGATGGCGAGCGAAACGAAGAGACAGCCGCAGACGTCGATGAAAGTGCGGTATTAGCTGCAGATGCCAACGGAACGTCAAAAATGACCACCTCTGATGTGGGAAATCCGAAAGAGGATGCCGACTACGGAGAAAATACGGGGCTAATGGCTGATGACAGTGAAAGATCGGAGGGTTCCACCTTTGAGGTACACTTCATTGACGTTGGGCAAGCGGACGCTGCCCTTGTCCTTTGCGATGAAAAAGCGATGCTCATAGACGGCGGCACCGCAGAAGATTCCAGCCTGATCTACACCTATCTGAAGGATCGGGGAATTGATTACCTGGATTATATTGTCTGTACTCATGCGCACGAGGATCATGCGGGGGGACTTGCAGGCGCATTAAATTATGCTTCAGCAGGAATAGCTCTCTGCCCTGTTACAGATTATGACAGCAAGGATTTCCAAAACTTCACCACTTATCTGGAAAAGCAGGAACTTTCCATCACCGTTCCCATTGCCGGGGACAGCTTCCAGTTAGGAAGCGCATCCATCCAAATCCTGGGCCCCATAAACCTTGATGCGGAGGACATAAACAATACCTCTATCGTCCTACGGGTGATATATGGAACAACCTCTTTTCTGTTCACAGGAGACGCCGGGCGGGAAGAAGAACAGGATATTTTGAATGCGGGATATGAGCTGGACAGTACTGTCCTAAAGGTAGGACATCATGGGAGCGCCAGTTCCACCACTTATCCCTTTCTCCGGGAGATCATGCCGGAATACGCTGTAATCTCCGTTGGGAAGGATAATTCTTATGGGCATCCTGCAGAGGAAACCTTAAGCCGGCTACGGGATGCTGATGTGAAAGTCTTCCGAACCGACATGCAAGGCGACATAATCTGTTCAAGTGACGGAGAAACGGTACTCTTTTCCGTGGAAAAGAATGCAGATGCAGATACTTTAAGCGGCATCAACTCCAACGATGCAGGAGAAAATGGGACCAACGCTTCCTTGCTGGATGAAGAAACCATTATTTCCTCACAGGAGGAAGAGACAATTGCTTCCCAGCAGAAGGAAGAAGCCGCCCCTGGAATTGATTATGTTTTGAACACAAACACCCACAAATTCCATTACCCGAATTGTTCCAGTGTAGATCAGATGAAGGAAAGCAATAAACTCTTTTACACAGGAACAAGAGACGAGGTTATCGCCATGGGGTACGATCCTTGTAAACGATGTAAGCCTTAAGAAGCCTCCATTACCCAAAACAAACTGGAACTGGGCCAATAGGTGAAATCTGTCAAAGGCTTAATTCAGGAGATTACTTTTTTCCTGCTGTGCCGTCAGGCCCTCCAACCAATTTGAAACGAAGGGCCTGGCTCAGAAAGTCTGTCTGGAAATCGACGTATCTCTCCGTTGAACCAGCAAACCAAGCCCTCCTATTCCCAAAACTTTTATAATACAAAAATTTTGGAAATATTATAGCATCTACAAGCACATCCTGTCACTATCTCCAAGACTATTTTATCCTTAATTAATAGAAAAATACATTGGCAGCCTTCCTTTCAGGCTTGTAGCGACAAGTGTCAAGGGCTTGAAACCTCTCATGCTCTCCTGTCCATCACCTTACAGAACACCACCGCCGCCAGGGTGCTCACCGCAGTGGCCAGGATGGAAGGCGCAATGATCCTGGCGGGATCTGCGCTGCCGTACTGGGCCCGGTAGGCGATCATGTTCACCGGAATCAGCTGCAAGGAAGAAATGTTCAGGATCAGGAAGGTACACATTTCATTGCTGGCGATGCGGACATGGCTAGAGGCGACGGGCTGCTGCAGATACCCTTCATTCCCCCTCTCCGCCTCCAGCTTCGCCAGTTCCTCCATGGCTTTCAGCCCCGCAGGGGTGCAGGCCCAGCCTAGGCCTAAAATATTGGCTATCAGGTTCGTCGCAATATACTCCCTTGCCGGATGCCCCTTGGGCAGCCTGGGAAACATGAAATTCAAAAAAGGTGCGATCCCCCGGGTCATCCGCTCGATCAATCCCGACTGCTGCCCGATTTCCATCAGCCCCATCCAAAGGGCCATCACTCCGGCCATGGTGATGCACAAAGAAATCGCTTCCCCTGCACTGTCCAAGGCCGCATCGGTCAGCGCCCCCAGGTTGCCCGTAAACGCCGCATAAAGCACTCCGACCAGAATCATAAGAGCCCACATATAATTTAACAAAGGAATTCTCCCCTCCGCTTTTTCCACTTGTTATTATTATGTGGATCCGTCAAGCCATATTCTTTTTTATGCCATATTCTTCTTCATCGACTATTTCTTCCCCTCCATCAGGCCCATCCTTTCCCGGAATGGATTGACAGGCAAACTCCCGGCAATTATAATAGAAGACAAACATATCGTTACAAATCTCGAACATACCGCTGCAAATTTCAAAGGAGGTTTCTATGGGAATCATGGAAAGGCCCGCCGTCAGCATCCTGCCGGACGGCGGAAAGTATTGGGAGCATGAATATGAAAAGTTCTTTTTGAAGGCGTATCTGCCTGCCAATCAGCTCGACGGGCAGACCAACAATTACGGTTTCCGGGCGCCGCTTCTCCTGGTCTTCGAGGAAAACAGACAGAGCAGAGATGAGGCCATCTCCTTTGCCGAGACAAGCGGCCTGGCGAATATCGCCGCAGCGGCGGACTCCAGTGTTCTCTTTCTCTATCCCACCTGCGAAGGCGGGTGGAAGAACGCCACGGAGGAATTGTACGCCGACCTGATTGCGGAAGTGAAAATGGACCCCGCCTATTCTGACGGAATCGTGGAGATTCATAACTTTTTCACCCGAGAATTCAAGGGATATTTCATACGAGGAGCCATTTTCCGGGCGGATATCTACAGCTTTGGCGAATCGGCGGATTACGTGGCCACGCACCTTCTGAAAACCCTGCAGGGAGAATATCTCTGGGGGCCCGGCGAGATCACGCCCGCCATGTGCTCCATGGAAAATTTGAGCGTGAAGCCCATCGTGGAACGCAGGGACATCGGCATCCTGAGCGTGGGCAATTCGGAAGAGATCAACCAGGCCTTCCAGGGCTGTGAAAACCTCCTCGTCAAAGCTGCGCCCGACTATAGGGCGGACTTCGACGGCTTTGTCAAAAAATTCAAAATGTGGTGCGGCAATCTGGAAATCGAACCGGATTTTCCGGCCATGAGCATGACGGAAGAGGTCGGCAGCGTGCTGGTAAAGACCTCTCCTGACAACCGGGGAGCCTTCAAGGGCACGGCGGAGCATAAGGTCGGGTATTTCGCATATTACAACAACGATCTGTTTGAAAAAGGCCCAGCCCCGCTGGTCATGGGTTTTCATGGCGGCGGTGATTCCTCCCTGTTCTTCACCTTCGTTTCCGGCTGGTACGAAGTGGCCCACAAATACGGTTTCATGTTCGTCTCTCTGGAAAATCATCAGAACGTGACCGCCACGGAGATTGTGGAGGTGATCGAAGCCTTGAAAAAACGTTATCCCATCGATGAGCGCCGCATCTACGGAACCGGTTTCTCCATGGGCAGCGGCAAAAGCTGGGATCTTTTCCAGGAATATCCCCGCATCTTCGCCGGGCTTGCGCCCGCCAGCGCCCTGTTTCCGGTGAAAAACAATCCTTTCGGGCGGTCTCTGGGCGACAAGTTGAACCTCACCGTCCCCGTTCCCCTCTTTTATTCCGGCGGGGAGCTCTCGCATCTGCCGGAACTGCCCTGCCAGGCGGAATCCGCCTTGGAAAGAGTGCAGTATGCGGCACAG
Organism: uncultured Acetatifactor sp.; assembly: GCA_947625675.1. Taxonomy (GTDB): domain Bacteria; phylum Bacillota; class Clostridia; order Lachnospirales; family Lachnospiraceae; genus Acetatifactor. The sequence continues at coordinate 6,491 of CANQPH010000053.1, forward strand.
GTCAACGGTTTGAAAAAGAAGTTCCTCGTGGATTATCAGGATAAGGAACATTGGGCGGATCCCATCTGGGGAGAACCAGGGGACCGTATAGAAAAAGTCTATGACGCCTCGAGAGACGGTTATCTGACCATCCACTATTTCGACAGCGAGGACGGAGTCTGCCGAACCGCCTTTGCCAGCGTCAGCAACCAGGTACATGAATGTCGGCGCCACACCTGCGAGAACGCCTGGAAATTTATTTCCCAGTTTACAAGGGATGCGGATTCCGGAAGGGAATAGCTGGCAACGGGATAGACCCGGAACAGAGAATCCGAAACAGACGGGCCCGGAATAGAAAGTCTAAAACAGACGAACCTGGAATAACAGGGAAAGTGTGGTTTTATGAGGAAAATGACTATGAAACGATCTTTATGTATTTTTATCCTGATTGCATTGTGTCTCGTTGGCTGCGGGCGAGAAACGAAAGAGAGCACTCCGCCCGGGACGGACAGCATCCCGTCGCAAAACGGCGAGGCGGAGGAGGGCGCTCCGGCACAGGGCGGCGGCTCGGCAGAGGACGGCAGCGAGGCGGAGGACAGCGCCGCAACACAGAGCAATACTCCAGCAGAGAGCAACAGCGGGACGGAGGACGACAGCACAGCACAAAATTTGTCTCCCATCTACTCCGAGCCGATTTTTGCAACAAAGGACGATTCCGAGGCCAACTATGATTTCACTGTGCCGGAGGACTTCGAGGCCATCGACCTGGAAGGACTGGAATGCTACTATACGGCGGAGGACGGCTCCAGCATCAGTCTGAACATCCAGCCCCAGGAGCCTTCTTTTCAGGAGGTCTCCGCAGAGCTTCTGCACCAGGCCCTGGCTTCCACCTTTTCCCAGACCTATGGGACGGAAGTCGCCATTATTGATCTGTCCTTCGCCTCTGAACCGGTATCCGGCTTCCCCGCTTACCAGTATGCCTTTTCTTATGAACTGCAGGGGCGCACGCTCCAAGTTCTCGCCGTGGGAGTCAATGCGGATCATTGCTACACCTTCACCTTTTCTGACGCCAGTGGGGACTGGAGCGAGGCCTTCGCCCAAAGCGCCGCATCCATTACGATTCAGACGCCATAATACTTACATTCAAAAAACGGCTGCAGCGAGTTGCCCCGGTTATGCCGGGGCAACTCGCTGCAGCAAAACTTGGGGCGGCCAAAAGCCAGATCCGCATGCCCCGGCAAAACTGAAGCATGCGCTGCAACAAATCCGGGGCACGGACCTGGCCAGAGTCTGGAAGCCCGGACGAACCGGGCCGCATCCTGCACCTACAGGGCGCTCGACGTAAACAGACTCTTCACATGGGCCACTTCTTCCTCCGTGGCCTTGCTGGCGGGCACATAATAGGACTTCTCCCGGGCGATCCAGTAAAGCTCCTCCTGAGACTGCTCGCAAGCGTTCCGAAACTGCTTCAGACAGGCCTTCAATTCCTTATCCTCCGTCTGAGGGATCATCTCCGCATAACGGATCAGTTCCCCGTTGATCCCGGCCAGGGTATCCGCCACCATGATCTTTTCCTGAATTTCCATGCTCTCACCTCCCTACTGTAAAAACCGCATCAGCTGTTGTTTGTTTTCCATTGCGGACTTTGCGCCCTTCTCAAAAAACTGCTTCACCTTGGTATCCGATGCGCATTTGGCATACTCTTGAAGCTTGCAGTGCGTGGTGTCGAATCCCCCGATCAAGTGACGGAGATTCTGCAGATCCAATTCTGAAATATCGCTCATTTTCATTTCTCCTTCCGCTTCCTTGCTTATTTTCATGTGACATTCCTAGTATGCCTCCGATCCCGTCCAAAAATTCCTGCCCTTCTTTTCTTCAAATCTTTTCTTCAAATGGAAAAAATCTCTTTTTATCCGGGGAAAAATATAGTATAATACTGATAAATATTCATTCTAACGAATCAGACAGGAGAAACCATCATGGCAAAGGAATTATTGAAGCGAAGCGAAGTGAAAGAGGAGTTTACCTGGAACCTGGCGGATATGTACCCCACTCAGGAAGCCTGGGAAGCGGACGTGAAAGAGAGCCAGGCATTGGCTGCAGAACTGGCCAAGGAGGAAGGCCGACTGACCTCTTCCGCTGAAGAATTATATCAAGCCCTGGAAAAAATGTCCCTTTTGGATCAGAAATTTGATCTGATCTTCAATTATGCCGCCCGACTGAGCGACGAGGACACGAAAAACGCACAGCACCAGGCCATGTATCAGAAGCTGCAGGCCATCGCCGCCGACATCAGCAGCCGCCTGGCCTTCTGGGAGCCGGAACTGTTGGCTGCTGACGAGGCGCTGTTGGAAAGCTATTATGCCCAGAAGCCGGAGCTGGAACTGTATCGCAAGCAAATGCAGGAAATACAGCGTCAAAAGCCCCATTGCCTTTCTGCGGAAATGGAAAAGCTGATGGCCATGACCTCCGAGACCCGGCGCAATCCCAGCCAGACCTATTCCATTTTCAACAATTCGGATCTGCAGTTCCCTTCCGTCACGGATGAAAACGGAGAACAAATCCGCATCACCCACGGCAGGTTTATCGGCTTCCTGGAGTCCTCCGACAGGAGACTGCGCAAGGAAGCCTTTGAAAAGCTGTACCATACCTACCAGCAGTTTGAAAATTCCATTGCCAGCATGTACAGCGGTCATATCAAGTCCCTGATCTTCAATGCCCGGGCCAGGCGCTATGCATCCACCCTGGAGGCGGCGGTGGACAACAACAACGTATCCCCCAAGGTCTACGAGAACTTGGTGGAGACCGTGAACGCCAACCTGGACAAGATGCACCGCTACGTGGCCCTGCGCAAGAAGTTCCTGGGCCTGGAAGAGTTGCACATGTATGACATCTACACCCCCATGCTGCCCGATTTTGCCAAAAAGATCAGCTACGAGGAGGCAAAGGCTACCGTGCTGAAGGCCCTGGCCCCTCTGGGGGAGGACTATCTCAAGGTGGTGAAGGAAGGCTTTGAAAACCGCTGGATCGATGTCTATGAAAACGAAGGCAAACGCAGCGGCGCTTATTCCGCCGGGGCTTACGGGACCCACCCCTACGTGCTGTTAAACTACAACGAGTCCCTGGACAGCATGTTCACCCTGGCCCATGAAATGGGACATGCCATGCATTCCTACCTGTCCAACAGCACCCAGCCCTTCATTTACTCCCAGTACCGGATTTTTGTGGCGGAGGTGGCTTCCACCTGCAACGAGATCCTGCTGATGGAATATTTGCTGAAAAACACGACAGACAAAAAAGAACGGGCCTATCTGCTCAACCATTATCTGGACAGCTTCAAGGGCACCGTTTACCGTCAAACCATGTTTGCGGAATTTGAAATGGTCACCAACCGGATGGCGGAGGCTGGGGAAAGCCTTACCGCCGACGTGCTGGACAAGGTTTACCATGATCTGAACTGCAAATATTATGGACCGGACATGGTTTCCGACTCGGAGATTGCAACGGAATGGGCCAGAATTCCCCATTTCTACTACAATTTCTACGTATACCAGTACGCCACCGGCTTTTCTTCCGCAGTGGCCATCGCCCGGAACATCCTGCGCAACGGAGCTCCCGCCGTGGAAGCCTACAAGCGCTTCCTTTCCTCCGGCTGCTCACAGCCTCCCGTGGAGCTTTTGAAGATCGCCGGAGTCAACCTGGAAAGCGCCCAGCCCATTCAGGACGCCCTGGACGTCTTCGGAGAAATCGTGGAAGAGATGGAGGGGCTGGCGGAGTAAGGCCAACGAGGATGCGGCGGACACTTGAAGGCAGCTGCCGGACGCCGCTGACGGTTCGAAAGCAGCTGGCGGATGCCACCGATGGTTTGAAAACAGCTAACAGCCGGAAATGGCTTGCCGGACGCCGTTGACGAATCGAAAAAGCAGGCAAGGATCGTTGACAGCTCGAAAGGGAGACAGCGAAAATGCCGGCGTCAGTTGCCATGGATCTGCTGGTAGATTTCCCGCTTCCCCACGCCCCGGTCCCGGGCCACCGCCTTCATGGCGTCCTTTTGATCCATTCCCTGCTCCTGGTAATAGGCCATGTGCTCTTCCAGGCTCATGGCCTCCCAGGAGGCGATTTCTTCCTGGCGCTTCTGCCGCAGACTTTTCCCTTCCAGCACAAGCACATATTCTCCCTTGGGCTCTTCCGTGGAATAACGCTGCAGAGCCTCTTCCAGAGTGGTGGGCAGAACCGTTTCAAACTTCTTGGTCAGTTCCCTGCAGAGGGTGACCCTGCGGTTTCCCAGGCATTCATGCAGTTCTTCCAGAGTCCGCACCAAACGATGGGGGGCCTCATATAGGACAATCGTCCTGGTTTCCCGGGCCAGTTCTTCCAAAACCGCCTTTTTTTCCCGTTTCTCCGAAGGGAGGAAGCCTTCGAAGCAAAACCTCCTGGTGGAAAGTCCCGACAGGGTCAGGGCAGTAATGCAGGCACAGGGCCCCGGCAGGGAAGTCACCGGAACGCCGTTTTCCTGGCACATCCGCACCAACACCTCACCGGGGTCGGAAATAGCCGGTGTCCCCGCATCCGTGATCAGGGCGACATTCTGCCCCTCCAGCATCCGATCCACCAGCTGCCTGGCCTTTTCCACCTTGTTGTATTCATGATAACTGGTCATGGGCGTGTGGATTTCAAAAAAATGAAGCAGTTTGATGCTGTTGCGGGTATCCTCCGCTGCGATCAAATCCGCCTGTTTCAGGGTTTCCACCGCCCGAGGCGTCATGTCCCCCAGGTTTCCTATGGGGGTGGCGCACAAATAAAGGGTTCCTGTCATCTCCGTCTTCCCGCCCTTTCCAAATCCATCCTCTTCCCGACCGTTCAATTTCCATGCGGTTCCAGGGCCTTCCAGTTTCCTCGGTTTCCGTACATCTCCAGGGTTTTGCGTTTCCTTGTCCTCCATGCAGTTCCAAGGCCTTCCAATCCCTTAATTTCCATACAGTTCCCGAACTTCCCGGGTATATTTCCCTGGTTCCTCGAAAATGATCAGGGGCTTTTCCACCGTCATCCTGGGCCTGCCGCCCCGCACCGCTTCCAACAGCACCATGTTGGGCTCCTTGTCCACAAAAGGATGAACCAGGCGCATCCGCTTGGGCTCCAGCTTGTATTTCGTCAGGGTCACCAGGATCTCCGCCAGCCGGAACGGGCGGTGCACCAGATAAAAGCATCCCCCCACCCGGAGCAGGCCCGCCGCCTGGCGCACCACGTCCTCCAAGGTACACAGAATCTCATGGCGGGCGATGGCCTTGGGCCCTTCCGGATTCGCAAGCCCATGCTGCCCGATCATATAAGGAGGGTTGCTGGTGACCACATCAAAAGAAGCAGACCGGAACAAACTGTCTGCCTCCCTGATATCGCCGGTCACGATCTCTATTTTGGCTTCCAGGCCGTTCAGAGCCACGCTCCGCCTGGCCATGTCCGCACTTTCCTCCTGAATCTCCAGCCCCACGAAACGGGCCGCCTCCGTCCGAGCCTCCATCAAGATCGGAATCACACCCGTGCCCGTGCCCAAATCCAGCACCCAATCCCCTTTGCGGGCCCTGGCGAAGCCGGAGAGCAGCACGGCATCCATTCCGAAGCAAAATCGTTCCGGCGCCTGGATGATCCGATAGCCGTTCCGCTGCAGATCGTCCAGACGCTCATTGGGCTTAAGCTCTGCCGTCATTGCGTCTCTCCGTTCGTTTTCTGCTCTGCGGGCTTTCTCCGATTATGATAACGATTGCGGGGTCTGCGGTTCTCTGCGGGATTCGATTTCGCTTCCTCCCGGGAAGCGGCCCCTGACGCCCCGTCCCCGGAACCCTGCGCTGGGCTTCCGCTGCGGCGGTTCTCCCCGCCCGCATTAGGTGCGCCGCCCTCTTTTCCTCGGTTTCGATTCTTGTCCCCTCGATTGTTCTTCTTGCGCTTTTCCCGTTTCTCGCCATCCTGCGCCGAGTCCGTTCTTCCAGCCAGCTCCGCCGCCTTCAGTTCGCTTTTTTCCGGACGGCCTTCCGTCTCCTGGGATCTGTTCCGATTACTTTTTTCAGGCTTACCGCCTCGATCTTTTCGTCCGCCGCGGTTATTCTTTCCGCTGCGTCCCGCCTTGTCTTCCCGTTCCGCTATCTCCTCGTCTTCTTCCTTCTCCAGAAGCGCCAGTTCCTTCAATTCCTCTTTGGACAGACGATCCATGGGCATGCCTTCCATGGCGGCAATTTCTTCCCCATTTCCTTCCTGCCGATCCCTCTTCCCGTGCTTTCTATGGGAACGAATCCTGCTGACTTCGTATTCCTTGATCTCCTTTTCGTCATTGTCCTCCACCACCACCTTCACCAGCTGGCGCAGAACGTTGACGCTGTGAACCTCTCCCCGCAGCCCGTCGTCCGTGACCACGATGTCCCCCACCTTGGGCAGCCTGCGGTTCAGTTCCTCATAAGTTTCCTCCTCGTGCTTCAGGCAGCACATCAGCCTGCCGCACACGCCGGAAATCTTGGCGGGATTCAGGGACAAATTCTGCTCCTTGGCCATCTTGATGGACACCGGAATGAAATCCGACAAATAACTGTGGCAGCAAAGCACCCTGCCGCAGATCCCGATGCCTCCCACGGTCTTGGTCTCGTCCCGCACGCCGATCTGACGAAGCTCTATCCTGGTCTTGAAGACCCCCGCCAGATCCTTCACCAGTTCCCGGAAATCGATCCTCCCGTCCGCCGTAAAGTAAAACAATACCTTGTTGTTGTCAAAAGTGTATTCCGCATCGATCAGCTTCATATCCAGATTATGCTTCCGGATCTTCTCCAGACAAATCTGAAAAGCCTCTTTTTCCTTGATCTTGTTGGCGGCCTCCTGCTCCTTGTCCCTCTGGTTGGCGATGCGCAGCACGGGCTTAAGGGGCTGCACCACTTTGTCGTCCTCCACCTCCCGGGCGTCTCCCACTACCGTGCCGAACTCTATGCCCCGGGCCGTTTCCACGATCACGTTATCCCCTTTGACGATCTGGAATTTGCCCGGATCGAAAAAATATATTTTCCCGGCAGTACGAAACCTCACACCGATCACTTTCACCATAAATCTATCTACCTCCAAATTCTCTTTTTCTTGCCTTTGCGAACTCATAACGCTGCGGAACCTTACCCGTTTTCCCGGATCTCCCACATCAAAAGCTCCATGGTGAGCTCGAAGTTCACGTTGGCGTTCAGGCGGCTCTTCGCCTTGTCCAGAGCCTTGATGACCTTTTCAATCCCCTCATAACTGCTCCGGTCCGCCACCCTGCGGATCGACTGCAGCTCCTCCCGGAACACGATATGGTTGGCGTCCTTGGTGGCTTTGAAAAGCAGCACGTCCCGGTACCAGATGGCCATGATGTCCAGGTAATCGTTGACATCCAGCTTATACTCCGTGATCCGCTTGATGTCCGTCACGATTTCCGCCAGATCCAGATCCTGGATGTATTTCAACAGCCCCAGGGCCTCCGCCTTCACGTTCTCAAAGTCCTCGCTGGTGGCCAGGGCTTTCGCCTTTCCCACGTTGCCCCTGGCAAAGGCCACGCAGACCTCCGCCTTGTAGTCCGGCACCTGCAGCTCTTCCATGAGATATTTCTTGATCAGGCGGTCGGACACCGGCTTCATGTTCAGAACCACGCACCGGCTCAGCACCGTGGGAAGAAGAGCGTTCATGTTGCTGGTCAAAAGCAGGATCACCGCATATTCCGGCGGCTCCTCCAGGGTCTTCAGCAGGGCGTTCTGGGCCTGCACCGTCATCTTGTCCGCATCTTCCATGATGTAAACCTTATAGGGGCTGCTGTAGGGCTTGATGGCCACGTCCCCGTTGATCTGCTTCCGGATATCCTCCACGCTGATGGTGTTGGGCTTCTCATGGGTGATCCTTATGATATCCGGCTGATTGTCCGTCAAGGCCTGTCTGCAGGAATGACACTGCTGACAAGGCTCCGTTCCCCCCTTTTCGCACTGCAGGGCCATGGCGAACACCTTGGCGATAAAGCCCTTGCCGGAGGATTTTTCCCCGTTGATGATATAGGCATGGGAAATCTTCCGTGTGGAGAGCGCATTCTGCAAATGCTCCTTGATCTGTTCCTGTCCGATTACATTATAAAAACCTGCCATACCTCTCCTTCTCCCTATTCTGCTTTGCCTTCTGCCGTAATATAACTCACAATTTCTTCCAGACAGCGGCTCAGGTCATCGTTGACGAAACGCCTGCGGATCCCCGCCGCCTCTATTTTTTCTTCATCAAAATCTTCGCAGTCCGCCAGAAATCTGCGGCACATTTCCCGGTATGCGGGGTGCTCCGATTTTCTCTCCCGATTGAGCGCCCTCTGGAGACGTTCCCCATCGTCCAGATCGATCAAAACCGACAGCACCTTTTCCCGGCCGTAATACTCGCACAGACTCCGATAGGAATCCAGGGTGCCGATCATCAAATAATCCTTATGTCCCAGGTCAATTTGCCCGTCGTCCACCGTGAAATACCGCCACAACCCCATAACAGTGTGGTATTCCCGCTGTTCCGCAATCTTCCCTGCGGCCAAGAGCTTCCGGTATCCCTCTTCGTCCGTGAAAAAATATTCCCGGCCCTCCTTCTCCCCATCCCGGCGGGGTCTGGTGGTATAGAGAACGATCCTGCAAAGCCCCAATTCCTCTTTTCTCAGCAATTCCCTGTAAATCGTGTCCTTCCCTGCGGAGCTTTTCCCGCAAAGATGGATGATTCTTCCCATGTCTATTCCACCTCTACCACTCTGATCATATTGGTATTGCCCGCCACGCCCAAAGGTACACCTGCGGTGATCACCGCCAGATCCCCGGACTGAATCAAACCGGCCTTTTTGCTTTCCGCCACGGCATCCGCAAACAGCTCCTCCGTGTCCGCTTCTTCCTTCATCAAAAGAGGGGTGACTCCCCACAAGAGGTTCATCTGTCTGCTGACCCGTTCCCTCATGGTACAGCTGATGATCGGACAAGGGGGCTTATATCTGGAAATGGCTTCCGCCGTAAACCCGGACATGGTTACCGTGATGATGGCCGCTGCCGCCAATTCCGTGGCCGTAGTGCATGTGGCGTAGGCGATGGCCGTGGTTACGTCGCCCTTCGTCTCCAGACCGCTGCGGTTCATGCGGACCCTGTAATCGATGTTCTGCTCGGCACAAACAGCGATCCTGGCCATGGTCTTCACCGCCTCCACCGGATACTGGCCTGCCGCCGTCTCCCCGGAAAGCATGATGGCCGTGGTGCCGTCATAAATCGCATTGGCGATGTCCGTGGCCTCCGCCCTGGTGGGCCTGGGGTTCTTAATCATGGATTCCAGCATCTGTGTGGCCGTGATCACATGCTTTCCCTGGGCGACCGCCATTTGGATCATTTTTTTCTGCATGATGGGCACCGTTTCCAGAGGGATCTCCACCCCCATGTCGCCCCGAGCCACCATGATGCCGTCCGAAACCTCCAGGATCTCCTCCAGATGGTCAATGCCCTGCATGTTCTCAATCTTGGCAATGACCTTCATATCGCTGCCGCACTCCTTCAGGAGCTTGCGCACCGCCAGAATATCTTCCCTGGTCCTGGCAAAAGAAGCAGCCAGGAATTCAAAGCCCATCTCCGCCCCGAAAACAATGTCCGCCCTGTCCGTCTCGCTGATGTAGGGCATGGACAACACGGCTCCGGGCACGTTGATCCCTTTATGGTTGGACACGCTGCCCCCGTTGATCACCCGGCAGACGATGTCTTCTCCCTCTATGGCCTCCACCGTCATTTCGATCAGACCGTCATCAATCAAAATCGTCATGCCCGGAGAAACGTCATTTTTCAGATTCTTATAAGAAATGGAAGCCCGTTCCCCGGTCCCCAGGATCTCCTCCGTGGTGAGTGCGAAGCGCTGTCCCGCCTTCAATTCCACCCTGCCCCCTTCAAAATCCCGCAGGCGGATTTCCGGCCCTTTGGTATCCAGCAGCGTGGCCACGGGCAGCCCCAGTTCTTTCCTCACCCGATCCACCCGCTCAAATTTCATCCGCATCTCTTCATGAGTTCCATGGGAAAAATTGAATCGGGCCACGTTCATCCCCGCCAGCATCAGCTTCCGCAGCTTCTCCTCGCTCTCGCTGGCCGGACCGATGGTGCAAATGATCTTTGTCCTCCTCATACTACCTCCGTTCCGGAGCGTTTACGCGACGGGGCGATGAGAAATTCGCGAATGCGATTTCTCATCTGCCATCAGGGCTATTTGTGACGCTCCGGCACAAATAGCCGATTGGAAAATAAGCTATCGAGCTTATTTTCCAATCTGCCTCCGTTCCGGAATGACCCTCAGCCAATCCTTTCCTTCCCCTGCGGCGATTCCCTGCACGTTCAGGCCCGCCTGCCTGCAGTTTCGGATGTTCTGCAGGATTTCCTCCGTCATCACCTCTCCCGGCATCAGGATGGGCACCCCTGGCGGATACAAGTTGATGAAATCTCCCGAAACCCTGCCTCCGCAGGCCTCCATGGGAACCAGCTCGGAGGACATGTCCCAGGCCTGTCCCAGGTGAAATTTTCTCTCCGGACGGCTTTTCAGCAAATTGGCCGCCGTCCCCTGCCAGCCATTCCTCTCCAAAGCGCCGGTCAGCGCACCGTTTTCGAGCTGTCCGTCTATCTCCAGCAGGGCCTCCGTCATGCGCCGGAACCCTTCCTCCGTGTCTCCCACCGTAAACATGGCCAGCACCATGGCCATGGAGGGCATCTCCGGCCGCAGATGATATTTTTCCAACAAAATATCGAACAGCTGCTGTCCCGACAAAGAGGTCTTCTGCACGGAAATCACCAGCTTCCCGATATCCTGGCAGGGCTCCTGTGGAAGGAAGCAAAGCTTTTTGCAGGCGGACAGTTCGTCCAGCATTTTTTCCCAGTTGCTCTTGAACCTTGCAAACATGGCGGGGCCATTTTCCTCTATCTGGCGCACCGCTTCCCCGATGCTGGCCATCAGCACATAGGAAGGGCTGGTGCTCTGATAGATCCGCAGGAAACGGCGCAGCCCGGTGCGGTCGATCAAATTGCCGTTCACATGAAGCAAGGCCGTCTGAGTCAGGGAAAGCAAAGTCTTATGCACGCTGTGAATCACCAGATCCGCCCCCTGGCTGCAGCTGTTGGGCGCAAAGCCTTCCGCCAGCCCCAGGTGGGCCCCATGGGCCTCGTCCACGATGAGGGGAATCCCTCTCCGGTGGGCCGCTTCCGCAATTCCCTTTACCTCTGCGATACGGCCTTCATAAGTGGGAGAGACGATAAGCACCGCATCCGCCGGTTCTCCCTCCGCCTCCAGGCGCTCCAGGGCACCCTCCACCTGTTCCGCCGTCAAAGCGTCATATATCTCATAACCCTCCATGATATCCGGGTACAAAAAGGACTGCTTCAAATTCCGCAGATAAGCGCCATGATAGGCCGCCTTATGACAGTTGCGGGCCATGAGAAGATGTCCCCCCTCCGGCACCGCCGCACTGATGGCGCTCAGGATGCCGCAGGTGCTCCCGTTCACCAGATAAAAGGTTTCCTCCGCCCCGTACAGCCGGGCCGCCCGCTCCTGCCCCTCCTGAATGATCTCCCGGGGCTGATGCAGATTGTCGAAACCGCCGATCTCCGTGATGTCGATTCCCAGCACGTCCGCCGGCATCCGCCCGTCGGCGTGCCGCTTATGTCCAGGCATATGATAGGGATAATAATCCGACCGGCTGTATTCCTCCAGCTTATCGTACAAGGTGTGGTTCTCCATGTTCCTCCTTTTTGGCCCCGTGTCCCTTCAAAACATGAAAGGTTTCCATCAGGGAGCACCATTTATCCGCCGTGGTCACGATCCATCCCTCCCGGTACACGGGAGGCTTCACCGTCAGGGGCCACATGTGCTTGCGAATAATGTCCTTTTCCCTTTCCGTAAGCTCGTATTCCCTGGAAGCGTTCCGCAAGGCAATGCCGGGATGATAAAAGCCATGAAGCTTGTGCGGCTGAATATGGTCCTCGTCATGCCAGTCATACAGGAAGTAATCGTGAAGCAGGGCCCCCCGGATCAACTCCTTTCGATTGCAGGGAATGCCCAACTTATCGCTGATGGCCAGGCTGTACTTGGCGACATTCATGCAGTGCAGCTCCACGGTAACGTTGCCGTGCTGGATAAATGACTTATTTTTTTGAAAATTCGAGGACGCCAGGATGTCCCCGGCGGCGTCCTTGATCTGTCTGTTCAGCTCTCTTTGGCGCCGAAGCTGATACTTCCATTTCTCCATCTGTTTTTTGCTCCGGCGGCCGTCCCTTCTTTCTCCCATTTAACCCCCTATTTCTCCCTTATAGTTCTTATTTCTCCCTTTTCCATTTTTTTAATAATAATAACAGATCACCGGGAACCCCTTGGAGACATAAGAGTAAATCTCCTTGGCCTTGGAAAGAGGAAGGTTGATACAGCCGTGAGAACCGCTGGTGAGGTAAATGTCTCCGCCGAAGGTGGCGCGCCAGGTGGCATCGTGCATCCCAACGTTCCCATTGAAGGGCATCCAATAATGTACCGGCGTCTCATAGTCCGCCCCCCGCAGCACCGCATCCGTCGTCTTATAGGTCAGCCCGAAAACGCCCGCAGGCGTGGCGTTCCCATTGCTCATGTTCCCGGATACAAAATCCGACTCCAGCACGATCTTCCCTTTTTGGAACAGATAAAGATGCTGGTTGGTGAGGTCGATTTCCACATAAGAAGAACCGATATCGTCCTTTGTCCCCTTATGGGCGGCCGTGTTGCGATAAACAGGTTCCCGCTCTACCTTGGCTCCTTCCAGAATCAGCTGCACCAGTTCCTCTTTTTCCTGCTCCTGATCCGTCCTCCATCCATAGGCGCCGCTTCTCAGCGTGAGCGTCACCCCCTGTACCGTGGTGAACTTTCTCTTTTTTCCATAAGTATCGTTCGCATCCGCATGCTGCTTTATGAATTCTTCCACCGCTTCCTCATCGATGGCAAATTCTCCGTCATTCTCCAAAATCCATTCCTGAATCGTATCCCCGTCCAGAACCACTTCTTCCCCGTTCCAATCGTACTCGATCCTGGTTCCCACCAGGCGGTTCAGGGTTTCCGCCCGCTTCTGCAAATCCGCATCCTCCGAAGTGACCTTGGCCCTGATATAGCAATCCGCCGCTTCCAAATCCACAGAGGACTCCCCGGCCTGCACCGCCGCATCCAGAACCTTGACAAGCTCTTCGAGATCCAACAGACTCCCTCGGGTCTCCGGTACGATCTCATAGGCCTTCTTTTCCGGCTGATACTCCGTCAGGTAAGCGTCCTGCGGGGCTTCCATGACGGAAGGCTGCAAAGCGTTCCAGCTTTCCACGCTCTTTTTCAAGGTTTCTTCGTCAAACACGGTCTCATAAGACACCTCGTAGCTGCCGCTGGTCCGATAAGCCAGAATCCATTTCCACCAAACCTGAGACGACAAAATATCTTCCACGTCTTTTTGGACGTCAATCACCAGCCCTACGTCTTCCGCCGTCAAGATCCCCAACTCTTCCCCATCCTGTCCAGTTACCTTCAACTGGTACGTCATGCCCTGGTCCCGAATCTTGGACGCCACGGTCGCCGCATCCAGATCGCTGCAGTCAAACTGGTTCACTGTCACATTTGGGAAAAAATGAGTCTGATAGTACGTCCCCTTTACATAATATGCGATTCCCGCCCCCGCCAACAGCGCCAAAAGAAGAATCAATACAACAATAAGCAATATATGCTTCTTTTTCCGAGGCTTTTCAACCTCCTGCCGTTCCACTTCACTCATTTGTATCTACTCCCTGGAGTATTTTCGAGCCGACGCATGTCTGCGCCAGCAGAATCATTATACCATTATTTTTCCTAAAAAAATAGCATATTACATATTATTTTTCACTTTTTCTCAGCCGGGAGTTGTTCCTGAAACGGTTTCGCAAAAATAAAAGGCATTTAAGAAGAAAAAAGGACATGAAAAATGCCCAGAACCGGAATCGAACCAGTGACACGAGGATTTTCAGTCCTCTGCTCTACCAACTGAGCTATCTGGG
>CANQPH010000054.1 GCA_947625675.1 uncultured Acetatifactor sp.
TCCTTATTTTTTTGAGATTTTTCAAAGATGTTTATAAATAATGCATTGCCGGTGGACAGAACTGCGGAAACTCGAGGCCAGCGGTATCTTGACTCCATCGGGATTATTTGGTATTATAATTTGGTATGAGGAATAGAAAAATGTCGTACAGGCGGCGAAAGGAGTGAAAAATGGACGATGACGGGCCCACGGCCAGTATCATTTTGTTCTTATTGTTTCTTTTGATCGATATCTTTTTTTTCGGATTCGGCTCGGCGGTGAAGCGGCTGAACGAGAAGGAGGTGGAGAGGCGGGCGGAGGAGGAGCAGGATAAAAAATCCATCCGTCTGAACCGGATCATCAATCATCCTTCGGAATATATCAACACGGTTCAGCTGGTCATCACCCTGATCAACGTGGTCATCGGGGCGTTTTACCTGACGATCATTGAGACTAATGTGGAAAGGAGCCTTGCCCTGTTCGCAGAGAACAGGATGCAGGATTGGAAGGTTCCGGCAGGGGTGGTGGCGGGAATCGCCACGGTGCTCACAACGGTGGTGCTTCTGTACATAGTATTGACCCTGGGGGTGCTGCTTCCCAAGAGGATAGCGGCCCAGGTGCCGGAGAAATGGGCCTATGCCTGCGTGAATCCCATCTGGTACGTCGTGAAGTTCCTGTCCCCCCTGACGGGGCTGGTGACGGTGACGGTGCAGCTGATCCTGCGGCTCTTCGGAATCCGGGCGGGCGGCGACGAGAACGACGTGACGGAGGAAGAGATTCTGGACATCGTCAACGAGGGGCATGAGCAGGGGCTTCTGGAGGCCAGCGAGGCGGAGATGATCACCAATATCATCGAATTCGGGGACAAAGAAGCCGGGGACATCATGACCCACCGCAACAACATGGTGACCATCGACGGGAGCCAGACGCTGCGGGACGCCATCGCTTTCATGCTGGAGGAAAAGAGCAGCCGTTACCCCGTTTATGAGGAAAACATTGACAATATCATCGGGATCCTCTATCTGAAGGATTCCATGCGTTTCCACATGAACGAGGAGAATGCGGACAAGTCCCTGAAGAATTTGGACGGACTTTTGCGGGACGCTTATTTCGTGCCGGAGACCAAGAACATCGACGAGTTGTTCAAGGAGATGCGGGCCAAACATCTGCAGATGGTCATCGTGATCGACGAGTACGGCCAGACGGAAGGCCTGGTCACCATGGAGGACATCCTGGAAGAGATCGTGGGCAACATCCTGGACGAGTACGATGAGGACGACCAGTACATCGAGGAAAAGGGCAATGACGAATACGTGATCGAGGGCATGACTCCTTTGGAAGAGCTGGAGGAACGGTTCCAGATTTCCTTCGAGGAAGAGGAATTTGAAACGCTGAACGGATTCCTGATTTCCAAGATGGACAGGCTCCCGGAGGAAAACGAGCATTTCGGCATCGACGTGGGCGGGTACCACTTCCAGATTTTATCCGTGGAAAACAAAATGATCGCCAGCGTGCTGGTGAAAAAGCTGCCTTCAGACGACGGTCAAAAAGATTCAGAACATAGAAAAGAGGATTAGAACAATGTCAGGACATTCAAAATTTTCAAACATCAAGCACAAGAAGGAAAAGAACGATGCCGCCAAGGGCAAGATTTTTACCGTTATCGGCAGAGAGATCGCCGTGGCGGTAAAGGAGGGCGGCCCCGATCCCAATAACAATTTCAAGCTGGCCACCGTTATCGCCAAGGCCAAGGCCAACAACATGCCCAACGATACCATTGAGAGAGGAATCAAGAAGGCGGCCGGGGACGTGGGCAACGTGAATTATGAATATATCACTTATGAAGGCTATGGCCCCGGGGGAATCGCCATCATCGTGGACGCCCTGACGGACAACAAGAACCGGACGGCGGCCAGCGTCAGGAGCGCTTTCACCAAGGGGCAGGGCAATATCGGCACCCCTGGCTGTGTTTCTTTCATGTTTGACAAAAAGGGACAGATCATCATCGACAAGGAAGAGTGCGACCTGGAAGCGGACGACCTGATGATGATGGCCCTGGATGCGGGAGCCGAGGATTTCAACGAGGAAGAGGACAGCTTCGAGATCCTGACGGGTCCGGACGATTTTGATGCGGTGCGGGAAGCCCTGGAAAAGGAAGGCGTTCCCATGATGAGCGCCGAGGTGACCATGATTCCCCAGAATTACGTGACCCTCACGGACGAAACCGCCCAGAAAGGACTCCAGAGGATCCTGGATATCCTGGACGAGGACGATGACGTGCAGGCGGTGTACCACAACTGGGAGGAATAACGGCAGAATTCAAATGCCGCCTGATCGGCGGCAGAATGGGAGGAAGTATGGACAGACTTGGTATCGTGGTTCCCTGTTATAATGAAGAAGAGGTGCTGAAGATCGCTTCCGAAGCGCTCCGGGGAGTGCTGGCGGATCTGACGGCGAAGGGAAAAATAGCGGGAGACAGCTTTATCCTGTTCGTGAATGACGGCAGCAAGGACCGTACCTGGGCGCTGATCGAGGAAGAACACGAAAAGTATCCCGAACAGGTCCGGGGGGTGAAGCTGGCGGGCAACGTAGGGCATCAATATGCCCTGACCGCAGGCCTTCTGACCGCCAGGGACATGTGCGACATGACGGTTTCCATCGATGCGGATCTGCAGGACGACGTGGCGGTGATCGAAGAGATGATCGACAAATTCCACGAGGGCAAGGATATCGTGTACGGCGTCCGCCGGGAGCGGAAGACGGATACCTTTTTCAAACGGACCACGGCCCAGGCCTTTTATAAGCTCATGGCCCTGATGGGGGTGAAGACCGTTTACAATCATGCGGATTTCCGACTCATGTCCCGGCGGGCCGTGGAGCAGTTTTCTCAGTATGGGGAGAGCAACCTGTTCCTGAGGGGCATCATTCCCCTTATCGGTTATGAGACGGACTGCGTCCACTATGACCGCAAGGAAAGGGTGGCGGGAGAGTCCAAGTACCCCTTGAAGAAAATGCTGGCCCTGGCATTTAACGGGATTTCCTCCTTCAGCGTGAAACCTATCACTCTGATTCTGGGACTGGGCCTGATCATCATTCTGTTCTCCCTGTTGGCGGCGGTGTATGCGCTGATTTCTTATTTTTCGGGACACGTGGTGCCGGGCTGGACTTCCCTGATCCTGTCCATCTGGTTTCTGGGAGGCCTGCAGCTTTTGGCCATCGGCCTGGTGGGGCAGTATATCGGCAAGATATATATTGAAGTCAAGCAAAGGCCCAGATATAATATTGAAAAGGTTTTGTAGAGTCTGGCAGGAAACGGGACGGGACGAAAGATGGCTTGGAAGAAAAACGGATTCAGTATCTTTATATGGATTATATATTTGCTTGCGGCTGCGGCAGGGCTGTTCTTTGTGACCGCATCTGCGGCAGAAGCCCTGGGCTGGGAAAGCCCGTATGCGCTGCCGGTGGCCGGAGCGGCTGGCCTGGCGTTGGCGGCGGTCCTCTTTGTCCTGCTTCGCCTGTTGGCCACTTGCGGCTGGGTGAAGCGTCTGCATGCGAAGTATGGGAAATCGTCCGGCAGGGTGCCCTGGAACATGGTGGAGGGAATTGCGGTGGTGCTTCTGCTGGCGGGAGCCTTGATTCTTCGGCAGCTGGTGCTTTTCATGCCGGATCGGTTCCCCGCCCTCTACGGTATCGTGGCGGCAGGGGAGAATTCGGAATATTTCCAGGCGGCCAAGGTGACGGAAGGGGGAAGCGTTCCCCAGGTGGCCCATGGCATCGTCTATTTCTATTTGCAGACGCTGCATTTCTGCTTCCTCTTGCTGGGCAATCGATGGGAAGTTGGGATCTGCATACAGATCGCATTGCAATTTATCGGGGCGTTCCTGGTCTGCATCGGGGTGAGGAAGCTGGCCGGAGCCTTTCCGGCGGTGCTTGTCTTGGCATATCTGTTGTATTTTCCTTCTAATGTAAAGGCCGGATTCACTTATTCCCCGGAAATGCTGTATTTATGCTTCTTTGGTCTGGGGTTGATTGTCCTGGCTTCCTATTTTAAGCTGTTTTCGGAAGGCGTGCCCAAGGGGTGGCGCAGGATCCTGCTTCCCCTGGCGGTCGGGATTCTCACAGCCCTGCTCTGTTATCTGGATGTCTGCGGCATTTCCCTGATTTTCTTGCTGTTGGGCGCATTCCTTCTGGAACGTGAGACCGCAGAAGATATTTGGGGAAAAGCGGTTCTGCAGCTTCCGCTGTTGTGTCTTTTCCTGTTCGGCTTTTTCGCCGGTATTTTGGCCCTGGACGCCTGGAGCAGCCATGTCGGTTTTCTCAGGGTGTGGAATGCCTGGGCTTCCCTGTACCAGGTGAAAGGATGGAATCCTCTTTTCTGGATGCCGGAAAGGTATTTGCCCGGTTATGTGGGAGTTGCGGCCCTTATGGTGGTCGGCGCAATTTCCTTTTGGTGCAGAACGAGCCAGAGGGAAGGGCTTCCCTGGATTCTCGCCTTTTTGTCCTTATGCGGGATAGGATTCTGGCAGATCCCGGCGAAGCGCATGGATCCTGCGGGACTGTTTTGGCTGGTGTGCGTCGTGCTGGCGGCCAACGGGCTGAGGGATTGCCTGGAAACGGAGCCGGAAGAGATGGAAGAGGAAGAACCGGAAGAGGAAGAACTGGAAGAGGGAGGACTGGAAGAGCAGGAACCGGAACGGCAGGAGTCAGATCAGCAGGAACGGAACGAGTCAGAATGGCAGGAGACGGAACGGAACGAGTCAGAACGGCAGAAACCGGAACGAGTTGAGCCGAAGCAGGGGGAGTCAGCCCCGCAGGCGGGGTCACAAAACAATCCGGTCGGCGGACTTCAATTCATAGAAGATCCCTTCCTTCGTCCCCGAAAGGTCAGGAAAAAGCCGGTCGGCTATATCCTGGAACCGGAAGAGTCCCAGATGCACTATGACGTGGAAGTGGCTGAGGACGATGACTTTGATTATTGAATTCCCTTGGTATAAGTCGGCGGAAAACCGGTCATACTGATAAGGCCCGGGAAAGTCAGGAACCCCTGGGTCTTATTTTTTGCATTTTGCCCGCAGTATTTTTTCAAAAGGACGAAGCCGTAAGCGGGCTGGCGTAAAAGAAGGAGGACCGATGGCCGATTGCGAGGAAAAAGATGAGAAACTTCAGGCACAGGAACAGCAGGAAGACAGAATTGGGAAGACGGGACAGGTCACCCTGGATAAAAGTCCCCGGAAACACATTATTCATCTCCTGACCATTATCGGGGAGATTGAAGGACATGATAATCTGGCCGGCAATGCGAAGACCACCAAATATGAGCACATTCTGCCGCAGCTGGCGGCCATAGAAGACAGCGACGAGATTCAGGGGGTGTTGGTGCTCCTGAATACCATGGGAGGGGACGTGGAGGCGGGACTGGCCATAGCGGAGATGTTGGCGTCCCTGAGCAAGCCCACCGTCTCCCTGGTGCTGGGAGGCAGCCATTCCATCGGCGTGCCCATTGCGGTGAGCACGGATCGTTCTTTCATCGTGCCCACGGGCACCATGGTCATTCACCCCGTGCGGATGAACGGGATGGTGATCGGCGTTCCCCAGACTTTTGATTACTTCAAACAGATCCAGGACCGCATTACGGGCTTCGTCTGCAGTCATTGCGGTATCTCCCGGGAAGGGTTCGAGGGATTGATGATGGAAACGGGGGTGCTGACCAAGGATGTGGGGACGATCCTGGTAGGAGAAGAGGCCGTAAACTACGGGATCATCGATGAGGTGGGAGGAATCGACAGGGCGGTCCGCTGTCTTCATGACATGATTGACAACGGAGGATAAAGGGAGATTCCGCAAGTGAGAAAATTTTATGGTGACAAGAAGGAATAAAAATGGTATACTCTTAAAAGATATCAGGAATAGAGACGATTTTTCTGAAGAATGAGAGGAAGAAATGGCTTCAGCATCAGGAAAAAAGACATCATCCACCAAGAAGAAGAGCGGCGCATCCGCTTCCAGAAAGTCCGGCGGCCGCAAAGGAGGCGGCGCAAGGGCGCATCAGGCGGAACAGGATTATGAACTCTTTCATGAGATCGGCCTGGTCGCTTTGTTCGTGGTGATGGTGATTTTGTTTTTGTGTAATTTCGGGATCATCGGGCCGGTGGGAAATACCGTCAGCGGTGTGCTTTTCGGTCTTTTTGGGTGGACCGCTTATATTGCGCCCGTCGCATTGTTTGTTGCGGCGGCCTTCTGGCTTGCCAATGAGGGAAGCCCTAATGCGGTGCGCAAAATGGTTGCCGGAGCGGTTCTTTTTTTGATGCTCGGCGTGGTCTGCGAACTGTTGTCCGGCAATGCGGAGGGCCTGGAAAAATATGACATCGTGCTCCTGTACAAAGGCAGTCAGGAACAGAAGAACGGCGGCGGCGTGCTGGCGGGAAGCCTGGCTTATCTTTCCCTGCACTATCTGGAAATGGTGGGGACGATTCTGGTGGTCCTGCTATGCTCCGCAATCAGCGTCATTCTGTTGACGGAGAAGCTTTTCTTGAGCGGAATGAGGGAGAAGGGCGACCGACTGAGGGAGCGCTCCGCAGAGAATTCCGAGCTTCGCAGGGAAGCGGCCAGGAGACGCAGGGAGGAACAGGAAGCCCGCAGATACGAGGATCAGGAACGCAGGCTGGAAGAGCAGGAACGGAGACAGGAACGGCTGCAGGAACGGAAGCAGGAACAGCAGCGGCGCAGGGAACAGAGCGCCAGGAACCAGGAGGCCAAGAGACAGAAGGCGGAGGAAAAGGAAGACGCCAAGATCCTGCGGATGGATAAGCGGGCCGTGGGAGTGACCATAGACACTTCTCTGGAAAAGCGTGCCTCCCATAAGAATCGGGACGACATTCACGAGATCACCATGGAAGCCCTGGAAGGTGAAAAGGCGGAAAACGGAGATTTTTCCGAAGAGACGCCTGACGGCGGTTTGACCGATTCGGCAGGAAATGATTTCGAGTTCGACAGGATACAGATTCGCAGCGGCGGTCAGTCCGCAGCGGAGGATCCCGGTTTGCGGGAGGTTTTCCCTCCGGAAGGACGCACAAGGGAGAGTTCTCCTTCGGAGCATTATGGGGAGGGGCCTTTCTCGGCGGAGGATGACGAGGAATTTCTTCCGGGAGAGGCCGAAGCGGAAGCGTTCCCGGAAGCGGCGGAAAGCGCTTCGAAGGTGATAGAGTTCTCGGAATTCTCCCGGAGGAACGCATCTCGGACGGAGAAAAATCCCGAATCCGCTTCATCCGGGCCGGGGGATGCGGTTCTCACGAAGGAAGCGGAAGCGATACGGGTACATAGCGAAGCCACCAACAAGTCCCGTCCGGCGGCAAAGCCCGCAGAAGGCGGGGATGGGGAGGATTCCCAGATCCGCAGGGATATGCAGAAGGCGGCCAGGACTTCCTCCATGGTGACGCCTGGAAAATATATCTTTCCCCCTTATTCCAAGCTGCAGAAGGGGCCGGCCAGGGCGGTGGACGCCAGCCGGGAACTGAAGGAGACCGCCATGCGGCTGCAGCAGACTTTGGCCACTTTCGGCGTGAAGGTGACTATTACGGATATCAGCCAGGGCCCCAGCGTGACCCGGTATGAGCTGCAGCCGGAGCAGGGTGTGAAGGTCAGCAAGATCGTGAGCCTGGCGGATGACATCAAGCTGAACCTGGCCGCCACGGACATCCGAATCGAAGCCCCCATTCCGGGCAAGGCGGCGGTGGGCATCGAGGTGCCCAACAAGGAGAACATGATGGTGGCCCTGCGGGATCTGCTGGAGAGCCGGGAATTCAAGGAGTTCCCTTCCAATCTGGCCTTTGCGGTGGGCAAGGATATCGCCGGTCAGGTGGTGGTGTCGGACATCGCCAAGATGCCCCATATGCTGATCGCCGGTTCCACCGGTTCCGGCAAGTCCGTCTGTATCAACACTTTGATCATGAGCATCCTTTACAAGGCTCACCCGGACGACGTGAAGCTGATCCTGGTGGACCCCAAGGTGGTGGAGCTGAGCGTGTACAACGGCATTCCCCATCTTTTGATCCCCGTGGTGACGGATCCCAAGAAGGCATCCGCCGCTTTGCATTGGGGCGTCTCCGAAATGACGGATCGATACAAAAAATTTGCGGACTTCAACGTCCGGGATCTGAAGGGATATAATGCGAAGGTGGAGGCCATGAAGGAGCAGGGGCAGGAAGACGCTCCCGCCAAGCTCCCCCAGATCGTGATCATCGTGGACGAGCTGGCGGATCTGATGATGGTGGCTCCCGGAGAGGTGGAGGAATCCATCTGTCGTCTGGCCCAGCTGGCCAGGGCGGCGGGGATCCATCTGATCATCGCCACTCAGCGTCCCAGCGTGGACGTGATCACCGGCCTGATCAAGGCCAACATGCCCAGCCGGGTGGCCTTCGCAGTTTCCAGCGGCGTGGACTCCCGTACCATTCTGGACATGGTGGGGGCGGAGAAGCTGTTGGGCAAGGGCGACATGCTCTTTTATCCCCAGGGCTATTCCAAGCCCGCCAGGATCCAGGGGGCCTTTGTCTCCGACAGGGAGGTGTCGGACGTGGTGGATTTCCTGAAGAACCAGACTCTCGGCAATGTATACGCTTCGGACGTGGAAGAGCAGATCAAAAACCTGGGAAGCGGCGGAGCGGGAATTTCCGGCGGAGAGGAACGGGATGAATACTTTGCGGAAGCGGGGAGGTTCATTATCGAGAAGGATAAGGCTTCCATCGGCATGCTCCAGAGGGTGCTGAAGATAGGCTTCAACCGTGCCGCCAGGATCATGGATCAGCTGGCGGAATACGGCGTGGTGGGAGAAGAGGAAGGTACCAAGCCCAGGAAAGTGCTGATGACGGAAGAGCAGTTTGAGCAGCTTCTGGAAGAAATATAGACTGGAAGAAATATAGAGAGGAAAGCGGGGACGTAGGGATGAAATCAGATATTGAGATCGCCCAGGAAGCGGTTCTGGAGCTGATTGCGGAAGTGGCCGCCAGAATCGGCATCGATCCTGAGGACCTGGAGTTATACGGAAAATACAAGGCGAAGCTTTCGGAGGATTTTTTGAAAAAACTCGATGGACGGCCGGACGGGAAACTGATCCTGGTGACGGCCATCAATCCCACTCCGGCGGGAGAAGGCAAGACCACTACCAGCGTCGGGCTGGGAGAGGCCTTCGGACAGCTGGGGAAGAGGGCGATCGTGGCCTTGCGGGAGCCTTCCCTGGGGCCCTGTTTCGGGATCAAGGGAGGGGCTGCGGGAGGCGGTTACGCCCAGGTGGTGCCCATGGAGGATCTGAACCTGCATTTCACGGGGGACTTTCATGCCATCACTTCCGCCAACAATCTCCTGGCGGCCTTGTTGGACAATCATATCCAGCAGGGCAACGAGCTGCGGATCGATACCAGGCAGGTGGTCTGGAAACGCTGCGTGGACATGAACGACAGGGTGCTGCGCAACATCGTGATCGGCCTGGGAAGCAAGGCGGACGGAACGGTGCGGGAGGATCATTTCGTGATCACCGTGGCCAGCGAGATCATGGCGGTGCTCTGCCTGGCGGAGGACATGAAGGATCTCAAGGAAAGGCTGGAAAGAATCGTCGTGGCCTACAATCTGGACGGGGAACCGGTGACCGCCGGGGACTTGAAGGCGGTGGGAGCCATGGCGGCCCTCTTGAAGGATGCCCTCAAGCCCAATTTGGTGCAGACTCTGGAACACACCCCGGTGCTGGTGCACGGGGGCCCCTTCGCCAACATCGCCCACGGCTGCAATTCTGTCAGGGCTACCAGGGCCGCCTTGAAAATGGCGGATTACTGCATCACGGAGGCGGGCTTCGGTGCGGATCTGGGTGCGGAGAAGTTTTTTGACATCAAATGCCGGATGGCGGGCCTGAAACCGGATGCGGCGGTACTGGTTGCAACGGTGCGGGCTTTGAAGTATAATGGGGGTGTCGGCAAGGCCGATCTGGCCCTGGAGAACCTGGACGCCCTGAAAAAGGGAATCGTCAATCTGGAGAAGCATATTGAAAATCTTCAGAAGTACGGCGTGCCCATCGTGGTGACCCTGAATTCCTTCGCCACGGACACGGAAGCGGAAGTGGCTTACGTGGAGGGCTTTTGCCGGGAGCGGGGCTGTGAATTCGCCCTGTCCCAGGTGTGGGAGAAGGGAGGCCAGGGAGGCGTGGCACTGGCCCGGAAGGTGCTGGAGACCCTGGAAACGAAGGAAAGCCATTTTAAGCCTTTGTACGAGGACGACCTTGGCTTGAAGGCAAAGATCGAGACGGTGGCCCGGGAAATCTACGGGGCCGGAAGCGTGAATTTCGCCCCGGCGGCGGAAAAGCAGCTGTCCCGCCTGGAGACTCTGGGCTTTGGCGGGCTGCCGGTCTGCATGGCCAAGACCCAGTATTCTCTTTCCGACGATCCCGCCCTGCTGGGGCGTCCGGAAGGGTTCGAGCTGAACGTCCGGGAGGTCTATGTCTCCGCTGGCGCAGGGTTCGTGGTGGTGCTCACCGGTGCGGTGATGACCATGCCCGGCCTGCCCAAGCAGCCTGCCGCTTATCGGATCGACGTGGATGAGAACGGCAGGATCACGGGGCTCTTCTGAGCCGTGACCCCAGGAAGGAGTGATCATATGGCCGTCATCATTGATGGAAAGAAAATTTCCGCCCAGATCAAAGAGGAAGTAAAGGAAAAGGTGGAACAGCTGGCCCAGGAAGGGATCCAGGTCACCCTGGCGGTGATCCAGGTGGGTAAGGATTCTGCCTCCAGCGTCTACGTGGGCAACAAGAAAAAAGCCTGTGAATATGTGGGAATCCGCTCCTTGAGCTATGAACTGGAGGAGGAGGTTTCCCAGGAGGAACTGCTTTCCCTCATTGAGGAGCTGAACGGGAGGAAGGACGTGAACGGCATCCTGGTGCAGCTTCCGCTCCCGAAGCATATTTCCGAGGAGAGCGTGATCCGTGCCATCGATCCCAGGAAGGACGTGGACGCTTTTCATCCCGTCAACGTGGGTTCCCTCTGTATCGGGGCCCCGGGCCTGGTGTCCTGCACCCCCGCAGGAATCATCCAGCTGCTCAAGCGTTCCGGCGTGGAGATCGCCGGAAAGGAATGTGTGGTGGTGGGGCGCAGCAATATCGTGGGGAAGCCCGTCGCCCTTCTGCTCTTGCAGGAAAACGGCACGGTGACCGTCGCCCACAGCAGGACCCGGAACCTCAAGGAGATCACCAGACGGGCGGATATCCTGGTGGTGGCGGTGGGAAAACGCCAGATGATTACCCGGGAATACGTGAAGGAAGGCGCCGTGGTCATCGACGTGGGGATCCATCGGGAGGAAGGCAGCAAAAAGCTGTACGGCGACGTGGATTTTGAAAGCGTGGAGCCTGTCTGCAGCGCCATTACGCCGGTGCCGGGAGGCGTGGGGCCCATGACCATCGCCATGCTCATGTATAATTGTGTGGAAAGCCTGAAATTGCAGTGACGGTCTGCCAGGAAGCGCGGCGGACCGAGGAATAAGCTGATGCCGGAGTCGGGCCTGTTGGACCCGAACAGCACAGGCGTTGAGCGGACGCTTCGGGATCGAGGTAGTATGAAATGTCCAAATTGTGGGATGGAGATGCCGGACAATGCCCTATATTGTGAGCATTGTGGAAAAGACATCCATATCGTTCCGGATTTTGAGCCGGAACTGGAAGAAAATATGGCCCAATTTATAGGAGATCCCTTGGATGATGACGAGGATGAGGAGCTGACGAAGGCATTTTTTCAGCATGACAGCGAGGAAGGGGAAGAGGGCAGCAATCGGAAGGGGCGGCATGGTTCCAGGAAGAAAAAGTATATATGGATGATAGCGGCGGTCTGTCTGCTGGCTTTGGCGGCGGCAGGAGCATTTGCGGGAGTCAGCGCCTACAGGAACAATTCCTATGATTATCAGGTGCGGGAGGCCGCAGAGGCGGCGGCAGCGGAAAGGTATGAGGAAGCCATCGAATATTATGAAAGGGCCCTGGAATTGGACGCTTCCGACCCGGAATTGTATTTTTCCCTGGCGGACGTGCAGCTCCGCAAGGGCAACCGGGTGGAATATGAATATTTGCTGCGGGAACTGACCCACAATCCGCTCTGCGGCCAGGAACAGTTGGAGCGGGCCTATGGGAAGCTCATTGACATTTACCGGGAACGGGGAGAATATGACACGATTGATGCGCTCCTGAAGGCCAGTGAGAACGCGGCGATCCAGAACGCCTACAAGGCCTATCTGGTGCTTCCCCCGGAATTCAGCTGCGAAGCCGGTTATTATGACACCGCCGTGCCGCTGAAGCTCACGCCCTGCGCTCCTGGAAAGGTTTATTATACCCTGGACGGAAGCGATCCGGATGAAAACAGCACGCTGTACACGTCTCCCCTGGTTCTGATGGAGAGCGTGGTGGTGAAGGCGATCTTCGTTAATGATTATGGCGTGGTCAGCGACGTGGCGGAGCAGGAATTCTTCGTTGACGTGGATCTGGACGTGGGCCCGGAGGTCAGCATATTGAGCGGTGATTATGACGTTCCCACCCGGATCGAGGTTTGGATGGAGGGGGACAGGGAAGCGGAGATTCACTATACCACGGATGGCAGCGACCCCACCATGAATTCCCAGGTGTATACCAGGCCCCTGCACATGCCTTTGGGGGACAGCGTTTATAAATTCGCCGCCCTGAAAGAGGACGGCACCATGGGCAAGATCACGGAGCGGGCGTTCCACCTGGAGCTGGCCACGGAGATCACCCCGGAGATCGCAGTGAACCTATTGGTGGATAAACTTCTCGAACTGCAGAGGATTTCTGATAGGAGCGGGCACTATTCCCAGGAAACCAAGGCCCGCTATCTGTACCAGTACTTGTACGCCTCAAGGCTGCAGGATCTGGGAGATTATTATATCGTTGCAGAGGTGCTTCAGGATGAAGAGGGTCTGCAAAGCTGGACGGGAACCTATTATGCGGTGGAGGTCTACGGGGGAACGGCTTACCGTCTGCTGGTGGAAAACGGCAGCTACACATTGGCTGAGTTATAAAAATACCCAGAAATAAATAAGGAGAGAGGTCAAATGTACGAAATTGTAAAAGCAAAAGAATTGACCACCAATATCTATCTCTGTGATGTGGTGGCGCCCAGGGTCGCAAAATACTGCGAGCCGGGGCAATTCGTGATCGTCAGGATGGGAGAGGACGGGGAGAGAATTCCCCTGACCATCTGCGATTATGACAGGGAAGCGGGTCTTGTGACCATCGTATTCCAGAGCGTGGGCGCCAGCACCATGAAAATGGCGCATTTGAAGGAAGGGGATCGCTTCCATGACGTCGTGGGTCCCTTGGGACGGCCTTCCGATCTGGTATCGGAGGATCCGGAGACGCTCAAGAAGAAAAAAATCCTCTTCGTGGCCGGCGGCGTGGGCGCCGCTCCCGTGTATCCTCAGGTGAAGTGGCTGCATGAGAGAGGAATTGCGGCGGACGTGATCGTGGGCAGCAAGACCAAGGATCTGTTGATTCTGGAAAAAGAGATGGAAGCCGTGGCAGGCAACCTGTACGTGACCACGGATGATGGTTCCTACGGCAGGAGCGGCATGGTCACCCAGGTGATCAAGGATCTGGTAGCGGAGGGCCATCAATACGATGTCTGCATCGCCATCGGCCCCATGATCATGATGAAATTCGTATGCCTCATGACCAAGGATCTGAACATCCCCACCGTGGTCAGCCTGAACCCCATCATGGTGGACGGCACCGGCATGTGCGGCGCCTGCAGGGTGACCGTGGGAGGCAAGGTGAAGTTCGCCTGCGTGGACGGTCCGGAATTTGATGGCCATCAGGTCAATTTCGACGAGGCCATGAGAAGGCAGCAGATGTACAAGACCGAAGAGGGCAGGGCCATTTTGAAGTATCAGGAAGGGGAGACCCATCACGGCGGATGCGGCAACTGCGAATAAGTCGTAAAACCGCAAAAAATCAAAAAAATATGGAATGCAGCGCCCGCTTTGAGCGGGTCAGGAGGAGCAAAATCTATGGATGTCATGAAGAAAGTACCCGTTCGTGAGCAGGATCCCCAGATCCGGGCTACGAATTTTGAAGAAGTGTGTCTGGGCTATAATCAGGAAGAGGCCATGTGTGAAGCTTCCCGGTGCATCAACTGCCGCAACGCCCAGTGCGTCAAGGGCTGTCCCGTGGCCATTGACATTCCCGGCTTTATCAGCAAGGTAAAGGCCGGAGAGATCGAAGAGGCCTATCAGATCATCAGCCATGCCAGCGCCCTTCCGGCGGTGTGCGGCCGGGTGTGCCCCCAGGAGACCCAGTGCGAGGGCAAGTGTATCCGGGGCATCAAGGGAGAACCCATTTCCATCGGCAAACTGGAGCGCTTCGTGGCCGACTGGGCCAGGGAGAACGGCATCGTGCCGGAGGGCTGTAAGGAAAAGAAAGGGAAGAAGGTGGCCGTGATCGGCTCCGGCCCTGCAGGACTGACCTGCGCCGGAGATTTGGCCAAGATGGGCTATGACGTGACCATCTTTGAAGCCCTCCACGAGCCGGGAGGAGTGTTGGTCTATGGAATCCCCGAATTCCGTCTGCCCAAGAAGGCCGTGGTGGCCAAGGAAATCGAAAACGTGAAGGCCCTGGGTGTGAAGATCGAGACCAACGTGGTCATCGGCAAGTCCGTGACCATCGACCAGCTCATCGAGGAAGAGGGCTTCGAAGCCGTGTTCATCGGCTCCGGCGCCGGTCTGCCCAAGTTCATGGGCATTCCCGGGGAGAACTCCAACGGCGTGTTCTCCGCCAATGAATATCTGACCAGAAGCAATCTGATGAAATCCTTCGATCCGGAATCCCCCACTCCCATCATGCGGGGGAAGAAGGTGGCCGTGGTGGGCGGCGGCAACGTGGCTATGGATGCGGCCAGAACCGCCCTGCGCCTGGGTGCGGAAGTGCACATCGTGTACCGCAGAAGCGAAGAGGAGCTCCCTGCCAGAGTGGAAGAGGTGCATCACGCCAAGGAGGAAGGGATTATTTTCAATCTGCTGACCAATCCCACCGAGATCCTGGCGGACGAGAAGGGCTGGGTCACTGGCATGAAGTGCATCCGCATGGAGCTGGGCGAGCCCGATGAGTCCGGCAGAAGAAGGCCCGTGGTGATTCCGGATTCCGAATTCACCATGGATCTGGACTGCGTGATCATGTCCCTGGGCACTTCCCCCAACCCGTTGATTTCCTCCACCACGGAAGGCCTGGAGACCAACAAGTGGAAGTGCATCGTGGCCGATGAAGCCAACGGCAAGACCACCAAGGAAGGTGTGTACGCCGGAGGAGACGCCGTGACCGGAGCAGCCACCGTGATTCTGGCCATGGGCGCCGGAAAGGCGGCGGCCAAGGGCATCGACGAGTATTTAAGCGGCAAGTGATCCGATGAAGATCACCATTTTGTGCGTCGGCAAACTCAAAGAATCCTTTTACCGGGAAGCGGTGGAGGAATATGCCAAACGCCTGAGCAAATATTGTAAATTTGAGATCATAGAGGTGGCGGACGAGAAGACTCCCGAGCATCTGAGCCCTGTACAGGCGTCTCAGATCAAGGAAAAGGAGGCCGTCCGCCTCCTTGCCAGACTGGATCCAGAGGCCTATGTCTGCACTCTGGAAATTCTGGGGCAGAGATATACCTCCGAGGCCTTTGCGGGCCTGATAGAAAAGACCGCCTTAAACGGCAAAAGCCGCATGGTCTTCGTGATCGGAGGCTCCCTGGGGCTCCATGAATCCGTGGTCAACCGGGCGGACTGCCATATCAGCTTTTCCGACCTGACCTTCCCCCATCAGCTCATGCGGGTGATCCTGAGCGAGCAGATCTACCGGGCTTACCGGATCATCCAGGGGGCGCCCTATCATAAGTGAAAAAGCTTTTTGGCAATGCGGGGAAGAAGGCTGAAAAATAAAAATTTCAATCTTGGGATTTCAATCCTGGGAATTGTACTGCCGCACGAAGTCCCTTTGAGTCAAATGCCGCCTGATCGGCGGCAGAATGCGAGGAAATATGACGAAGATCGGCATTCTTTCGGATACCCATGACGTGCTCCGGGACGAAGTCCTGGATGCCCTGCAGGGCTGCAATCTGATCCTGCACGGCGGAGACGTGGGGCGGGAGGAAATTCTGACGGGGCTCGGCAGGATCGCGGAGGTCCGCACCGTGAAGGGCAATAACGATGAGGACTGGGGCGACCGACTGCCGGAGACGCTGCGGTTTTCCTATGCCGGCCTGCAGTTTTACATGATCCATGACCGGGAGGAAATCAAGGATGACCTGAGCGGCGTCCAAATCGTGGTCCATGGTCATTCCCATCTGTATGAAGAAAAAGAAGAGGGCGGAAGACTGTGGCTCAATCCCGGCAGCTGCGGCCCCAAGCGCTTCATCCTGCCCGTGACCCTGGCGATCCTGGAAGTGGAGGAAGATGCTTCTTACCGGGTGAAAAAAGTGGAGATCCCGGTGAAGTTCCGTTTCGGCTTTTCCGCCAGGAGGGCCGAAGCTTCGGAGAAGAAGCTGAAGACCCTTTCCGAGTTGGATAAACGACAGCTGGTCTCCGCCGTCATGAAAGAGACCAACCGGGGCAAATCCCCGGCCTCCATTGCGGCCAAGTGCGGCATCAGCCCGGAACTGGCGGAACACATCTGCCGCCTCTACCTGACCCATCCCGGCATCGATGCTGACGGCATCCTGAACAAACTGGAACTCGGCAGACGCTGACCCTTACCATTACCTCTACTTCTTACTAAAAGCCGCCCGCTTGCGCAGCGTGGGATCCAAAATCTTCTTGCGGATCCGCAGATGCACGGGAGTCACCTCCAGAAGCTCATCCGTGTCGATGAAATCCAGGGCCTGCTCCAAACTCAAGATCTTGGGCGGCGTCAGACGCAAAGCCTCGTCCGCACTGGAAGAACGAGTGTTGGTAAGCTGCTTTCTCTTGCAGACATTGATCTCGATGTCCTCGCTGCGCCCTGTCTGGCCTACCACCATGCCGGCATACACCTTTTCCCCGGGGGCAATGAAGAGAATGCCCCGCTCTTGGGCGTTGTACAGACCGTAAGTGATGGATTCTCCCGGCTCGAAGGCGATGAGGGACCCCTGCTTGCGGTACTGAATGTCTCCCTTGTAAGGCTTGTAACCGTCAAACACCGTATTCATGATACCATTTCCCTTGGTGTCCGTCATGAACTCTCCCCGATAGCCGATAAGCCCCCTGGCCGGAATGGAAATCTCCAGCCTGGTATAGGTGCCGTTGGTGATGGACCCCATGTTCAAAAGCTCCCCTTTTCTTTGGCCCAGCTTCTCGATGACGGCCCCGGCGAACTCATTGGGCACGTCGATGTAAGCCAGCTCCATGGGCTCCAACAATTTCCCGTTATCATCCTTTTTGTAAATGACCTCCGCCTTACTGACGGCGAATTCGTAGCCTTCCCGCCGCATGGTCTCAATGAGGACGGAGAGGTGCAGTTCGCCCCGGCCGGAAACCTTGAAGCTGTCCGTGGAATCCGTTTCCTCCACCCGCAGGGAGACGTCCGTGTTCAGTTCCCGGAACAGACGGTCCCGCAGATGACGGCTGGTCACGTATTTGCCCTCCAGGCCCGCCAGAGGAGAGTCATTCACCATGAACTGCATGGAAATGGTGGGCTCGCTGATCTTCTGGAAAGGGATGGGCTCCACATGGTCCACGGCGCAGAGGGTGTCACCGATATGGAGATCGCTGATGCCGGAAATGGCCACGATGGAACCGATGGTGGCTTCCTTGACTTCCACCTTGTTCAGCCCGTCGAACTCATAGAGCTTGCTGACCTTGACCCGGGTCTGCTTGCCGGGCTCGTGATGGTTGCAGATCACCACTTCCTGATTGACGCTGATGGTGCCGTTGTCCACCTTGCCCACGCCGATGCGGCCCACGTATTCGTTGTAGTCGATGGTGCTGACGAGCACCTGGGTGCCGGCTTCCGGATCCCCTTCCGGCGCAGGGATATAGTTCACGATGGTTTCAAAAAGAGGTTCCATGTTGACCCCGGGTTCCTCCGGGGAGAGGGAAGCCATCCCGGTTTTGGCGGAAGCGAACACGAAGGGGCAGTCCAGCTGACTGTCGTCCGCATCCAGCTCCAGGAAAAGCTCCAGCACCTCGTCCACCACTTCTTTGGGCCTGGCTTCCGGCCGGTCGGTCTTGTTGATGCAGGCCACTACGGGAAGCTTCAGTTCCAAAGCTTTGCGCAGCACGAATTTGGTCTGGGGCATGGCGCCTTCAAAGGCGTCCACCACCAGGATTACGCCGTTCACCATTTTCAGCACCCGTTCCACCTCGCCGCCGAAATCCGCATGGCCCGGGGTGTCCACGATGTTGATTTTGATCCCCTTGTAGGTGACGGCGGTATTTTTGGACAGGATGGTGATCCCTCTTTCCCGCTCGATGTCATTGGAGTCCATGACCCGTTCCATGACTTCCTGATTTTCCCGGAACACGCCGCTTTGCTTCAGCAGCTCGTCCACCAGAGTGGTCTTGCCGTGGTCCACATGGGCGATGATGGCGACGTTTCTCACATCTTCTCTTTTTTGTCTCATAATCTCCTCGTTTCCCGATATGCTTTTTGACCGGACGCTTCTGCGCCTGACCCATTGACGGAACAGGGCGGAAATTATCGATTTCCCGCAGATATAGACATTTTGGGCGGAAAAAGGGTGTTTTGCGTCGGCCAAAATATTTTGTCGATTTTCAAACCGTTATAGTATAGCACTCTTTTTTGGATAACGCAAGAAAAAAAGGGATTTTGAAAAAGATTTTAGTGGTTTTTCATTAGATTTTTATTGGAAAACAAAACAGAATCCTGCGATATTTGGCGTTTCCTGCGATATCTTACTATTCTATCCCTCTGAAAAATGTAGTATAAATAAGTTAGCCCGTCGAGGGAAGAGATACAGGCAAGGGGAAAATTGCCGGAAGAAACATGAGTGTAAGAAGGGAGAATACAAAATGACGGAAAAAGTGATTGAAAACAACCAGGTAACGATTATGGGGGAGATTATCAGCGATTTCACTTATAGTCATGAAATTTTCGGGGAAGGCTTCTACATGGTGGACGTGAGGGTTCAGAGGCTCAGCGAGAGCTATGACATCATTCCCGTCATGATATCGGAACGCCTGATGGACGTGGATGCCGACTACAGGGGAATGTTCATCAGCGTGAACGGCCAGTTCCGTTCCTACAATCGGCACGAAGAGCACAGAAATCGGCTGGTGTTGTCCGTTTTTGCCAGAGAAGTGGAATTCGTGGAAGGCCTGGAGGAAAGCTCCAAAACCAATCAGATTTATTTGGACGGCTTTGTCTGCAAGGAACCGATCTACCGCAAAACCCCTCTGGGCAGGGAAATTGCGGATCTGCTCCTGGCGGTGAACCGGCCCTATGGCAAATCGGATTACATACCCTGTATTTGTTGGGGGCGGAACGCCAGATACGCCAACCACTTCCGGGTGGGGGAGCGCTGCGTGATCTGGGGCAGGATTCAGAGCCGGGAATATATGAAAAAACTGGACGAAGAGACCGTGGAGCGCAGGATCGCCTTTGAGGTGTCCGTGAGCAAGCTGGAGGTGTTCGGAGAGGAATAGGGGCGTTCATTAATAAAATCTTAATATTAATTTGGAATCATTGATTCCCTCACCGTTTTATGTTAAAATAATTGCGGTGTCGTTGGTTTTGGATTTTCAGAGGAGTCCTATATGAAAAAGGGAATGATATACGTCTATACGGGAGATGGGAGAGGAAAGTCACCGGCGGCCCTGGGCAGGGCCGTGCAGGAAGCCGTAGCCGGCAGGAGGGTGGTGATCATCCAGTTCCTGAAGGGGAAGACCCCAGAAAATGCGGCTTTCCTGAAAAAAATGGAGCCGGAGATCAAGCTGTTTCGCTTTGAAAAATCTGAGGGGAATTATGAAAATCTTTCAGAGGATGGAAGGCAGGCTGAACACCGCAATATTTTGAACGGAATCAATTTCGCCAGGAAGGTGCTGGCCACCGGGGAATGCGATCTCCTGATCCTGGACGAAGTCCTGGGGCTGGTGGAAAAGGACATTTTGTCCGTGGATGAGCTCAAAAAGCTGCTGGAAGGCCGGGGAGGCACCGATATCATCATGACCGGCATTCAGCTGACCGACGATATCTGCATTCTGGCCGACGAGGTTTCCAGGATCGAGAGGGTGAAGTTCAAGGTTTGGGAATAATTCGCTTGAGTTTCCGCAAACTGCACCTAAAAAACGGCTGAACCTGTCCAAAGTGCCGCTCCGCCGATTTTTTGAAAGAG
>CANQPH010000055.1 GCA_947625675.1 uncultured Acetatifactor sp.
GTGGTGCGGTCCGGCTTGTAATAGAGGTTCATGGTTCGTTTTTCCGGATAAGGATTTTTCTTGTTCTCTTTTGCCATCGATTTCGCCTCCTTCTACACCGCCGCCATGCCCAGCGCCAGAATGGCCCTGGCCGCTTCGCCCGCTTCCAGGCCGCCCGGTGCGAATTCTTCCACGGGAAGCAAAGGAAGCTCCATCACGTCCTCGTCCAGCATCTCTTCCAGCCGCTGCCGCAGGGGCAAGATGCAGGCGCCGCCGCCCACGAGGTAAATGCCCGCCAGCTGGCTGTCCCGATAATTGAAACGGTAAAAATGCAGCACCCGCAGGATTTCCACGGCGATCCGCTGGTAAATCTCCGCACACTCCGGGGCGTACCAGACGTTCTGATAATTGGTGAGCTTGTAGGAACCCGCCAAAAAAGGATCCGTGTTCATCAGGTCCGCAATGGCCAAATCCAGCTGTCCGCAGCCGAACTCGATCTGTCTCGTGGCCCGGACCTTGTCCTTCTGGACGATGGTGATGCCGATGTTGTCCTGGCCCAGGTTGATGAAGCAGAATTCCTCCGGGCTTTCCGGATTCTTTTCCCTGTATTTCTCCACCAGGCGGATGAGGCTCATCTCCCCGGGAAGCAGGGTGCGGAGCTTCAGGCCCGCTGCGGAAAACATATGGACGTACTGTTGGATCCGCTCCTTGCTGGCGGCCGCCGCCATCATGGTCATGTGCTCCCCCTCTTCCTCCGATTCTTCAAAATCGTTCTCGCAGAGGGCGTAGTCGCACAGGAACCGATCCGGATCTCCCTGGATGAATTCGCTGAATTCATAGGGGAGGTTCAGCATCAGCTGCTCGGTGGTCATTTTGGGAAGGGTCACCAGGCGGCAGATCACCTGTCTGGCGGGAAGCACCAGGGCGCATTCCCCCTTGGGGACCTTGAGCCGCTTCATTTCTTTTTTTAAAAATTCGGAAAAAGCGTTGGGCATCGTGATCTCGCCGTCATTGATCATGTTTTCCGGCATGCGGATCTCGTAAACCTGCACCTTGTCCCCCGCAACAGCCGCAATCTTGACGCTGCTGTTGCCGATGTCGAATCCCAATCTGGTCTTGGCCATGAAATTTGCCTCCTTTATCATCTAAAAAAATCCACCCATACTGCAGCCCTACCTTTGAATTCCGTGCTTTTTTTCAAATTCAAGCACTTTGGCGGTCGGCTTCCAGTCATCGGCTTCCATCGCTTCCAATTCCTCCATCGTAAAGGAGATGGTTTCCCCTCGCTTGAACTGCGCCAGGCTTTCCTCCAACTTCAACAAATATTCGGCGTTCCTCTTGGCTTTCATCAATTCACTGTATTCAAGATATTTTTTTAATCTGGCTCTCAAATCAATCGGCCTTGTGGCAATCATTTTTATACCTCCAGCAAACTCATATACCAGTTGATCAAAGGCTGGCCCCACAGGAGGACGATGCCCGCCGCCCCGGCGATATAGGGGCCAAAAGGGAAGGCCTGTTCTTCGCCGTCCTCTGTCCGGGGGGTGCGTCTGGCGAGGAACCAGCCCGCAATGCCCAGAAGGCAGGCGCACAGGAGCACCAGGAGCATTTGCTGCCAGGTAAAATACAGGCCCAGGACGAAGAAAAGCTTGATGTCCCCGCCGCCCATGGTTTCCTTGCCCAGAACCCGGTCCATCAGGAGCACCAGGAGCAGCAGGGGCACGGATACGGAGCAGGCCCCCAGAAGCATTTGGAGCAAAGCCCCTGGCACGTGTCCCAGCACCAGCCAGAACAAGAGGCGGTTGACCGCCAGGGCCAGCAAAAGGGAATCCGGCAGCATGCGCTGGTTGCAGTCGATGAGGGCCAAAAGCAGCAGCAGGGCCGCAAAGATCAGCCACATGGGCAGGGTCAGCTGCATGTCGAATTTCACGGCGATGGCGGTGAAGGAAAAAGCGCCCACAAGCTCCGCCACAAAGGCTTCTCTGGGAATCCTGGCCCCGCAGTGGCGGCATTTTCCTTTGGAAAAAAGGAAGGAAAACACCGGAATCAGGTCCCGGACGCCCAGGACGTGGCCGCACTCGCCGCAGTGGGAGCGGCCTTTCCAGATGCTTTCACCGTGGGCCCGTCTCCAGGCCACGCAGTCCAGGAAGCTTCCCATCACCGCACCCAAAACCGCCGCCCAAAAGACGATATATAGGAGTATGAAGTCAATTTCAATATGTAGGTGGTTCATGGAACGTCCTCTCTGGAATAGCTTTGGGAAAGATAGATTCTTTGGAAAGCTTTGAACACTCGCCGCTTTCCAAAACACCTATCCGCTGCACAATGACCATCCGGGAAGGCGGCGGAGCCGCCTTCCCCTGATTGTCAGAGTGTTTAGAGTATGCCAACCCTTCATACTCTGAAAAGAACTTTTTCATACTCAATTTGTTTCGGATATAATGAAACATTATTCTACATTGCCTGCAATATGCGGTATACGTCCATCCGCTTTCGGGTCTTGAGGAGCCCCAACCACATGACTACTCGGCAACCAATAAATAACAACTTGAGCACTTTTTTCATCATATTTTACAACAATATACTGACCCTTATGAGTTTGACATTTTCCATAATTAAATGTACTAGGATCTGCCTCTGCAGCTAATACCCCATTGACTGCATCATAACCATAAAATGTATCCGTCTTAAATTGAGGACCATTGTTTCCTCCTATGTGAGCCTCAGTTAAATATGCCACCATAACCGCCGCCTTCGCTGCCCTTTCGTTAGCGGCATCCGTAGCTACTCTGGTCCTCTCCAGAGCATTGTTCACCACCGGAATGGAAACAGCCACCAGGATAGCGATGATAGCCACGACGATCAGCATTTCGATCAGGGTAAAGCCGCCCTGCTTCTTCATCTTGCTTCTAAGATTCTTCATTCTTTCCTCTCCTTTCATTAGGGAATGGCTGTCTCCCAGCCCTTCTCTCTGTTGTGTTGTATCGCCGGTTTCCGGCGCCGCTCCTGCGGTAAGGAACCGATCGGGTTGGTATCGGCCCCGTACAACCTAAGTCATTCGTGTTACAAACACCGTTTCATAGAACCGTCATGCTCGCCAGAACCGCAGCTGCTTCTTTCACGCCTTGCAGCCTGACCGCACCGCTTTCCCATGCAGAACCATGCGTCCAACTCCCTACCTTCGAGATGCCTTACGGATGATGACAATTTCGGGAGCTTCTCAGAAAACTTTTCTGGAAAGTTCTCAGGAAGCTATCCCGGAAGCTTTTCTGAAAGCTTTCCTGGAAGCGATTCATCCAGTTCCCAGCCCGGCCGGGGGACGGCTCCGCTGAAGGCTCTTGAAAAACGCCGGCCCTTGGTGAGCCAAGCTTCGCAGAAGCGCAGGCGAACCTAGTGCCGCTGCGTTTTTCACGAAGCGAAAGCGTGCCTGAAGGGGAGCCGTCCCTCGGCCGGGCGGAACTATTGCCCCTTCGGTCTGCGCTAGCGTTCCGTTTTGCTGTTTTACGTTCCACTCTTCTTCTCTGCCTTGGCGTTTTAAGCGATTTGGCCGCTCTAGCAAAGTCTGAACGGACGGTCTGGCTGCGCTTGGTGCCATCTAAGCGGTTTGGCTGCGCCCCTTCCATTCGCAAAGCCGCACTTCGTGCTCTCCAGTCCGCTCCTTTGGAGCGTCCTTCTCTTTGCTCATGAAAGTGGCGCCCTTAACACCTCCCAACAGTTCAGCCACGCCGTTTTATTCGCAAAGCCGCACTTCGTGCTTTCCGCTGCTTCGCAGCTACCTTTGCTCATAAAATGGCGTTCCCTCGACCGCCAAACCCGATGGAAAACCCGTGCAAGCACGGTTTTCCATCGTCTTTTGGCGGTCGGCTGAACTGTTGAACTAGATTGCCTGGTACATACTAAACATGGGCATATACACCGCAAACAAGATCACCACGACGATCCCAGCCAGGAGTATGATGATCATGGGCTCCAGCAGTGCCAGCGCCCTGGCGGTGGCGGTGTCCACTTCGTTGTCATAGTACTCCGCCAGCACGTTCAAAATCTCCTCCAATGATCCGGTGGACTCGCCGATGGCGGTCATTTTCACCAGCATCTCGGGCAGGTCCCGGGACTGGGCCATGCACTCGCCCAGGGTTTTGCCGGATTCCACGCCGGGGATGGTGCGGATCACGGCCTTGTTCATGCAGTAGTTGCTGATGGCCCGGCCGGACACCTCGATGGCCTGGAGGATGGGCATGCCGGAGGTCAGCATGGTGGACATGGTGTGGGCGAACTGGCTGGCCCCGGCCATGCTGCCGATGCGGCCGATCACGGGGATGGCCAGGCGCAGGCGGGAGACTTTTTCATGGCCCTGTTCGGTATGGCTGTAGACGTAGAAGCCCAGCAGGACCGCAGCGATCAGGAGGACGATCCACACCACGTATTTATTGAAAAAATTGGAAACGGCGATCAAAATCTTCGTCACCAGGGGCAGTTCGATCCCCATGGAGAGGAAGGTGCTGGAAAAGGTGGGCACCGCATAGAACATGATGATGCCTACCACCACCACGGCCACGGCCAGCACGAAGGCTGGGTACATCAGGGCGCTGGTGGCCTTCTGTCTCGTCCGATACATTCTGTCATAATAGACGCTCATGCGCTCAAAGGCTTCCTGGAGATTGCCGGATTCCTCGCCGGAACGGATGGTCTCGATAAAAGTCACGGGCAATTTTTTGCCCCTCTGGCGGAAGCTGTAGGACAGGCTCCAGCCGTTGGACACGTCCTCGGAAACCTGGCGCAAGATCTTGGCCAGGAACTTGTCCTGGGTCTGGGATGCGGTCAGATCCACCGCCTGCACCAGGGGAAGCCCCGCTTTCAGGATGATGGAAAACTGGCGGCACACCAGGGACAGGGACTTGGGATCCGCTTTCTGGAAAAGCATCAAATCCGCCCAGGTTCTATTTTTTACCTCTTTTAAGCTGGTGACGATGTCGCAGTTCTGGCGGACCAGGACCACCGCTTCATTGCGGCTGGAAGCCTCCACCACGCCATTCACTTTTTCTCCGTTGGCATAAGCGCCCTCGTAATAATAAGCAGGCAATTTTCTCTCCTCCTACCGTTTGTCCAAAACGATACTTACTGCCATTAGTCTAAAACGATACTTGCTGCCGTTTTTGTCAAAAACGATACTTGCTGCCGCCGGTATCCGCCGCCTTGTTCTTGGCCTGCAGGGGATCCCGCAGGGCGGATTCGTAGGTTTCCCGGGAAATCTCCCCGCTGTTGAACAGGTTCAGCAGGGTGCGGTCCATCAGGATGTTGCCCAGGTTGCCGGTGGTCTGGATGCTGTTCTGGATCTGGGGGGTCTTGCCCTCCCGGATCAGATTGCGGATGGCACCGTCGGTCTTCATCACCTCGCAGGCCAGCACCCGGCCGGAACCGGATTTCCGGGGCAAGAGCTGCTGGGAAACCACGGCTTTCAGGGTCATGGACAGCTGGAGGCGGATCTGCTGCTGGCGTTCCGCCGGGAACACGTCCACGATACGGTCGATGGAGTCCGCCGCCGAATTGGTGTGGACGGTTCCGAAGACCAGGTGGCCCGTTTCCGCCGCCGTCAGGGCGGTCTCTATGGTATCCAGGTCCCGCATTTCGCCCACCAGGATCACGTCCGGATCCTCACGAAGGGCGGAGCGCAGGCCTGCGGCAAAGCTTCGGGTGTCCTTGCCGATCTCCCTCTGGTTGATGACGCATTTGGCGGGAGTGTACACATACTCCACCGGGTCCTCCAGGGTCAGGATGTGCTTTCTCTGGTTCTGGTTGATGTGGTCCAGGATGGCGGCCAGGGTCGTGGATTTGCCGGAACCGGTTTCCCCGGTGATCAGGACAATGCCCTGGTTGTACAGGGGGAATTCCTCCACCACCGCCGGGAGCCCCAGTTCCTTCATCTTGGGAATCCGGTCGTTGAGCAGTCGGATGGCCGCCGAACAGTGTCCCTGCTGGAGGAACACGTTGAGACGGCAGCGGACGCCGCTGATGGTCCGGGCGAAGTCCACCTCTCCTATTTTATACAGGGCCTCAAACTGCTCCCCGGTGAGTTCCTTGGCATACCCCTTGCAGTCCTCTTCCGTCAGCACCTCCCCGGCGGCGTCCCGGATCACCCCGTCCACTCGGAACCGGGGCGGCAGGCCGTAGACCAGATGGATGTCGGAAGCCTTCGCTTCGTATGCTTTTTTTACCAATTCCTCAATCGTCATTTATCTGTCACTCCGTGATGTTATCTATTTTTCTTTAGACTTCCACGATACGGGCCACTTCGTCGGCGGTGGTGACGCCCTCCTGAATCAGTTCCCGGCAGTTCTCCATGATGGGAACGAATCCGGACTGCTTCACCGCATCCTCCATGGCCTCCCGGTTCCCGCTGTAAATGGCGTGGCGGATCTTGGGTGTGACGGGCAGAATCTCGAAGACGCCGATCCGTCCCCGATAGCCGGTATGGAAGCATTCGTCGCAGCCCTCTCCCCGGTAAAAGCTCACTTCCGCATCCCGGTCAAAGCCCATAAACTCTTTTTCCTCCGGAGTGGGGGCATATTTCGCACGGCAATGAGGGCAGATGCGCCGCACCAGCCTCTGGGAAATGATTCCCCGCACCGCCCCGGCGATGACGTAGGGCTCCACGCCGATGTCCAGCAGACGGTCTATGGAGGAGGCCGCATCGTTGGTATGGATGGTGGAAAGCATCAGGTGGCCGGTGATGGCGGCCCGCATGGCGATCTCCGCCGTCTCCCCGTCACGGATTTCTCCCACGGCTATGATGTCAGGGTCCTGACGCAGCACGGCCCGAAGGGTGTTGGCAAAGGTCAGGCCCGTTCTTTCGTTGATCTGCACCTGGCAGACCTCGTCAATATGGTACTCCACCGGGTCTTCCAGGGAAATGAGGTTTTGGGCCTCTCCTTTCAGCTGGTCGATGATGGTGTACATGGTGGACGTCTTGCCGGAACCGGTAGGCCCCACCAGCAGGATCGCCCCTTCCTTGGTATTGGCGATCAGTTCCTGGAACATCTCCCGGTTGCGGCCCCGCAGGCCGATTCCCTCCATGGTGATCAGCTCCTGATCCTTCCGGAGGAGACGGATCACTATTTTTTCCCCATAAATGGTGGGCAGGGTGGAAATACGCATGTCCAGGGTCTCCTGGCGGACCGTCACGTTGGTATGGCCGTCCTGGGGCATGTTCCTCTGGGCGATGTCCATGTGGGCCATGATTTTCAGCCTGGAAATCACGGAATTCTCCAACTCCTTGGGCACCGTCAGCACCCTGTGCAGGAGGCCGTCGATACGCATCCGGATCACCATCTGGTCTTCCGTGGGCTCCAGGTGGATGTCGCTGGCGTGCTCCGTGTAGGCCCGCTCGATGATGGAGTTCACCAGACGGATGGCGGGCGCCGTATCTCCGTCTTCCTCGTCCACCACGATGCTTTCCGTGCTGATCATGGGGATGGCTCCGTTGTTCGCACCGCTCAGCATATCCCGGCGCATTTCCTCGATGGCCCGGGCCGCTCCCTGGTTGCTGTACATGTTCTGCACCGCACGGGTGACGGCGGCCTCCGTGGTGATCATGGGCACTACGTGACGGCGGGTGGCTGCGCCCACTTCCTCGATGGCCACGAAGTTCAGAGGATCCGCCATGGCCAGATAGATGTCCGTCCGGGTGGCCTTCACCGGCACCACCAGGTATTTTTTGGCAATGCCCTTGGGCAGAAGCCTGGCCATGTCCGCCGGAATCTCATAGGAGTTCAGATCGATGTATTCCACGCCGATCTGGGCGGTCAGGGCATGGATCAGCTGCATTTCCTTGATCATGCCGTGCTCCACCAGCACCGTGCCCAGACGCTTGCCGCTCTCCTTGCTCAGAACCAATGCGTCATTCAGTTGTTCTTCCGTGATGAGCCCGCTTTTCATAAGCAGGTCGCCAAGTCGCATGTGCTTGTTTGACATTTCAGTACCTCTTTCGATTTTGTTTGCATTGCTGGGTTGATTAATTTTGCTTGCGCTGCTGTCGCTTGGGCGGCGATTGCGGCAGCTTATGGAGTGTCGCTTGCGCTGTTGCTGTCGCTTAAGCGGCGGTTGCGGCGGCTTATGGGGTGTCGCTTGCGCTGGTGCGCTTTCGTTGGTGCCGCTTGGGCTGTTGCCGCTTGGGCGGCGGTTGCGGCGGTTTATGGGGTGTCGCTTGCGCCGTTGTCGCTGAGGTTCCGGGCCGTAAATTCTCCCTGGGCCTTCACCTCGTCACCGTCATATACCTTTATTGTAAAAGTAAAAATCTTGGTCTCCGGGTTATATGTAATCCCATCCGGCAGCTGGATCTGATAGCTTCCGTTGGTCCCATAAGCGCCGGAAGCCAGCATGGGGGAGGGGTCATAGTCATCGGGTTTTTCGGGGTCGATCTCCCATACATAGAGCTGGCCCTTTAACGTTCGATCTGGATTTGATGGTTCAACAGCTTCCTTGTTCTCCGTAGTTTCATCCCAGATAACGATGTTGCCCTCGCAGCCCACGGAGCGGCTCAGATAGGATACCAGCCGGCCTTCTTTGTCAGGGTCTGCGGTTCCGGGGCCTGCGGGAGTTCCAGGGTCTCCAGAGGTGCCGCCAGGCTGGATCTTCATGTCCCGGGCGAACCGCAGCTCGTTGATCAGGGTGTCCGCCGCAGTGGAAAGGAGCACCTGGCATTCGGAACGGGAGATCATCCGGTGATAGGAATTCAGGGCCAGGTTCAGACCGGTATTGAGCATCATGCTTAAAAAGATCAGCACCAGCACCGCCGCCAGCATTTCCACCATGGTGGTGCCGCGCCCGCTGCGCAGCTTCTTCTTCATGCCCGTCTTCCTCACCGCCTTTCTGTGAACTCTTTTCAAAAGTTCTTTCTACAAATTTCATGAACTTTTTTCTACGAACTCTTTTCATGAGTTCTTTCTACAAACTTCATGAACTCTTTTTACGAACTCCTTCTATGAATTCTTTTTACGAACTCTGTCCATGAGCTCTTTTCATGAGCTATATGAACTATAATGCGTGTTTTCTGTTCGGTTGATTTATAGGTTGCTTTATAGGTTTTTATGGTTGCTTTTATGGCTTTATATTTATTGGCTTCGTTTTATGGATTCGCTTTATGAATTCGTTTTTGGGAATCCTTTTGGAGAGCCTGGGGTTTGCTTTTTATGGCTTATTTTTATAACTTTTTCTATGACTACTTCTTTATTTATGGCTGTCTCCTTGTGGCTTTCCTGTCTTATGGTCTGTGTATTTTTGGCCCGTTTATCTTTGGCTTGTTTATCTTTGGCCTGTTTATCTTACGGTCATTTATTTAATTTTATAGGAAAAAATCTTCTCGCCGCCAAAGTAGTCAACGCCTATAAAAAACTGTTTGCCTGAAACAGCGCTGCCCAAAGGAGATCCATCAACCTTTACGGTAACTTGATTCGTACTGCCTCCGGCTTCGTCCAACGCTTCTTTCTGCCGCTCCGCCTCGGACAGATCCTTATAATAGGTCCCGTCATAGTCCTTGGTGGTATCACTGATGCGCACGGAGGTGACGATCAGGGTGACCAGGATCATCACGGACAGGCTTCCCACCAGGATGGAGACCAGGACTTCCACCAGGGTTTCTCCCCTGCTTTCCTTCAATTTTAACAGGAATTTCTTCATCTCCATACCTCGGTTCCTTTAGGGCTTTTCTTCGTTGTTTCCGGTGATCCAGCCGATCTCCCACTGGAGGGGGGTGCTGTACAATTTTTCTGGTTCCGATGCTTTCGATTTTTCTGCATACTCATCATATTTAAGAGAGTTGTTGATTTCGATGGTCGGCTCCCCTGTTGAAGAGGTCTTACCCACATCCGGGATTGTCTTCCCCGCCGCAGGGGTCAGCTCCGCTTTCATGACATAGTTTTCATAAATACTGGGGCCGCTAGCGGCATCCTTGTATTCCGCCGGAACATCGGTGATCGTGGCCGTCAAATACAAGGTGTAGTTCTCTTCCAGTTTCCATTCAATCGTCACTTCAAAATCCTTTAGCTCATCCTTGTCGGATTGGACGGTAAAGGAACCTTTTTCATAATCTGTCAGTGGAAACGAAGTAGCGTCATCTTCCTTTTCGAGGTTAGTAAGATCACTCATAAACACATTTTGCGTGGTATAAGTACCGACCCGGTTATCCCTCAGCATCATATTGCGGGCGAAGAAAACATTCAAGCTGTTCTTGAAAATCTCTCCCAACTCACAAGGGAATTCTCCCGGAGTGTTCACTCCGTTAGTCTTCGCCTTACAGGTAAAGGTATGGGTCGTCACCTCCACCCCGTTTAGCACGGTTTGCTTTTTTT
Organism: uncultured Acetatifactor sp.; assembly: GCA_947625675.1. GTDB lineage: Bacteria > Bacillota > Clostridia > Lachnospirales > Lachnospiraceae > Acetatifactor. The sequence goes on from CANQPH010000055.1 coordinate 10,323, forward strand.
GTTCATATGTAAATTCAGCCCTGTACGGTGCGCTGGTGAGGTCGTCCGCCACCAGCTTCAAGGCGGAGGATAGAACCATGTAAGCCTGCTGCTCCCGCTGGTTGCTGCGGATCTTGCCCGCATTGGCCATGGCCGCCATGAGGATGGAGCTGCCCACCATCAGGCAGATCAGCATGAACAGCAACGCTAAGATCAGGGAGGCCCCCCGTTCACTTTTTAGTTTTTTCCGTATTAGCCGCATGGGACGCCTCCTTTCTCCACGTAATTTCAATCATCCGCCCGGCAAATCTTTGATACAAATATCCGATGCAAGGCGCTTTGGCAAGTCTTTCCTACAAATTCCGATGCAGGGCGTTTTAGCAATTCTTTCCAAAGAACTCTGATGCAAGGCGCTTTAGCAAATTTTTCCGAAAAACTCTGACGCAAGGCGCTTTGGCAAATTTCTCCTACTCCAAGTCTCCATCGCTGACATCCTGGGCGGATTTGAAGGGGCTTGGAAGCAGCCCGTCTTCATCGTACCGGACGCCATCCACGGGCTTCCGCACCGTGGGCTCGCTCTTGAAAACATTGGCCAGGGCGGAAATACCACTGACGACAGGATCGCCGCCGCTGACCTCGCCGCTGATCAAAAGGTCGCCGCCGCTGACCTCCAGATTAGCCGCCTGAACCGCCGCACTCACCGTCACCACAAGATCGGTTGACATCCTGTACTTGTTGCCGTCATAGGTGAATTCCACCACCAGCTTCAAGGTTTCCGTGCCGCACTTCTGCGGTGTCAACATAAGGGTGCCGTCCACCTGCGGTTCCGCTTTCACGCAAGTCCCGAATTCGGAATCTCCGCTTTTGGTTCCTTCATTTTTGGATTCCGTATTCCCGGAGCCCGTGTTTTCAGATTCTGTAGTTCCAGGTTCTGTCGTTCCAGATCCGGTATTTCCAGATCCATCATTCCCGGAGCCCGTGTCTTCAGATCCCGTACTTCCAGATCCCTCATTTCCAGAGCCTGTATTTTCAGATTCCGTAGTTCCAGGTTCTGTGGTTCCGGGTTCTGTCGTTCCAGATCCGGCGGTCTCAAGCTCCACCTTCACGGATTCCACACTGACAATGCGCGGATCCGTTACAGCCTCGCTCGCACCGTTCAAGGTCAGATTCAGATGCTCCGTCCTATAGGAAACCGATTCCGCAGAAGGTAACACATCTCCGCCCGAAACGTCTACGCTCTCCAGCACAATGTTGGCGGGAGCCGCCGTAAGCTGGGCCTCCTTCACCGAAACGGGAATCTCCGTCTCGGCATTATAGGTCTTTTCCAAATAAGTATAAGAATAATTCACTTTAATGGAGCTGGTCTCCAGCGTCAATCCATCCATCTTGCCGGATACTTTCAGTTCCAGATGGTCTGTGACGGCCGCTTCCTCATCAAGAGCCGCACCCATTTCCTCGTTCCCGATGGCCGCATTCGCAGAAATCGTGTTGAGAGGAAACTCATTCAGCGAAGCCGCAGCTGCCGCAGAAACGATCTCCGCAGAACCTTCCAGTTCAATTTGACTCAGCAAGTTTTCCGGCAATGACTTTCCGTTTTTGTCGAAAGGATAGAGGGCAATCGTGGAAACAATCTCTTCCTCTCCTGTGTCAGGGTTGCCCGTTGTGCCAGAGGCGCCTGACATTCCCGGGGTGCCCGAGCCGCTTGCCGCATCAGCTCCTAACAGGATTACCTGAGGTGTCACTGTGTCAGACACAATCTCGTGACCGTTTAACCGTGCCGGAAAGAGCTTCACCACCGCCGTTACCGTCACGGGTATGGTCAGGGTGGAAATTACCTCTCCAGCTCCCCCTGCCGCTGCCGGTTTCTGGCATACTACGACCACGTTGACCGAACCGGGGTTCTTGGCAAGGATGACCAGGTCCAGGCGGAAGTCGCTATTCAAGTTATCGCTAGTAAGGTCAATGGCCTCTTTTTTTGTATTGTCTGTGTCAAGGAAATAGGCTTCCACAACATTGGTTTCCGAGGTTCCGCCCTCAGACCCGCCCGTACTTCCTCCGGTTCCGCTTGCACCTCCTGTGGTTCCGCCCGCACTTCCGCCAGACTCACCTTCGCCACCGGCCGCTTCCACCGGCTCAATGCTTACGGTAAGCTCTCCAAGCGGGTCGCTTCCAGCGCTGCTAAGGGACTGCTGCAAAAGCGAAGACAGGGAAAGGGTAATTTTCTCAAAAGCCCCGCCAGATTTTTCAGGCTCCGTAGTTGCACCTGTATCGGGAGCCTTATAATCCGCAAGTATATCAATGGCTATCGGTGTACCGCCATCATCTCTTATAATTCCATCCAGCGGCCAGTCGCCGTAGTGGACATACTGCGTTTCAGCTTCCTCCGCAGCTCCGGTAAGGATGGCCGGGAACGGATAATCCATATTCTCCAAGTGGGCGGAGGTAGGATAACTGTGGACGCCTCCATCGTTGCTTAAGTAAATGAATTGGTTTCCAGTATAGGTAAGATCATTCAACTCGGCCAAGAAATCATCAACAGCTTCCTTGGTCAGTCCCTTATAATCCTTTGCTTCCACATTATTAGCAGGAAGGGCATCTTGATATGTTAATCCTTTCTTCCAATCCATATAGAAACATTTCTTATAAGTAACATTTCCGGAACTCGCATCACCACCCACTGCATAATATCTGGTCCCAGTCCTGTCATGGTCACCCGTAACATTTGTTATTTCATAAGTATAACAACTTATCAAATCCAAATTTGTGTCATCAACTACCCGTTCAAGAGTAGGTGTGCCAGATCCTCCATTAGTCTGGAATTCTCTCATAGAACGTCCGCCCACAATGCCGCCGATGCCCAAAATTGGAGTTGGTATAGGATCATACCACACGCCGATATGAGTTCCTCCATTTATATTTAGAGTTCCACCAGAATAACAGTATTCCACCATTGCCCGGGAAGCCCCAACTAACCCGCCAATTCTAATATTTGAATTATTACTCAAACCCAAAACATCGATATCTGTCACAGCAGTACAATGAGTTATCTCGGCGTTACTTGCACCAACCAAACCGCCTACACTGCAATCTTGGTTTCCTTTTGAAACCGATATCTTGTAGCCAGAGACAGCACAGTTTTCTACCGCTGATGTCGATGCGCCGCTTCCATCCATAGTCGCAATCGCCATGCCCACCAAGCTTCCCACGGCCTCAGCAGAATCTCTAGCCGTTATCGTAGAAGCTCCTGTGTTATAGGTATCGTTAGAAGCACAAAGAACTATATTCTTCAAAGACGCATTCCTGGTAATTCCAAACAGGCCAACATAATCAGAATCACCACCATCAATCCTTAGATCCTTGATCATATAGCTATCCCCGTCATAGGAACCACCAAACCAAGATGTCAGAAGAGGGATTTTTACAGTTTTATTTAACCAAGTACCTTCATCATCATTTAAATATTCATCCTGAAAAGCGGCTATCGGAGTAAACATTTTTGTCATGCCATTGATATCATGAGTTTGCTTCCAGCAATAGTCGTTATTTCTCGCACTATAAGAATTAATATAACTCCAAGACTGATCCAACAGATTTGCCCTATATGTATCTCCATACTCAGGACTTCTATAATTCAAAAATGTAAAATTCTTATTGTTTGTAGCACCCTTTCCAATATAACCCTCCGGAAACGAGCCCCATAACGTTTTTTGGCTTTCCACATGACGCACCATTCCATTAATAGCCACCGTATTCGTGTTACGGGCCACATGGTTCCAGTTGATATACTGCAACTGTTCCACAGAGCGAGTCTCAAACGGAATCGAGTCTGTGCCGAGAGGGCCCCGAAGAACGCTAGAACCAGTATCATCGTTAAGCCCAGCTGTCTCCTCAATCGTTGCCAATGACAGAGACTCCCCAAAGAACGGATTCACGTTAAACTTATAATTCTTTTCATCAACTCCAGCGCCAGCATCAGCATTCACCCTCAAAGTCCACGTAGAGGAAGTGGCTCCATTAATTAAATACATCCAATGTATGTCAGTATCAGTAGTTGGATTTAGATTTATGGTCTGATAAGCGTTAAAGGCATAATCTGACCCTTCAATATCAATGCCGACATTCTTTACCACACTTATGAAGGAATCCTTTATCGGAGTAGGATCAATCGTACCCTCCTGCAAACTTGTCACGTTTGCACCTTTTATTCCCAAATTATCCACAGCACATGTCACGGTTCCGCTCAAGTTATTGTCATAGAAATACCCATAACCGTATTCCTTGATCACGCCGCCGTCAGAATGGTCGGTGCACAGATTGGAGACTTTGCGCACGGTGGATTCATTGGGATTGATGACAATGGCGCTGACATGATACTCTTCCTTGCCTTCGAGCTGCTTTTCCTCTTTTTCCCAATAGAACAAGCCCACCAGGCCGTCTTTCACTTTTTCAGGCCAATCTCCGTAATGAATATAATCACCAGCCTTTTTCACTACCGCCGGGAATACATACTCCACACCAGGGAACCCATACTTGGCCCCATGCATTTCAAAACCGCCACCAGCTCCATTCAGTTTTGACATGGTGCTAGTGTTATCTTCTGCGGTCAATTCCGTCCAGGTCTGAGAAGTTCCTGCACCAGCGGGATAATTAGCACTGAAAACCTCCTTATTATTCAAATAAGTAAAGCTGCCGTTGTTCAGATAATAACAGTTTTCCACCGTTGTTCCATTAGGACAGAAGGCAGAACTTGCCCCATAAGAGGTCAAATCGTAGGCAGTATAAGACCTCTGCAAAGTTCCAGAATTCGCTCCTGCAAAACCTCCCACGTTAATCCCGGTCGTACCTTCGGCTACATTCATCCTGCCGATTGCATAGCAAGAAGTAATCGTTGCAGTGCTGGGTGTGTCTGAACCATTACTTCCTACAAATCCGCCAACATACTTAGAACCATTTCCAGCAACGCTTATGTAGTCCAAAGTAGCCGCAGAATTTAAAATAGTGCCATCGTTCTTTCCTACCAAACCGCCGCAGTTCACTTCTTCAGTTCCGTTTGCTTCAATGGAAAGCGCAACGTAAGCCACCGCACAATTCGTAATCGTTCCCGCATTATGGCCCACCAGGGTACCGATATTCAGGCTCGTTGCGGTTCCTGTAATTACCATTAAGGCAGGATTACCTACGGTTTTTTCTCTGTCAATAACACCAACACCGTTTCCAAGGAACACCACATTTCGGATAATTCCTTCGTTTTTGCCGAACAGGCCAACATCTCTGCCGCTTGTCTGAGGGCACACTTTGACTATCGTATGGCACCCACCGTCATATATCTGATTGAAAGTGGAATCACTGCCCTCTTTTCCAATGGGTTCTTGTGACACAGTTCCGCCAGCAGCAGTAAACAAGTCATATCCCGTGTATACGCTATAATCAAGATCGAGTTCCTGCTTATAAGTATATTGATTGGCAACGGAGTTATGGTAATACTCCTGATGTCTGCTCAATTCATATAAATGCCTGGGCGAGCGCACACTTACGGTATTAATATTGGATGCCGATGCAGTCGGGCTTGTATCCGCATAGTCTGCCTTGATCGCGGTAGACGCAAAGTGAGGGTTGAAGAAATACGTGGTAGGATTCGCACTGTTTTCAACCGTGATATGCAGCTTCTGATAGAAGTCGCTGGATGCCACAGATGCCCCACCATCAGGACCTACCAACCACTCCTTCGGCAAAGGCGCAAGGTAATATGTAGTGGCACCGGATGTCACCTGAATCAACCCATGCGGTGCACTCATAGCCAGGCCATAAGTCATTTCTGCGACTTCATTTTCCGTCCCGCCTGATGTCTTGTAACTTCTTTCAAACCTGATTGTGATAGTGCTGCTGTCATCCTTAGGCACAAGATCAGACGGCAGATACACAGCATAGCCATCATTCACGACCAATGCATTAGTGTCTGTTGCACCTTTTAGCTTAGGTAAATCAGAAGGCAAGTCAGAAACTTCGTCATCCGCTCCTTTTACGCCAATGGAACCCGCACCGGCAGTTCCATCATTATACCGCTCCCAATATACCAGGTATCCCTTCTGATTTGCTTCCGGCCAGTCGCCGTATTGGGGCATAGAATCACCAAAGGCAGGGAAAGGATAGTTTTCAAGCTCGATCCCGTCTTGGAGATTGTAGGGGTGGGTATAGAATACGCCACCACCCTCTCCAGAAGGGTCAGGAACGTTTAGTGATTTCTTTTCAAAAGTACCCGCTGTATTATCAAATAAACTCGCCCATTGACTTTCATCTATGAGCTGGTCATAACTAAGCATCCGCTCCGGGTACAAATCATTATTCACATACGGAGAGTAGAGATACCAGCAATTATTACTCACGCCAGTTTTAATAAAATCAGTATCCTCCGTTATAGGATAACGATTTGCCAATTCTGTAATATCCTTTGGTTTACTATAAGCCATGGCGACATAACAGTTTTTAACAGTTGGAGGTTGATCTCCAAAACCACTTTCATTACATTCAAACAAACCATAGCATTTGCTACTCGAGGAAACATTCTCCATCGAAATATATCCCGCAGCATAACAATTAACGAATTCACAGGTGCCATTCATCGTCAAGTTTCCAACAAGTCCCGAAACACTTGCACTGCCATATAACTCATCTCCAGCTAAATAGCAATCCGCATAAGAATTATGAATCGTCAATACCATTGCCTGACCAACTAAACCACCTACAAAATTCCCTTTAAGTGTAGTGGATACAAAACAATCTTCAATATGACACTCCGTAAGTGAGTAACCAACTAACCCACCTACATAAATTCCAGTTACCTTATAACCTTCTCCATCCCCACCCATGGATAACGCATATCCATCATTATATGAGGTACTACCTAGATATTGTCTTAGATCTGATTTAGGTAACATCCCCTCAACATAAGGTGATTCCCAATAAACCTGACAATTTTTAATCAAGGCATTGGTTGCAATCCCACTTAAAACTCCTGCTACATTGTTACTTCGAACAATGGCATTTACCAAGCGGATATTTTGTAAACCTCTGTTATTTAGGTCTCCATCTCCGCCGCCTTCATTATAGATATCTCCTTGATTAAACTCTGCAAACAAACCAGCTTCATAATAATGATTTGCTCCAAAATATTCATTCTTCCCAATATCGATATAAAGATTTCTAATGGCATGGTTATGCCCATCATAAAAAACGATATTATCATTATCGATGGGACTAAAATTATAGGGTCCCTCCGTTCCATCGGCTTTTTTTACCGTTATATTGTCAATATCCGCAATCTGCCAAGCAAAACGCTTTAATTCCTCACTTCCTTCAAGAAGACGCTCTTCATCATATTCCATGAGCGTATCTGTAGATAAATCTGTATCTACACCCGAAAATCCCGGATGAAGGTTCTGCAAATGGCGCATACATGCGATATGAGCCGTATCGCCTAACGTAGAAGTGGCGAACAGGCTGTTGTCGGTGGCTGTTCTTTTGACAGCACTAATAAGCCGAGAGCTTCCTTTATATTTAATCTCGGCGGTCACGGTGAAATCCCTGCCCAGGGGGGTGGTCCAATATCCTTCTGTGGTAAGCTCTCCTAAATCCTTAAATTGCCTTCCCTGTTCTAACGAATCCAGTACATAAGTGCAGACATACTTATAATATGGATGATCAAGAGCAGTATCAACATCTCGCACTCCCTCTCTTGAATCAAATCTAGCATTGGATTCCAGCGCAAAGTCACCTTCCAATCCCCCCACAGGAGAAGGGATGGTTGAGCCATAATTAGACAAAGTCACCTCACACAAATCAATGCTCTGGTCTCCATATTGCAAGTTCAAGAGCAGCTGAACATTCTTAGCTTCAGATCCATCTCCTCCAACTTCCACCAGCTCCACCGGCAGCCAACAGGTCACCTCCACCGTCAGCTCGTTGTCATTGATAATGCGAAGCATGGGAGTACGAGGGGTATAGGTATCCCCCGCTTCAGAGGAAGCCCCGCCATAATAGCCGACCATGGGGGTCATATTCATACGGTCTTCCCGGGATTTTTTCCTATTTTCATCATAAAAAGTCTGTCCAAATTCTCCCTCGGAGAACTCTTTTTCCACATAAAACACGTCCGTCACGCTCCCGCTTTCGGGCTCGTAGACTATGTAAAAATCACCGGACCAAAGGGAGGGCTCGATGCTTTCCGCCGGGAGCAGCTCCTGATCCTTCATTTCCTTGATTTCTTTTTTGCTCACGTAATACTTTTCCGCAGAGCTATCTGCATCTAACTGATTGGTATAGCGGTTGGGATTCTCGGGATCTTCTTTTTTTTCAACAAGCTCCTCCAACCTGTCCCGGTTCTTCAGCAGCACGGCCCTGTTCTGGGCGGCCATGTAAATCTCCCGGGCGGCGTTGTCCAGCTCCGTGATGTCCAGGCGTTTTTTATACGCAAAAATGGCAACAAAAGTAAGAGCCATTAGGATCACCAGCACTGCGGTGGTGACCAATACCTCTACCAGACTGTAGCCTGCACTTTTCCTGCCATTTTCTTTAATTTTCACCCTATTTTTCCCCATAGAAAACATCTGCGATTCTCGCCCCCAGACGGGCGGATTATCTTATGTCCATTGACAAGCATCAAAAAATATGAAACGTGATGCGCAATGGTACGGTTACATTTTACATTTGTTGAAATTGTTTGTCAAGTAATCTTAAAAATTTTTATGGAAATAATCTTAGTAATCTTAATTTTTGGGCGGGGCGGGGCGGCCATTTCATGAGCAAAGGCAGTATTCGAACTGTTATTTTGCAGTAGGAATTTGGGCCGGGAGAGTTGACACCCGCTCCCCGGCGTGCTATTATTTTTTTAGGGTTGCCAGGGTTCCAGCGAACCTAGAGGAATCTTGCAACTTACTTACGAAAGAGAAATCAAATAGCTTTTCTGAGCTTCTATTGTGTGAAGCCGCATCTGGCGTGGGCTCTGGCTCTTGGGCTGCGCCTCCGGCATGGGGGCTGGCTCTTGGGCTACGCTTCCGGCATGGATTCTGGCTTTTGAGCTGCGCCTCCGGCACGGATTCTGGCTCTTGAGCTGCGCCTCCGGCAACTTCACACCTCCCGGCGATTTCCGCCACGGATTCTCAGAAGAAATTGACAACGCAACACAACGTCATGAGAATGCGGGCGAAACGGAAAGGCCGGGC
>CANQPH010000056.1 GCA_947625675.1 uncultured Acetatifactor sp.
TGGCGTAAAATCAAGGGAAATAAGCATTTTCAAGGAGTTTCAGATATATGATAAAAATACTTTTCGTCTGCCACGGCGGCAGCAATCCCAAGGGAAAGCACGGCATGTTCCTGAACGAGGGCCAGGTGTCGAAAATTTCTTATGATTATCAGGCGGTTCTGGGGGAATTCGGCCAGGAACGGGAATCCTACAGGCGTTTAAAAAGCCTTCATTACTTTGTGACTTGCTTCGGGGATCGCCTCTGCCCCTTGCAGACGGTTCTGCCGGAGGGGGCTTCCGAAATATCGCCCCTGGATCTGCACACTCTGCGATTCGCAGTGCGCACTGACGGGAAAAGAGGTTTCCTGTTTGTCAACAATTTCCAGGATCACGCATCCATGCCGGACAGACGGGAGGAGACGGTGGTTCTGAAGCTGCGGGAAGAGAAAATTGCCTGGCGCTTTGGGATCGCCGGGGGAGAGAACGCCATCCTGCCCTTCCATTTCGATCTGGACGGCATCGACCTGGTGTGGGCCACGGCCCAGCTTCTGCTCCGGATCGTCCCCGGAGGGGAAACGACCTATGTGTTCCTGGCCCCGGAAGGCATGGAAGCCCGGTTCGCCTTTGAGAGCGGCGTTCGGATCAATGGGGAGGAAAAATCCCTGTATGTCGCATCGAAGGGCCTGGAGGCGGAGCTGTTTTTGGTGGAAAAAGGAGATGCGGCCATGAAGATCCTGCTCCTTGGCAGGGAGCTGGCCGATCAGCTGTTCCTTGTGAGGGGAGATCGCCTGGTCTTCACCCGGGCGGCCCTCCTGGAAGATCAGAGGGGGCTGCGGATCGAGACTGCGAAAGCGAATAACGAGGTGCTGATTTATCCGAAGGGACTTCAGGAGGGGAGGCCTCAACCCAGAGAAACACAAGAGAGGGAAGTTCTGGGGGAAGGATCTCTGGAGAAAAAATTTCTGGAGGAAGGATTTCAGGAGGAAAAATCCCGGGGAGAAGAATTTCCGGAGGAAGAAACTCTGGAAGAAAAAACTCTGGAGGAAGAATCTCGGGAGGAAGAATCCCGGGGCACCAGACTCCGGAAATTGTTTGATTTTCTTTATCTGCGGGCGGAGGAGAAGCATCCGGAAGCGGTCTGCACCAGGACGGCGCCCGGACGTTATCTCCTGACGCTGCCGGAGAATTTCCTGGAGGGTTGCAAGGACGTGCTTTTGCGGATTTTTTACGAGGGAGATATCGGCAGCGCCTTTATCGATGGGAAGCTGATTCATGACAATTTCTGCAACGGGGCCCCCTGGGAGATCGGGCTGAAGGATTTTGCAGGGGAGCTGGCGGGAAAAGAGATCACGCTGTATATCACCCCTTTGAAGGAGGGGGCCCGGGTGCAGGTGGAATCCGCCATGGCGGCCCGCAGGGAGCTGGCGGGAACCTGTCTGGCAGAAGTGAAAAAAGTGGAGCTGCAGCCGATCTATGAGATCACACTGACGGAAATATAAAAGAAGCGGAAAGGGAAGAAGTGAAAATGGAAAAAGCAAGGGTCTGGATGGAAAAGGTGACGATCCCCACCTACGAGATCGGAGAAGCGGAGAAGAATCCGATTTTTTTGGATAAACGGGTGTACCAGGGCAGCTGCGGAAAGGTATATCCTTATCCCACCGTGGAAAAAATCAGCGATGAAAAACGGGACAAGGAGTATGAAGGGGTTTTCCTGGAAAATGAATATCTGAGGGTGATGGTGCTGCCCCAACTGGGGGGCAGGATCCAGAGAGCCTATGACAAGACCAACGGCTATGATTTCGTCTACTATAACAGGGTGATCAAGCCGGCCCTGGTGGGCCTCACTGGCCCCTGGATCTCCGGCGGCATCGAGTTCAACTGGCCTCAGCATCATCGCCCCACCACTTTCCTGCCCGTGGACTATCTGCTGTCGGAAAACCAGGACGGCAGCGCATCCGTCCTGCTGCATGACGTGGATCAGATGTACGGGACCAAGGGCCTGATGAAGATCACCCTGTATCCCGGCAAGGCCTATATCGAGATCACGGGACAGCTTTACAACAGGACCAGCCTGCCCCAGACCTTCCTGTGGTGGGCCAATCCGGCGGTGGCGGTGAATGACAATACCCAGTCCGTTTTCCCGCCGGACGTCCATGCGGTGATGGATCATGGCAAAAGGGACGTGTCCCGCTTCCCTATCGCCACGGGAGTCTATTATAAGCAGGATTACAGCGAGGGCGTGGACATTTCCCGGTACAAGAACATTCCGGTGCCCACCTCTTACATGGCGGAAAAATCCAAGTATGATTTCGTGGGAGGCTACGATTACGGCGTGGGGGCAGGGGTGCTTCACGTGGCGGACCATCACATTTCTCCCGGAAAAAAGCAGTGGACCTGGGGCTGCGGGGATTTCGGCAGGGCCTGGGACCGGAACCTGACGGACGAGGACGGGCCCTACATCGAACTGATGACGGGCATGTTCACGGACAATCAGCCGGATTTTTCCTGGCTGAAGCCCTTTGAAGAAAAGGTGTTCACCCAATATTTTATGCCCTATAAGGCCCTGGGGCAGGTGAAAAACGCCACCAGGGAGGCGGCGGTGCATCTGTCCCTGGATGAGGAAAAGATTGCGGTGAAAGTCTACGCCACTTCCCTTTATGAAAAGGCGGAAGTCCGCCTGACCGTTGACGGCGGAACCCTGTCAGGCAGCAGAATCCTGTCGGGTGACGGAGTGCTGCCGGGTGGCGGAACCCTGTCAGGGGGACGGCTTCTGCTCCAGGAGACAGTGAAGCTTTCTCCCGTGGATCCTTATGAAAAGACGATTTCTCTGGAAGAGGCGTCCCTCCCCGATTGTCGGGAGGAAGACTTGCGCCTGGCGGTATATGCGGAGGGCCGCTGTCTGGTGGAGTATCAGCCGGAGGCGCCGGGCATTCCGAAGCTGCCGGATCCCGCTCAGGCGGCGGAGGAGCCGGAGAAAATCCGGACCAACGAGGAGCTTTATCTCACCGGCCAGCATATCGAGCAGTACCGCCATGCCACTTATCTGCCGGATCCCTATTATCTGGAAGGGCTCAAAAGGGATCCCGGGGACATTCGTATCAATACGGCCTACGGCGCCCTGCTCCTGCGGAGAGGACAGCCTGCCCGGGCGGAAAACTATTTTAGAACCGCCATAAAGCGTCTGACCTGGAAGAATCCTAATCCTTATAACAGCGAGGCCTATTATCTGTTGGGGCTGGATCTTCTGGCGCAGGGGCGGAAGGAGGAGGCTTACGATGCTTTCTATAAGGCAGCCTGGAGCGATGAGCAGCAGGAGATGTCCTTCTATTACCTGGCGGCAATTTCCGCCGGGGAAGAAAATTACGAAAAGGCGCTGTTTTTTGCGGAACGATCTCTGGTGAAAAATGCCCACAACGTGAAGGCCCGGGGATTGAAGGCTTATTTGCTGCGGAAGCTTTCCCGCCTGGAAGAAGCCAGGGACTGGGTGAGGGAGAACCTGGCCCTGGATCCCTTTGACTTCGTCTCCGGCAACGAAGAGGTGCTGTTGGCGAAGGAGGCCGGAAGCGGAGCGACCGAAACCGGGCCCGCCGAAAATGGATTAGCCGAAAACGGACAGACTGAAAGCGGAGCGGCAGAACCCGGGCCCGCCGAAAATAGTTTGGCTGGAAGCGGACAGGCTGCAAGCGGAGCGAATACTGCCTGCCGAAATGGAGCGGAGGCCCTGCGCAGCGCTTTGAATGCCAGGATGCGCAATTTTCAGGAAAATTATTTGATGACGGCCAGGGACTACGGGGAGTTCGGCGCTTATCCGGAAGCCATCGCCCTTCTGAAAGAGTGCACCCGGGAGTATCCTCTGCTCACTTATTATGAAGCTTATTACCGCCATCTGCTGGGAGAAGATGTGACGGCCCTTCTGCGGAAAGCGGAGGTCCAGTCCCCGGATTATTGCTTCCCCAACAAACTGGAGGACATTCCCGTACTGCGGTTCGCCATAGAAAAGGGCTGCCGGGCCCGGGCGGGCTATTACCTGGGATGCCTGTTTTATGACAAGCTTCAGTGGGAGGAGTCCCTGGCTCTCTGGGAGGCTTCTGCGGAGGCGGACGGAACCTTCCCGGCGGTGTGGCGCAACCTGTCCCTGGTCTACTATAACAAATGTGGAGAGTCCGGGAAGGCGAAGGCGGCCATGGAAAAGGCGTTTGCCCTGAATCCTTCGGATGCCCGTATTTTCCTGGAGCTGGATCAGTTGTACAAGAAGCTGGGCTGGAGCTTCGAGGAGCGGCTGGCCGGCTACGAGGCCCATCGGGAAATCATCGGCACGAGGGACGATCTTTACATAGAATACATTACCCTGGTCAATCTCTGCGGCGACCATGAGAAGGCTTATTCCTGCATGATGGGAAGGAAATTCCATCCCTGGGAAGGCGGAGAAGGCAAGGTCACGACCCAATATACCCTGGCCCTGCTGGAGATGGCCAAAGAGGCCCTGGAGGAGAAAAAATACGTCAGGTCGGAGGAACTGCTTCGCAAGGCCCTGGTCTACCCGGAGAACCTGGGGGAAGGCAAGCTGGAGGGAACCAAAGACAATCACCTCTATTATCATCTTGGCCTGGCCCTGGAGGGACAGGGAAAAATTGCGGAGGCCCAGGAGTGTTACCGCAGGGCCACCGTGGGCACCGACGAGCCGGCGGGGGCCATGTACTACAATGACCAGCCTGCGGATATGATTCTGTACCAGGGTCTGGCGCATTTGAAGCTGGGCAGGGTGAAGGAGGCCCGCTCCCGTTTTTACCGTCTCATTGATTACGGAGAGAGGCACCTGGAAGATCAGGTGAAGATCCAATATTTTGCGGTATCCCTGCCGGAATTCCTGATTTTTGATGAGGATTATACGGCCAGGAACCGGGCTCATTGCTTTTACTTGATGGCCCTGGGCAATATCGGCCTGGGGAACGGGGGGAAGGCGGCGCATTTCCTGCAAGAGGCTCTGGCCGTCGAGCCGTCTCATATGATGTGTCATATTTATGAAAAAATGCTGCATTGAAAATAGGGGCTTTGGGCCGAAGGGAAGGATGGGAGGAAAAGATGTATCTGTCATTGGAAGGAAGCTGGGAGGCGCAGATCGGGGACGGAAAGCGTTACGCCATGGTCCTGCCCGGCACGCTGGATGAAAATGAGATCGGCCATCAGGACATAGGTTCGGTGCAATGGCATCCGGACAGCGAACTGGGCCACGGGGAGCAGTTTGCGGGGACGGAACGGATCGCCACCCGGTTCACCAGACGCCATACCTTTGAAGGGGAAGCCAGGCTTTCCCGGAAGCTGGAGGGAGAGACGTGGCGGATGCTTTCCGCAGAAATAAAAAAAGGCAAACGGATTTTTCTGGAGGCGGAACGGGCCAGGGTGCTGCGCCTGCTTTTGGACGGCCGGGAGGTCCCGGATTGGAGGCCCCCTTCTCTCAGCACGAGGCATGTGTTTGAGGTGACCGGCCTGCTGCGAGAAGGGAGCGAACTGACCTTGGTTTCTGACAACAGCTACCCGGGCCTGCCCCATGATGCCATCGTCTATTCCAGCGCCGCCACGGACGAGACCCAGACCAACTGGAACGGCGTGCTGGGGAAGATCGGCTTCCGGACGGAAGAAAAGATTTTTCTGGAGGAGATCCGGGCCTATCCGGAGAAAAACACCATCACGGTGAAGGCGAAGCTGTGCGCAGATGAATCTGGAGAGGGATGGCCCTGCGCCGATGGTTCTGAAACGGGAAAGCTTTGTACCGGCGGAGTCGTGGCGGAGGAGCGCTGCGCTGATGAATCTGAAGAGGGGTGGCCCTGCGCCGATGGTTCTGAAACGGGGAAGCCCTATACCGGCGGAGTTGCGGCGGAGGAGCGCTGTGTCAACGGATCGGAAAACGTGGAGTTCCGAATCAATGAGCTGGAAGGCGGGAAGCCTTGCATCGGCGGGAGATATAGGGAGGAGCCCAAGAAAGAGGGTATCTTCACCGTCCGGATCTGTCTGCATTGCGATGCCCTGCGGGAGGATTTGGTGCAGGAGGTGCAGATTTCCCGGCCTGTCACGGAGCTGACCTTCGGCCCCCTGCCCCTGCGGGAGGATGTGAAGCGCTGGGATCTGGAGGAAGGGAACCTGTATGAATTGTCCCTGGTCCTGGAGAAAATTGCCGGGCCGGGGAATTCCTCAACGGCTGATTCTGGGGAGATGAACGCAGTCGTCATGCCCCCCGCAGCCACTGTGCTCCCCACAGCTGCTGTAAACTCTGCGGACATCGCAACCGCCGCAGATGCCAGTGCCCCTGCATCCACGGGCGCCGGGCCGGAGGCCGCTCGGCCTGCGGCTGTCAAGATTCTGCGCTTTGGCGTGCGGGACTTCGGGGACAACGGGAAGGGGCGGCTGGCCCTGAACGGCCGAACCATTTTCCTGCGGGGAGAAGCCAACTGCTGCGTGTTTCCGGAAACCGGACACCCGCCCATGGAGGTGGAAGCCTGGCTGGAGATTCTGAAACGGTACCGTTCCTACGGGGTCAACTGTATGCGGTTTCACTCCCATTGTCCGCCGGAAGCGGCCTTTGAGGCGGCGGACAGGCTGGGGATCCTGATGCAGCCGGAGCTTTCCCACTGGAATCCTCGGGACGCCTTTGAATCGGAGGAAAGCTTCGCTTATTACAGGACGGAACTGGAGCAGATTCTTTTGATGCTGGCCAACCATCCTTCCTTCGTGATGCTGACCTTCGGCAACGAGCTGCATACCGGGGACAAGGGGAAGGAGCGTATGCACAAACTGCTGGAACTGGCCAGGGCTGTGGACGGCACCAGGCTCTATGCCATCGCTTCCAACGCTTTTTACGGGAATCAAGGGTGCGACGAGGCATCGGATTTTTATACTTCCAGCAATTTCCACGAATATCATCTGCGGGCCACCTTTGCCAACATGGAAGGATATCTGAATCACGCTTATCCCGGCGCACAGACCAATTTTGACGCCTCCATGGAGCAGCTGCGGAAGGAATACGGGAAGCCGGTGTTCGGCTTCGAGGTGGGACAGTACGAGGTACTGCCGGATTTCGGGGAGCTTGAGGATTTCCGGGGAATTTCCCTGCCGGAGAATCTGTGCCTGATCCAGGAGAAGGTTCAGGAGCGGGGCTTGACGGAGGTCTGGCCCAGGTACGTGGAAGCTACGGGGGAGCTTTCCAGACTCTGTTATCGGGAAGAGGCGGAAGCCGTGCTTCGGACCCGGGAGATGTCCGGGCTGTCCCTCCTGGGCCTGCAGGATTTCCCGGGTCAGGGCACCGCTTTGGTGGGGATGCTCAATTCTCATCTGCAGCCCAAGCCCTATGATTTCGCCAGACCGGAACGGTTCCAAAGATTTTTCCGGGACCGGCTGCCCCTGGTACTCCTGCCCAGGTATACCTGGGAGAACGGGGAGACCCTGTCCGCCCGGGTCCAGGTGGCCAATTATGGAAAAGAGGATCTGCAGGGGCCTTTGGTGTATGAACTCTTATCAGCGCAATATCCCGGGAAGTCCGCAGGAATTTATTGCCAGGGGGAACTGCCGGAACGCCGGTATCCTGCAGGGGAATTGACGGAAGGGGGATGCCTGGAGCTTGTGCTTCCCAGCCCGGAAAAGCCCCTGGAGCTGGAACTGCGGGTGCGGGTAGGAGACTGTTCCAACACCTATCCCCTCTGGGTCTATCCCAAGGTCAGCCCTAAATGTCCCGAAGGAATTTACGAGGCTCGGTACCTGGATGAAAAAGCGAAGGAGGTTCTTCAGGCGGGAGGCCGGGTCTACCTGGCGCCGCCTTCCACCAGGGAAGCCCTGCCCTGTTCCATTCAGGCCCAGTTCAGCCCGGATTTCTGGTCCGTGGGCACCTTCGGGGGCCAGGAGGGAGGCATGGGACAGCTGATTGATGCGGATCATCCGATATTTGAAGCTTTCCCCACGGAATTCTACACCAACTGGCAGTGGTGGCCCATGGCGACCCAGAGGGCGGCCATTTTGCCGAAAATGTATGAGAGCATCGTGACGGAGCTGGACAGCTATGCCTTTCTGCGTCCCATGTGCCAGCTTTTGGAGTGCCGCTGCGGAGGGGGCAGACTGCTCTTTTCCACCCTGGGGCTCCAGGACTTGCAGCAGTATCCGGAAGCAAGGGCGCTGCTGGAAGCTATTTATCGATATATGGATTCAGAGCATTTCGAGCCGAAACAGGAGATCGGGGCGGAGGTTTTTGAAAGTCTGGTGTCTTGTTGATTGACAGAAGAGATGAACCCGTGGTACGCTTAACTGGACAAAAGCTCCTGTCAGAAGGAGCTCAGGAAAAAACGCTACGGGAGCTAATGGGCAAGCGAAAGAAGGGAGAACGCTATGGAAGTCAAAGAATGGACCTACGAAGATCTGCCGGAGTTTACGGAGGAGGTGGAGGGGGCTTGCGTCCTTCCCACCACCGGGGATGAAATGGGCGTGTATTATCTTCACAATGTGGAGTATGCGGAAATAGACGGGGTGAAGCTGCATCTTCAGATCCTGCTGCCATCCACCCGCAACGATCCAGGCATGGTCTGCCCCTGCGTGGTGTTCGTGCAGGGTTCCGCCTGGTTCCCTCAGGACGTGTTCGGCCAGGTCTGCCGGTTGTCCAAGCTGGCGGAGCGGGGCTACGTGGCGGCCGTCGTGGAATACCGTCATTCCCTCATCGCCCCTTTCCCGGCCCAGATCATGGACGCCAGGAATGCGGTTCGTTTCATGAAGGTCCATGCGGCGGAATATCACGTGGATCCGGAGAACGTTTTTGTGGCGGGGGATTCTTCCGGCGGACACACGGCCGTGTTCGCAGGGATGCTTCATGACGATGCGGAGAACAATCTGTTTCCCGGCGTGTCCGCAGACGTGAAGGGGATCGTCGATTATTATGGGAGCTGCAGCGTGATGAAGGAGGATTCCAATCCCATCCAGCTGCTCCACTGTCAGCCCGACAGCCCGGAGGGCATGGTCATGGGCCATGTGGATCTGCGGGAAAACCCGGAGCTGAAGCGCAGACTTTCCGCAGAATGCAACATCACGGAGGAGACCGTGATGCCGCCTACCTTGATTTTCCACGGCACCAAGGATCGGGTGGTGAACTGCGAGGGCAGCGTCATCCTTTACCGCCGCCTGAAGGAGTGCGGCAAGGACGCCCGGCTGTATCTGCTCAAGGGCGCCGACCACGGCGGCCCGGAATTCTGGACGGAGCAGGTTCTCGACATCGTGGATGGGTTCCTGAAGGAGTGCATGGGGAAGAAATAATTTTGGCAAAACATCGCATCATTTCAGCACTTGACAGCCTCTCTGTCAAGTGCTATTTTATATTTGTAACAATCTATCGGGTTGTCCTTTGCGGTGACTCTCTTTCTAACATTCTGTCGTCAATGGCGTTTCGCCGTTTTCACCGAATATTAGAAAAACTACATCGGAAAAAGTGCGCCGGAAGCGGGCGTCCCTTTTTGACGTACTCTCTTTTTGCGGCGTATTCTTCCGAATTTTATGGAGGAAAAAGTATGAAGAACAACGAAACCAGGGATTTTGCGCAGGAGAAGACTTATTCCTATCTGGAAGACATGCGGAGGGAAGACGGGCTGTCCGCAGCGGATGCGGGCAGGGTGGAGGAAGCCGTGTACTATGTATCGGAGACTTCCCCCAGGAAGCAGGGAGAATACACCATAGAGGATTATTCCGCCCTGCCGGAGGACGTGAGGGTGGAGCTGATCGATGGGTATTTCATCGTCATGGATGCCCCCAATATGCCCCATCAGGGGGTGATCGTGGAAATCTGTTATCAGATTTCCAGTTTTATCAGGAAGAATAAGGGGTCTTGTATTGTTGTCCCTTCTCCCGTGGACGTGCAGCTGGACTGCGACGACCGCACCATGGTACAGCCGGACATCGTCATTCTCTGCGACCGGAACAAGATGACCAAAAAGCGCATCGTGGGCGCACCGGATTTCGTGCTGGAGGTGCTTTCCCCGGGCACCAGCCACAAGGACAGGGTCCTGAAGCTGCACAAATATAGAGCGGCGGGCGTGCGGGAGTATTGGTTGCTGGATCCGGACAAGGAGAGGCTGCTGGTCTATGAATTTGCCAAGGAAAATCAGCCCACGGTCTACGGGCTGGACGGCAAGGTTCCCGTGGGGATTTACGAGGGACGGCTGCAGATCGATCTGGGGGAGGTGCTGCAGAGAGGAATCCGGTTTGACTTTTAGAAAGAAATCCGATTTGATAAAAAATGATTGTATTTTCCTCTGCGGGATAGTATAATGTTTCCAATGCGGCTTTAACGCTTTAAAGCCAAAAAGATACATACCATTCAGGAGGATTATCCCATGCCGGAAATCAAATTTTACAAACATGAGCCACTGCCCCTTGAAATGCACAAGGTGAAGATCGTGCAGCAGCTCAAACTGCTTCCCGTGGACGAGCGGGTTAAAAAAATCAGGGAGGCCGGTTTCAACACCTTCCAGCTCCACAACGGCGACATTTTCATGGACATGCTGACGGATTCGGGCGTAAACGCCATGAGCGACAACATGCTGGCGTCCATGATGCGGGCGGACGATGCTTACGCCGGGAGCGAGACCTTTTACCGGATGCGGGACAAGCTGGAGGAAATCTTCGGGATCCCTTATCTTCTGCCTGCCCATCAGGGAAGGGCCTGCGAGAACATTCTGGCCGTTCGTTTTGTAAAACCCGATAACTGCGTGATCATGAATTATCATTTCACCACCGCCAAGGCTCACATCACCCGTCTGGGAGGCCGCGTGGAGGAACTGGTGAAGGACGAGGGCCTGGTGTCCAAGAGCAATCTGCCTTTCAAAGGGAATATTGACCTGGAAAAGGTGGAAGCCTGCATTTTGAAGGAAACCCCGGAGAACGTTCCCTTTATCCGCATCGAGGCCGGCACGAACCTCATCGGCGGACAGCCCATTTCCTATGAAAATATGAAGGCGGTGACGGATCTGGCCAAGAAGTACGGCATCCTCACCGTTCTGGACGCATCCCTTCTCCAGGACAACTTGTATTTCATCAAGACCAGGGAAGAGGGCATGAAGGAGAAGTCCATCCGGGAGATCACCCGGATGATCGCTGATCTTTTCGACATCATCTATTTCTCCGGCCGGAAGTTCGGCTTCGCCAGGGGCGGCGGCATCCTGGTGCGGGACGAGGCCCTGTTCCATTCCATGGAGGATCTGATCCCCATGTTTGAAGGCTTCCTGACCTACGGCGGCATGTCCGTGAGAGAGATGGAGGCCATGACCGTGGGCTTCGATGAGAGCATGGAATTCGACGTGATTTCCCAGGGGCCCCAGTTCATCAAGTACTGCGTGGACCAGCTGGACGATTACGGCGTTCCCGTGATCACCCCAGGCGGCGGCCTGGGCGCTCATCTGGACGCCAGCCAGTTCGTCAGCCACATTCCCCAGCAGGAATATCCTGCAGGGGCCCTGGTGTGCGCCCTGTACATTTGCGGCGGCATCCGGGGCATGGAGAGAGGCACCCTGTCCGAGGAGCGCAACGCCGATGGCAGCGAGCGGTTCGCTTCCATGGAACTGGTGCGCATGGCTCTGCCCCGCAGAGTATTCACCCTGTCTCAGACGGAATACGTCATCGACCGGGTGAAATGGCTGTATGACCATAGGGACATGATCGGCGGTCTTCGTTTCGTACACGAGCCCAAGACCCTCCGGTTCTTCACAGGCATCCTGGAAGCGGTTTCCGATTGGCCGGAGAAGCTGGCGGAAGCCTACAAGGCGGAGTTCGGAGAGGATCAATAAAAAGGCGGATCGTCAGAGACGATTTTTAGTGCAGGAACAGCTTCACGATTTTGTCATACAGGGGGCGGAAGGGCTGGTAGCGCATGGGCAGATCCAGAAAGGTTTTCTTGTCCACCATGCTCTTGTAATGGGTAAAGGTATCGAAACCGGTTTTGCCATGGTAAGAGCCCATTCCGCTCTCCCGGAAGCCCCCGAAAGGCATGTGGGAGGTGGCCAGGTGAATGACCACGTCGTTGACGCAGCCGCCGCCGAAGCCGATTCCCTCGGTCAGCCGTCTAATCCGCTTCCGGTCGGAAGAAAATAGATAAAAGGCCAGAGGGGCGTCCTGCCCGGTCACGTAATCCACGATCTCCTGTTCCGAGCGGTAGGTGAGAACGGGCAGGACGGGGCCGAAGATCTCTTCCAGCATGACCGCATCCTCAAAGGTCACATGATCCAGCACCGTGGGAGCGATCTGGAGGGTGGCGGGGTTTCGCTGGCCGCCCAGGAAAATTTTGTCAGCGCCGCCCTGCGTTCCGGGAACATCCGAAGGAATGCGGTCGGCGGTTTTTTCATGTCCTCCTGCGGCATCGATGAGGCCGCAGACCCTGTTATAATGCTTTTCATTGATCATCTTGCCATAGTCCGGGTTTTTCAGAGGCTCTTTTCCAAACTGCAGTTCAATCTGTTTCCGAATCTCTTCCAACAATCGATCGTGGACGGCCTCCGCACAAAAAATATAATCCGGGGCCACGCAGGTTTGTCCCAGATTCAAAAATTTTCCCCAGACGATGCGCCGGGCCGCCAGAGGAAGATCGGCGGTCTCGTCCACGATGCAGGGGCTTTTGCCGCCCAGTTCCAGGGTCACCGGGGTCAGGTGGGCCGCCGCCTTTTCATAGACCAGTCTGCCCACCCGTTTGCTGCCGGTAAAAAAGACATAATCGAAAGGGGCTTCGATCAGGGCGGTATTCTCCAAAGAGCCGCCGAAGACCACCGCCACGTATTCCCGGGGGAACACGCTCTCTATCACGGTTCGGATGGCCTCGTTGGTGTGGGGAGAGTAGGAACTGGTCTTGAGCACCGCCGTGTTGCCGGCGGCCAGGGCGTCGATCAGGGGATCCATGGAAAGCAGAAAAGGATAGTTCCAGGGATTCATCACCAGCACCGTCCCGTAGGGGGAAGGGATGCGGTAGCTTCTGGAAACGCTCTGGGCCAGGGGCGTGGGCACCCGCCTGGGCTTCGAGAAGCGCTTGCCGTGTTTGATCATGTAGGAAAGCTCGCTTAAGACCAGGCCGGTTTCGCACATATAGCTTTCGCTGCGGCTTTTCCCCAGATCCAGCTTAAGCCCTTGATGGATTTCCTCCAGATGGGTTTGGATGGCCTCATACAGGGCCTTCAAATGTCGGATGCGGAAATCCGGGTCCAGGGTGGCTCCGGACCTGAAAAAATCCTTCTGTCGTTCTATGAGTTCCAGTATTTCCTGTTTTTGCATAAATAGCCATTTCCTTTCTAAAATCGCTCGGACTGTTCCGGACCTGCCATTTCCCCCATTGGTTCTTGCTTTGCTGGTTAGGCCGCCGCTTGTCCGATGCCCGGGCCTGCGGCCTTCCGATACATTTCCTGTAGCTTCCTCCGATCCCACAATACCGGCACGGGGTAGAGGGGATTGGCTTCCTTATAAGCATAATCGGCCAACAGGGGAATGTCAACCTCCTGGATCATGGTCAGGCACTTTGGAATCCGGAAAGTCTCATTGAGAGCTTCGATCCGGCGAATCACCCGTTCCGCCGCTTCCTCCCGGGTCGTGGAGGGATCCGTCAGGCCGCAGAAAAGGGCGATTTCCTGGAGCCTTTTGTGGATGGAGGGGCCGTATTCCCGCAGGACCAGGGGCAGCAGGACGGCGTTGGCCAGTCCGTGGGGCGTGTCATACCGGCCGCCCAGGGCATGGGCCAGGGCGTGGACATAGCCCACATAGGCCCGGGTGAAGGCCCTGCCCGCCACGTGGGCGGCCACCAGCATGTTCTTGCGGGCGGTGGGCGTGGCCGCCTTATAGGCTTCTTCCAGATTTTCAAAGACCAGTCGGATGGCTTCCAAAGCGTCCCGCCTGGTTTCCCGGCTGCCGCCTTTGCCGATGTAGGCTTCTATGGCGTGGGTCAGGGCATCCATGCCGGTGGTGGCCGTCACTGCGGGAGGCAAAGTCTTCGTCACGGTTTCATCCAGCACCGCATAGGAAGGGATCAGGGGAAAATCGTTGATGGCGTATTTGTGGCGGGTTTTGCCATCCACGATGACGCAGGCCAGGGTGGTCTCGCTGCCGGTGCCCGCCGTGGTAGGGATGGCGATGAGCAGGGGAATTCTCCGGAGCACTTTCAGGATTCCCTTCAGGTCGTTCAGCTGCTTCCCGGGCCTGGCGATCCTGGCCCCCACGCCCTTGGCGCAGTCCATGGGAGAACCTCCGCCGAAGGCGATGAGACAGTCGCATTTTTCCCTCCCGTATATTTCCAGGGCCTCTTCCACGTTGTCCGTGGTGGGGTTGGCTACCACCCGGTCATAGAGTTCGAAAGGCAATCCATTCTTCCGCAAAACCTGTTCCAATCCCTCGGTCAACCCCAGACTGCGGATCCCTTGATCCGTGACGATCAGGGGTTTCCTTTTGCCCTGTTCCTGCAGCACCGCCGGGATATCCGTGACTTTGGGAAGAATCCGGGGATTCCGATAAGGTAGGACGGGCAGGGCCAGCTTCAATACCATTTGAAAAATTCTGCAATAGCAGGAAAGAAAAACATTCATCAGATAATAAGACCTCCAAATAATTAGATATTCAAATTAATTAATGATTATAGGGCACAGTGTCCTTCCTGTCAAGGGGAATCCTGATTTATTTATAGAAGAAAATGTTAAAGTTCCCTTTATTGCGGAGGGAATTGCTTCGAGTTTATAATGAAAAATGTGTGGGGCCGCAGTGGCCCGGCATATCGATACCAACAAAAGGAGGACGTAGAGATGGCGGACAAAAAGAACAAATATGTCATGGACGACGAAGCACCGGCAAAGAATTACAGGGTGGAAGACGACCGGGAGATCAGGGGAGCCGGATTTTCCAATCTCACGGAAGAGGAAAAGCGCCTGAAGGCGGAGGTGGACAAGTGGAGTACCAAGAGCTCGGTCGCCTGCATCCTTTTGAGCCTGATTCATTGCCATTATTTCTATGTGGGCAGGTTCGGCAGAGGGCTGTTGTGCCTGTTTACCGCCAATTTCCTGTACATCGGGATGATCATCGACTGGGTCATGCTTCTGGGAAGCCGGTTCAAGGATAAGGACGGCAGAATCGTCAACAGCGCCAACAGATTTGCTGCGGAAGCGAAATTGAATGAATTTTATAGAGCGAACGCCCAGAAATAAGGAGGATTCCCATGGCCAATACGAGAGAAGAAGCCTTGTCTGCGCTTTCGGCCTATGTCTCCAGCTACATGCAGGGCTTGCATAAGGAGACGGGAACCGGCAAGGAGTATGCGGATAAGCTGAAAGGAATCAAAACGGCCTATTATTGGGTGGAAAGGCTGAAGGGCAGTGCGAATCAGGAACCGGATGTCATTTCGGAGAGGAACGGCCTGATTGCGGCGGTCATCGCCCTGGTCGGATGGGCCGTCTGTTATCTGATGATGCCGGACAAAATGGGAGTGCATGCGGTCTTCCTGATCCTTCTGTGCATTGCGGCGAAGCTGACGACCCAGGACGACATCCTGAGCTGGGTGCCTATCTGTGTCTATGTCGCAGGATCGTTTTTTGGTCTCAACAAGTATTTTGTGTTGGTGCATATTCTCCTGATTGCAGGTCATTCTCTGCTTCATATGACCCGCAAAAAACGGGACGCTCAATCGATAACGGACCGCTACAATACGAACAGGGAGAACCTGAATCGTCTGCAGAGGGAATTGAACGGTCTGCTTCCCAGGATCCGGCAGGAGCTTCAGGAGTATGCGGATCAGTGGCGGGAGGACAACGAAGCGGTGCTGCAGGAGGAAGATAGATTTGATTTCCTGGGGGAGGATTTCCCTGCGGCTTTCTGGTGGCAAGTGACGGAGGAAGAGCTGAATCGTCTGGATCAAATCTTTACTTGTAACCGTTACGGCAGTTGGGAAACGAAGCTGGTAAGCAGGGAGCCGGGCGGCGAATTTGAAGCCCTGGAAGAATACGATCCCCTGTTTGCCCAGAGCGAACTGACGGAAGGAAAGGCATCGGATTATTTCCCGGCGGACCAGGGTTTCGTGATCTACGATATCGTTTCCAGGCTTACCGTGGTATCGGCCCGGACGGAGACGGTGCAGTACGAGGTGCCCGCCCACAGTTCCCTGGAGAGAATGGCCGTGAACATGGGCGTCCTGAGTTTGGCCCATGAAACGGATCAGGCCTACAATGAGGGCCAGATTTCTTCTGCGGAGCACAAACGGCTGGCAAACGAAGTATTTGGATTGTCCCTTTTGGCTGCGGATTATAGCAACGCCACCAAGTCGGAGACCATGAACGAGTATATTCCGGTTCACGCCCATACGAATATTTGGACCGGCCAGATCGTCCTGAAAAAATATGAAGAAGGAGGGGACGTGTTGTACGGGCTGCAGTGCTATTCCTGCCAGCTGCCTCACCTGATGGAGAACTTGGAAGCCATGCGCTCCCTTCCCATCGCTTATATCAAATTTGATTTTTGGAACTGCAACCCTTACTTCCTGGCGAAATTCTATTCCAGATTTCCCCAGGCCATGTAAAGGATAGAACCCTCATGAGAGACGCCGCTTTTTGGCAATGGAAATTGCCGGGAAGCGGCGCCTTTTTTATAAAGAGGGTTTTGCGGTACGGAGTGAATAGCGTCCCCAAACCGTCACATATTTTTCAAAAGGGGATTGTAAAAATTTTGGGAACCTTCTTGCCAAGGGAAAATCATAGTGCTATAATGGGGGCTTGTAAAGAAGGTGATTAAGATGGATACCAATTTATTCGGCGCATTTCTGGCATTTTGTATCGGCGTCGCCATAGCGTCCGTGAATTATGGGATTTCCAAGAGGGTGCTGAAGAAGGCTCCTTCCAAGTACTTCCTTACTCAGATGATTAAGCAGGTCCTGCAGATCGGCTTCCTGCTTCTTCTGTTTCTCCTGGGGGATCGCACTCCCTGGGATCCGGTCTGGCTCCTGGTGGGAGGCTGCGTGGGGATCACGCTTCCCATGCTTTTGTTTACGCCCAGACTGGTGAAGTTCAATGATTCGCTGAAGGAAGGAGGGGTTCATTGATGGGTGAGGAATCCAAGGTGATTTTTCATTTGTTTGGAATATTGGACGTGACCGGAGAGGTGGTCGCCATGTGGATCATTCTGGCGGTCCTGACGGTTCTGTCCCTGATCGTGAAGCTTCATTTGAAGGAGCGCCCCGGCGTCTTCCAGAACATGATAGAGACCGGCGTGGAGTACTTGGACAATTTCTTCCGGGATCTTCTGGGACAGGAGAAGTCCAGACGTTATTTCCCTTTTTTGGCTTCTCTGTTCATTTTCATTATTTTTGCCAACTACACCGGATTGATTCCGGGGGTGGGCCTGACGGATTATGTGAAGGCCCCCACGTCTTCCCTTTCGGTGACGGCCGGGCTGGGAGTGGTGGCCTTCGTGTTCCTGCAGGTCGCAGGCCTGCGCTGCGGGGTGAAGCACTATCTGAAGCGGTTCGTCAGCCCCATGTTCTTCATGCTGCCCCTGCTTTTGATGGATGAGTTCATCAAGCCCGCTTCCCTGGCGCTGCGGCTTTTCGGCAACGTCTACGGGGAGGAAATGGTGACGGAGGAGCTGTACGGGATTTTTCCCGTGGGGGTGCCCGTGGTCATGATGGTGCTGTCTTTGCTGTTCTGCGCCCTCCAGGCCATGGTCTTCACCATGCTCACCTCCATCTACCTGGACGAGGTGACGGAGTCGGAGGAGTAAGGCTTGGCCTCAGTCCGCATTTTGTACTTGGACGAGGTAATCCAGCCGGAGGAGTAGGGTCCGGCTTTAGCTTACGTTTTGTCCCGCCCGGCGTTCCGCCGGACTGCTGTTATAAATTTTAGAAGTTAGGTAATTGTTAAATGTTTTCTTGCGGATTGGCGGAAGTCAATAAGCCGCCTATAGGTAAGGAGAAACAAGGTCAA
>CANQPH010000057.1 GCA_947625675.1 uncultured Acetatifactor sp.
GACCTTGTTTCTCCTTACCTATAGGCGGCTTATTGACTTCCGCCAATCCGCAAGAAAACATTTAACAATTACCTATATTATATTCGTAGATATAACCCATGCTGGAAGCCACGAACACGTTGTCATGGTTTCCTACCGCCACGGCGTTGGGCACTTCATCGTAGCTGTCGGGCTCGATCAGGTTGGTGCCCGCAATGTTCAGTCTCTTTAAGGACTCCTCCCGCTCGCCTCTGGTCACGGTATAGATCAGGCCCTTCTCGTCGATGGCCAGGTTGCCGGGGGTGGAGGGCAGGTTGCTCTGGGATCTGGCCCTCTGCTGCTCCGTCTGCAGGGCTCTCCAGACGACCTGCCAGATATTGGACTTGGTGGAGTTGGTACCGAAATATCCCAGGAAGGTACCGTTGTCCACGGGGCTGATCTGCACCACGCCGTTGGTGTTGGATTCGCAGATGATGTACATGGTCCCCGCATCGTTCACCACGATCTTGATGGGCAGGAAATCCTGAGATTCATTGCCGTACAGCGCATGATTGGGTCTGCCGTAGGTATGGATCAGTTCCCCGTTCTCATCGAACACGAAGATGCTCTTGGCATCCCTGTCCGCCACATAGGTGATGTGCTCGTCGGTGACGAAGATTCCTCTGGGATTCACCAGTATGTCCTCGCCGAAGGAGCCCAGGTACTCGCCCTTGAGATTGGAGATCAGAACCCGCCTGTTGCCGCTGTCCAGCACGTACATGGAGCCGTCGTCCAGCACCGTGAAGTCCGTAGGCGCCACCATGACCTCTTCTCCGATCTTGGTGATGGTCTGGTAAGGGAGATAAGCGGTCTGTGTCTCGGTCACAGAACCATAGCCGTCCACCGTATAGGTCTTATACGGGGCATCCGCTTTCACCTCTAAGGAAGGTGTTATGAGGAACACCCCCAGGAGGAGGGCTGCCATTGACAGCAAAAGTTTGTTGGTTACTTTCTTTTTCAACTTGTTCACCCTCCTGTTTTACTTGATACCGGAATGCGCCATGGTGTTCATCACGTTCTTCTGCAGGATACAGAACAAAATCAGGTTCGGCAGGAACATGATCAGGGAAGCGGCTGCCGCCACCCCTTGACCGGCTACCGTGTTGGACGTGGCACCTGTCAGCGTATTCATATAGAATGCCAAGGTCTTCAAACCGTCGTCGTTTACATAGTAATTGGAAGCTTCCAGGTTGGTCCACACCTGCTGGAACACCAGGATCGCCGCCGTGGCGATGGCGGGCTTGATCAGGGGCAGGATCACCTTGAAGTAAATGGCCAGCTCTCCGGCGCCGTCCATGTAGGCGGCTTCGATCAGGGAGTCAGGCGTCTGATCCACGAACTGCTTGACCAGGAACAGGGCCACCGGCAGGGGGATCAGGGGTAAAATCTGGGACCAGTATGTATTGGTCATTCCCAGGACGTTCACCACCAGGTAACGGGGAATCATCACCGCCACCGGCACGAACATCAGGGCCAGCTGGTTGATCTGCATCATGGCCGCCCTTCCCTTGTATTTCAGCTTGGACAGGGAGTAGGCCGCCGCCGTGGAGAAGATCAGAGATGCGAATACCACGGTACCGGTGATGAGCAGGCTGTTGAACACGTACCGGGAAAGCGGAATGCTGGCCGTCCGGGAGTTCTTCATCAGCTGTCTGAAATTGTCCAGGGTCGGATGGGTCGTGATAAACTTCGGCGGGAAGGCGAACAACTCCTCCATGGGCTTGAACGCATGGAAAATGATGAAGATGATGGGCAGTCCGCACAACAACACCATGGGCAGGATGATCAGTATGATCTTGATCTGTCCGGGTTCAAATTTTTTCGGGTTTATTTTGTGTCCTTTATATGCCATCTTCCTACCTCCTAATCCTGTTCACCGAACAGCTTCGTGGAAATCATGGAAAATACCTGCACGATCAGCAGCAGGGCCACGGAAACGGCCGCCGCATAACCCATCTCGTAACGGATGAAGCCGTAGTCCTCGATGTGGTTCACCACCAGCTGCGCCGCATAGCCGGGCGTCGGGTTGCCGGCGAGCAGGCTGGCGATCTGGCCGTTCTGGAAGGAGTTCACGATCTGCATGACGGCGGCGAACAGCATCTGAGGTCTCATGCTGGGCACGGTCACATAGATCATTTCCTGGAAACGGTTCTTCACGCCATCGATGGCCGCCGCTTCGTACAGGGACTCATCCGTGTTCAGGATACCGGCCAGGATGGCCAGGAAACCCACGCCCATGCTGCTCCAGAGTCCGATGATGATGACGATGGGCAGCAGGAAGTTCGCATTGGTCAGCCAGATGATCGGCTCGTTGATGGCGCCGATGTCCATCAGCCAGCTGTTCAGGTAACCGGTCTGGTCGCCTGTGAAGATGATCTTCCACAGCACCGTCATGGCCACGCCGGTGGTCATGCTGGGGGAGTACAAGATCAGCGCAAAGATGGTGCGCAGGGGATTGGGGATGTTGGCCAGGGCCCAGGCCAGCAAAAACGCCAGCACATAGCCGCCCACGCCGACGATCAGCGCATATTTCACGGTGTTCGGCAGAACGTACTGCATGAACACCTCGTCCCCCGTGATCAGGTTAATATAGTTCAGGAAACCCACAAAGCTGGGAAACTGGATCGTGTCGAAATTCGTGAACGAAAGAACGATGGCCAGTACCACGGGTGCCAGTATGAATATACAAAAGAGCACCGCATAGGGGAGCACGAACAGGTATCCGGCTCTGTTGGAGTTTTCCCTATTGCTTATTCTCGTCTTTTTCTTCATAGTTCCCTCTCAATCTACCGCTTTCGCAGTATTCCTTCTAACTCTCTCAATTCGTCCCCAGAATCTCTCTGACCACGTCCACGGAAGGCGTTTCATATTCCTTGATCACGTTGCCGTAGCTGTCGATATAATTCTGTTCCTCCAGCTTTCTGGTGGTCTCCCGGTCCACGGTCTTCACCAGGTCGTCCACCCGGGTCCGCAGGTTCTTGCCGTTTACCACGATGTCGTTGAATGCGTTGGAGAGCTCACGCTCCATCATGTAGCTTCCCGGCAGTCTGGGCGCTTCCAGAATGTTCTCCGCCTGCTCCATGATGATCTGCTTGTGGGCGGTAGGATAAGGAAGTTCCCCGAAGGCCTCCAGGTTGGCGGTAGGCCAGATATATTCGTCGCCGTACATGATCTGGAGCATCTGTCCGAACTCGGCCTGCACGCTGGAACGGGACCACCATTCCATGAACTTCCAGGCCTTCTGCTCCCTCTCGTCATTGGAGGCGAACATCACCGTGCTCTCGGCGCCGCCGGACATGTATCTCTTGATCTCGCCGGTCTCGGGATCCTTCACCCCGGGGATCAGGGCGATCTCCCAGGAATTGGCGATCTCGGGGGCTGCGTTCAGGATCAGGTTGTAAGAGTTAAAGTCTGCAATTCCGATAGGCAGGTCGCCGTTGCGGAAATGCTGGTAGAAATTGGGCACGTCCACCGGCATGTCATACAAGGTGAACAGCTCCGTCAGGGCCGTAATGCCTTCCACCGCCGCTTCCTTGTTCACGTCGATTTCCGTGGCGGTGTCGCCGTAAAGCCTGCCGCCGTACTGGAAGATCAGGGGCGTGGTGCCGTGGAAGTTCCGCATGGCCAGCATGGCTGCAGTGGGATAGAACACGTTCAGTCCCCGCATCTGCAGATCCGGCATCATGGCGATCAGATCTTCCATGGTCTCAGGCGGTTCCAGAGCCAGCTTCTCCAGGACGTCGGAACGGTAGAACATGACGTAGAAGTTCATGGTCTCCGGCATGGAGTAAAGCCCGCCGTTGATCACGGAAGGCACCAGGATACCTTCGCTGTACCTTCCGAACACCTCCCGGAAATTATCGAACTTGGTCAGGTCCACCAGGGCGCCCCGGATGCCCAGCTCGAAAGGAATGGAGTAGTTGATGCCGGTGGCGATGTCCGGAGTGTCGCCGGAAGCGTTGGAAAGCACCAGCTTGTTGGCGTCCGTCATGATGGACAGATCCACATCAATGCCGGTCTCCGGCGTAAACTGCTCGTCGATCATCTTCTGCATGATCTCCACATACTGCCTGGGCCTGTTCACCCACACCTGCAGATGATTCTTGTCCGTGTTGGCCGTGGAATAGGAAGTTCCGAAGAAGGAATGGAAGAACCTCTGCACGGACATTCCCATGCTTTGGAAAATGTTCAGCTTCTTGGGAAGCTTCGCATCCTGCTGATAAATATAGATCCGGTCGATGGACACGCTGTTGTTGTTGATCAGATCCACGAAATTGGCGATCTGGGTATTGATGGAGTTGGTGCTGGTGGAAAGTTCATCCACCCGGTAGATCAGCTCGTTGGGTTCGTCCCCCAGGGTCTTGAGCTGCTTGGCTGCGATGTTCAGGTAACCGAAAGCGGCCACGTCCTCCGGGTCGTCGGTATCCACGTACTGCATGCCGATCTCCATCAGCTCTTCCAGGGTATCCACCCAGCCGTAGAGTCTCTCCTGCACATCGGGGATGTACCGGGTCAGCCGCAGATCTCTGTTTTTATCCTTATTGGTGCCGGCCACCTTGGTCACGTCCAGAGACAGGTCGTTGACCCCGTTCATGATCACGTCCACCTGCTCCAGAACGTATTTCAGGTTCTCGGCGCTGATGGTCATGGACAGGGTGTGGTCTCCGGCGTCCAGATAGACGCTCAAGTTGTTGCCGGCGTCATCCTGCATGGTAACCGTGGTATATTTGGTGTTGTATTCCGCCTGCCAGCTCTTAAATTCGTCGTTGGGAATCTCTCCGTCCACCCGGACATCCAGGAAAACGGGGAAGTCGCTCTTGTCGGACTGCAGATAATTCATGGCTATGTAGTAGTAGCCCGGATTGTCCACGTGGAACTTCCAGGTGATGCACTGTCCCGCCTCGCTGAAAGAAGATCCGTCCACGGTGTTCAGCACGGTGGTGGTGGCGGACTGAGGGCTGACCGCCGTATCATACTCGCCCAGCGCATGGATGGAAGAACTGTTCCGCAGATAAAAATCCTCCCCTTGAATAGTGATCAGGTTGGAGCCGGGAGCCGCTTCCGAACCGGTATAAACCGGCACCATCTCGGGGGCGTTCAGGGAAATGTTACCCAACAGGAAATTTCCCTCGCTCACGCCGATGGTCAGTTCATGCACGCCCGCTTCCAGCTGCACCATCAGAGGATCGGCATAACGATAGCTGGTATCCGACAGATTCTTGGTCTGCCATTCGATCAGTTTGTCCGGCAGAGACACGATCTCGTTGCCGTATCTGTCCAGGGACTTCTCCTCCTGGGACACCCAGTTGGTCTCGAAGGACAGATTCCTCGATTCATAGAACGGGTACTCCCCGTCCACCTGAAACGAGAACTCGATGGGAAGAATAGAAGTGTCATAAGAGAGATAGTCGAATCCCACCCAGTAAAGTGCGGTCTGAGGTACATCGATGGTCATGTGGATCTCAGAGCCGCTGTGCACGTCCACCACGCCGTTGGCGTAGCCCCGGTTGTCCGACGCCAGATAGGCCTGATCCGATGCGTCCAGGATCTGGTCCATGGCATAGACAACACTTTCCCCAGCGTAAACGGCTGCGGAATAGCCCGCACTGACGTTGCTGTAATTGGAGGTCAGACGCTCGATGCTGAAATCTTCAGCGACGGTGCTTTCCCCGGAAGGAGCTTCTTCCGCCCGGACAGCGCTCATCGGACACATTCCCCAAGAACTTCCGACGACCAATGTCCCGGCCAATACCGCTGTTATTGCTTTTTGAAAACCTTTCCGTGCCATACGGAACCCTCCTTACTACGAGCTCTCACCTGCAAGAATCGGCATTTTGTCCAATTTTACGAGGATCAGCTTGTTGCATTGGCAAAAACTTTCGCTTAAGCATATTATTAAGATAATACTTACGATGGCCAATGTCAACAATATTTTTTTCGTATCAGGGGATTTTGACGTAATTTTGTGATATTGCATTAAAATGAATTGTGCATTTTGTGCAGTTTTACTAACGCTTCTAAAATACTTTAGAAAAATCTAAAAAGGGTGGAAATGCACAAGGCATTTCCACCCTTTTCATGGGCCGGGGCACGAACCCTGATCTTTATTCATTTTCATTTCCATTCCGCAAGTGCAGCGAAATACATGAAGCTTACCACAGATGCGGCGAGATACGTGTAATTTACCGCATATGCGGCGGGATACACGAAACTCACCGCAGCCGCAGGCTGATCAACGGAACTTGCCACATTCGCAGCTCGGCAGACGAACCTTATTGAATCCGCAGGCTGATCACGGAGCAGGCGGGGATGGTCAGGGAGAGCTCCCTTCCGTTCACCGTCACGCCCTCGAATTTTCCTTCCTTCACCACGTCCGGCTCGTCGAAGGTATTGCAGGCCTGCATGGCCCCCGTCAGGATGCTGGCTTCCACCTGGGAAGGAGCGGTCTCCGTCAGAACCAGATCCACCGGATAAGCGCTCTCTACAGAGAGGTTGGCCAGGGTCACGGTGATCACGCCGTCCTTGTCCACGGACACGGATTCCTGGAGGGAAGGCACCTGGGTGCGCATCACGCCCACTTCCTCCACGCCCTGGAGCCAGCTTTCCACCAGTTCCGCATCCTGGTGATGACGATACATGTGGAACACATGGTAGGTGGGGGTCAGCACCATCCTGGGCCCTTCGGTCAGGACCATGGACTGCAGCACGTTCACCATCTGGGCGATACAGGCCATCTTCACCCGGTCGCTGTGCTTGTTGAAGATGTTCAGGGTCACCGCCGCCACCAGGGCGTCCCGCATGGTGTTCTGCTGATACAGGAAGCCGGGATTGGTGCCGGGCTCCACGTCGAACCAGTCGCCCCATTCGTCCACCATCATGCCCACCTTCTTGTCGGGATCGTACTGATCCATGAGGGCGCTGTGCTGGTTGATCAGTTCCTCCATGTACAAAGCCTTGTTCAGAGTCTTGTACCATTCCGTTTCATCGAACTGGGTGGCGCTTCCCTTATGCTGCCATCCGCCCGGATGCACGTAGTAATGGAGGGACAAGCCGTCCATGAAGCCATGGGCATGGCTCGGGGAATGGGTGAAGCAGGTCTTCAGCACGCCTTCCGTCCACTCCGTGTCGTCCACGTTGGGGCCGCAGGCGATCTTGCGGATATGTTCTCCCTTTTTGTAATCCCGCACATAGGTCTGGTATCTGCGGTACAGGTTGCCGTAGTATTCCGGGGTCATGTTGCCGCCGCAGCCCCAGTTTTCATTGCCCACGCCCAGGTAATCCACCTTCCAGGGCTCTTCCCGGCCGTTCTTGCGGCGCAGGTCCGCCATGGGGGACACGCCGCCGAAGGTCATGTATTCCACCCACTCGCTCATTTCCTGTACGGTGCCGCTGCCCACGTTGCCGTTGATGTAGGTCTTGCAGCCCAGCTGCTCGCACAGTTCGAAAAATTCATGGGTGCCGAAGCTGTTGTCCTCCAGCACGCCGCCCCAATGGGTATTGATCATTTTCTTGCGGCCTTCCTTGGGGCCGATCCCTTCCATCCAATGGTATTCATCCGCAAAGCAGCCGCCGGGCCAGCGCAGCACCGGCACCTTGATCTCCTTTAACGCATCCACCACGTCCTTGCGCATTCCCTTCACGTTGGGGATGGGGGAATCCTCGCCCACGTACAGGCCTTCATAAATCCCTCTGCCGAGATGTTCGGAAAACTGTCCGTAGATCTCGGGATTGATGTGACTTTGCTTTTTTCTCTCATTGATATAAAGTTTAGCCATTCTTATCCTCCGCTTTCATCAGGCGCCCTCCGGGCGCATATTGAATTTCTGGTGATATTTGAAATACTATGTCATTCCTCCGGTTTTGTCAATGGGGTATTTTATTTTTTTCTATAATATTTTAGTTTCCAGGATTCGACATTTTTACCCGTTTTGTTATGTGACACGTAATTGTCATTGACAAGATCCCCGGGTATAATGAATTTATTATTTTTTGTAAAAAAGACTGACAGGTAAGACCATGACTGATAAGTACGAAAGATTCCTCGACCCCAAAGAATTTCTGGCGGCGCTGACCCGGGAAAATTATCCCCGTCTCCTGCCCGCACTTTCCCAGGAACTGCACTCCCCGGCCCTCGCCGAGGAAATTCTGCAAAGCGTCTTCCGGGACGCCCTCCGCAATCATCCCCTTTTGATCAGGCCCGGCTCCGATCCCGACAAATGGTGCGAGACGGAGGTCCGGGAAAGGCTTCTCCTCGTCCGGCACAGGCTTTCCAAGCGTTCTCCGGAGGAGCAGGCCTTGTGGGAGGCGGACATGCGGTGTCTGGAGGAGCGGTTCGGGCATGTGGATCTGACCCTTCTGCAGAATACTCGTCTCTCTCGTCAGGAAAGAGCGATTTTTCATATGTTCTATCTGCAGGGGTATCCGGTCAGTGATCTGGCTTTTCTGAAAAATATGAGTGCGGAGCAGGTGCGCAGGCGTCTCGGGCATATTCTGGAGGTGTTGCTGGGGGCGGGGGCCCCGTAAAATCTGGCAGGGGCCTCGCAGGGGGCGGAAGCCCCGCAAAATCTGGCTAGGAGCCCCGCAGGGGGCGGGGAAATGAGTTGCTCGCTGTCGCTGACGTCAACTCATTCCCCCGCCCCCTGCGGTGTTTGTTGCAGTATTTCGTGGGACGAAGGGCTGTCTGATTTCCCCGTCCCCCAAGGTCTCAATTGCCGTATTTTGCAGGGTAGCAAGCCGTTTGGTCTCCCCGCCCCCCCAAAGCCTCGATTACCGTATTTCGTGGGGCGGATGACAGCTTGACTTCCCGCCCCCTGCGATTTTGATTGCCATATTTTGGAAGGCAATAATCCGTTTACTTCGCTGCCAGTTCCACGCGCAGTCTTTCGGTCAGGGCGGGCACGATTTTGTTCAGGTCGCCCACGATGCCGTAATCGGCCACGTCGAAGATGGGAGCGGTCTCGTCTTTGTTGATGGCGATGATGATGTCGGACTCTTCCATGCCGGCCAGGTGCTGGATGGCGCCGGAAATGCCGATGGCAAAGTATACGTTGGGACGCACGGTCTTGCCGGTCTGTCCCACCTGGAGGGCCTTGGGCTTCCAGCCCGCATCCACCACGGCACGGGAGCAGCTCACGGTGCCGCCGATCACTTCTGCCAGATCCTCCAGGATCTTGAAGTTTTCAGGGCTTCCCACGCCTCTGCCGCCGGAGACCAGGATCTTGGCATCCATGATGTCCACGGTGTCGGATACGGCCTTCACCACGTCCAGGATCTCCACATATTTATGATCCGGCACAAAACCGGGGTTGAATTCGATCACTTCCGCCTTGGCTCCGGGCACTCTGGGGTGCTTCTGCATCACGCCGGGACGCACGGTGGCCATCTGGGGCCGGAAATCCGGGCAGGCGATGGTAGCGATGGTGTTGCCGCCGAAAGCGGGACGGGTCATGAGCAGCTGATTGTGCTTCGTCTCCTTGCCGGGCACGGGATTCAGCGGGAAATCTCCGATATCCAGCTGGGTGCAGTCAGCGGTCAGGCCGGTATGGATCCTGGCGGACACTCTGGGGCCCAGATCCCGGCCGATGGCGGTAGCACCCACCAGGAAGATCTCGGGCTTGAATTCTTTGATCACGGATGCCAGCGCATGGGCATAAGGTTCCGTCCTATATTCCTTACATTCCGGATCGTCCACCACGATCACACGGTCGGCGCCGTACTCCGCCAGCTGATCCGCCAGATCCTTCACGCCGCTGCCTACCAGCACTGCGGTCACGTCGGTGCCCAGGTCCGCCGCCAGATCTTTTCCTTTGCCCACCAATTCGAAGGCAATACTGTCGATTTTATTGTCAACCTGCTGGGCGAAGACATATACGCCCTTATATTCCTCTAAATTCATGATTTGCTTCCTCCTATGATTTTCCTTTAGATCACATGCTTCTCTTTCAGCTTGCCTACGATATAATCCACGGATTCCGCAGGATCCAGGTTCACCTTTTCGCCCTGGCCCTTCCGCACCTTGTCGGAAGCCTTGGCGATCTGGGTAGGAGAACCCTTCAGACCCAGGTTGGAATCTTCCACGTCCACCAGGTTCGCTCTGCCCCATACGGTGACTTCTGCCTTGCAGGCGTCAAAGATTCCGCCGGGGGTCATGTATCTGGGCTCGTTGAGCTCTGCCAAAGCGGTGATCAGGCAGGGCATCTTGGCCTTCAGCACATGATATCTGTCATCAAACTGACGCTCCACGATCACGCTGTCGCCGTCGATCTTGATGTTCTGCGCATAGGAAATCACAGGGATGTTCAGGTGTTCGGAAAGCTGAGGTCCCACCTGAGCGGTATCTCCGTCGATGGCCTGACGGCCGGTGATGATCAGGTCATACTCCAGGTTGCGGATGGCTCCCGCCAGGGTCTGGGAGGTAGCCCAGGTATCTGCGCCGCCCAGCACTCTGTCCGTTACCAGGATGGCCTTGTCGGCGCCCATGGCCATGGCCTCCCGCAGCACGTCCTCGGCCTTGGGCAGACCCATGGTGACGACGGTCACTTCCGCACCGTACTGATCCTTTAATCTAAGGGCCGCTTCCAGACCGGCCTTGTCATCCGGGTTCATGATGGTCAGCATAGCAGCTCTGTTCAGCGTTCCGTCGGGATTGAACTGCACGCCGCCCTTGGTATCAGGAACCTGCTTAATGCAAACAACGATTTTCATTGTATTCTCACTCCTTATTTTTTTCTTTCAAATTCGTGCCAGCACGATTTTTCCATTCCAAAATGGCTGGCTGAGCCGGGGGATTACTTCAGCAGGGCTGCGCTGATGACCATGCGCTGCACTTCGCTGGTGCCCTCGTAGATCTCGGTGATCTTGGCATCGCGCATCATGCGCTCCACGTCATACTCTCTGGTATAACCGTAACCGCCATGAAGCTGAACGGCCTTGGTGGTCACTTCCATAGCGACCTCTGCGGCGCAGAGCTTCGCCTGGGCGGCCTCGAAACCATATTCCTTCTGAGTGGCCTTGGCCATGGCGGCCTTGTACACCAGGAGCTTGGCGGCCTCTACCTTGGTAGCCATGTCGGCCAGCTGGAACTGGGTGTTCTGGAACTGTCCGATGGCCTTGCCAAACTGTTTTCTCTCTTTCACGTAAGCGATGGTGGATTCCAAAGCGCCTTCCGCAATGCCCAGAGCCTGGGAAGCGATACCGATCCGGCCGCCGTCCAGGGTGTGCATGGCGATCTTGAAGCCCTGGCCCAGCTTGCCCAGCAGATTCTCCCTGGGAACACGGCAATCCGTGAAGATCAGCTCGTAAGTGGAAGATCCCCGGATACCCATTTTCTTTTCCTTGGTACCGAAGCTGAAGCCCGGCATGCCCTTCTCCACGATGAAAGCGGAAATCTCCTTCATCAGCCTGCCCCTCTTCTCGATGGTGCCGGTCACGGCGAAGATCACGTATACGTCGGCTTCCTTACCGTTGGTGATGAAGATCTTGGAGCCGTTGATCACATATTCATCGCCGTCCAGCACAGCCTTGGTCTGCTGACCCTGGGCATCCGTGCCGGCGCCGGGCTCGGTCAGACCGAAAGCGCCCAGCTTCTCACCCTTCGCCAGGGGTACCAGATATTTCTGCTTCTGCTCTTCCGTACCGAAGGTCAGGATGGGATCGCAGCACAGGGAGGTGTGTGCGGAAACGATAACGCCCGTGGTGCCGCAGACCTTGGACAGCTCCTCCACGCACATCACATAGGTCAGCGGATCACAGCCCTGTCCGCCGTACTCCTTGGGAACGGGGATGCCTAAGAATCCGTACTTCGCCATCTTGTCCACCGTGACCCTGGGGAACTCTTCAGTCTCGTCCACCTCCTGGGCCAGCGGCTTTACTTCTTTTTCGGCAAACTCTTTGAAAAGAGCTCTCGCCATTTCATGTTCTTTGCTCAAGGTAAAATCCATGATAATCTATCCTCCATATAAAATGTAGTCTTTCAAACGGGCCGCAGCCGCGGCCCGTTCCTATCAAAACAGAGAACCCCGCCTTGGGAATTTTTACAGCGCATCCACGGGAGTCTTGGTGCGGTCCGCATTGTATACATAGAAGCCCTTGCCGCTCTTGACGCCGAGGTTTCCGCCCCGCACCATCTTGCGGATCAGAGGACAGGCACGATACTTGCTGTCCCCGGTCTCCTTGTAAAGGACGTCCATGATGGCCAGGCAGATGTCCAGGCCCACGAAGTCGCCCAGCTCCAGGGGTCCCATGGGATGATTGGCGCCCAGCTTCATGGCTGCGTCGATGCCTTCGATATTGGCAACGCCTTCCATCTTGATGAAGGCCGCTTCATTGATCATGGGGATCAGGATGCGGTTCACCACGAAACCGGCGGCCTCGTTCACCTGTACGGGAGTCTTGCCGATCTCCTCGGCGATCTTCTTGATGGCGTCCACGGTCTCCTGAGGGGTGTTCACGCCTGCGATCACTTCCACCAGCTTCATGCGGTCCGCAGGATTGAAGAAATGCATGCCGATCATGGGACGGGAAAGTCCGTTGCCGATCTCGGTGATGGAAAGGCTGGAAGTGTTGGAGGCAAAAATACACTCGGGCTTCACCAGCTTATCCAGCTCGCCGAAGGTGGTCTTCTTCACGTTCATATCTTCAAATGCGGCCTCCACGATCAGGTCGCAGTCCCCGCAGATGTCCTCTTTCAGGCCCGGGGTGATCTTCGCAAGAATGGCGTCCACGGCCTCCTGGGTCAGCTTGCCTTTCTCCACCAGTCTCGCATATCCCTTGGCGATCTTGCTCTTTCCGCCTTCCGCCCATTCCTGCTTGATATCGCAGAGGGCCACTTCGTAGCCGTCCACCTGGGCAAATGCCTTGGCAATGCCCTGTCCCATCGTACCAGCGCCGATAATTCCTACTTTCATGGAAAATTCCTCCTTTATTCTCGGGGCTGCGCCCCTGATTCTATTTTTTTAAGCCGCTTGCGCCCTTGAAAGACTCGGGCCAGGCTTGATTAACAATTCTTAAAGGGCTCCTTCACCTTTTCCTTGTTCTTGTCCAGGAAAAAGGCCATTCCGTACTTCTGATCCTCGGTCTCGAAGCAGTCTCCGAACAGCTTCTCTTCGATCACGATGGCTTCGTCCATGTCCGCCTCCAGGCCCTCGTTGATGGCCTTCTTGCAGTTGCGCACCGCAATGGGGGCGTTCTTGGCGATGGTGGCCGCCATTTTCTCCGCCGCCGCCATCAGCTCTTCCTGAGGATATACCGCATT
This sequence comes from uncultured Acetatifactor sp., assembly GCA_947625675.1. Lineage (GTDB taxonomy): Bacteria > Bacillota > Clostridia > Lachnospirales > Lachnospiraceae > Acetatifactor. The sequence goes on from CANQPH010000057.1 coordinate 13,271, forward strand.
CACCAGGCCGATGCGCAAAGCCTCCTCCGCCTTGATGTTGCGGGCGGTATAAATCATCTGCTTGGCCATGCCGGGGCCCACCAGACGGGCCAGTCTCTGGGTGCCGCCGAAGCCGGGAGTGATTCCAAGGCCCACCTCAGGCTGTCCGAACACGGCATTGTCGGAGCAAATCCTGATGTCACAGCTCATGGAGATCTCGCAGCCGCCGCCCAGGGCAAAGCCGTTCACCGCGGCGATGACGGGGATGGGGAAGGTCTCCAGCTTGCGGAACACGTCGTTCCCCTTCTTGCCAAAGGCCTCGCCCTCCGCCTTGGTCAGAGTGCTCATTTCGCCGATGTCCGCCCCCGCCACGAAGGACTTCTGTCCTGCGCCGGTGAGGATCAGGCATCTGGTCACGGACAGATCCACGCTGTCCAGGGTCTGGTCCAGCTCCTCCAGCACGGTGGAATTCAGGGCGTTCAGCGCCCGCTCCCTGCTGATGGTGATGATTCCCACGTTCCCTTTCTGTTCATATACGATGTATTCCATCTTTCCTCGCTTTCCGCCGCCGATTGGACGGCATTTGGTTCAAAATTGATACCCTGCGCTACATGATTCATGGAGAGCGCCCCGCAAGAGCTCTCTCCATGACGATTGCCCGGCCCAAAGCCGGTCATTTTGTTTTATTCCTCTTCCATCTTCACGATGGTGGCGCATCCCATGCCGCCGCCGATGCACAGGGTGGCCAGACCCGTCTTGGCCCCTCTGGCCTTCATCTCGTACAGCAGGGTCACCAGGATACGGCATCCGGAAGCTCCCACCGGATGTCCCAGGGCAATGGCACCGCCGTTGGGGTTGAGCTGCTTATCCACGTCGATGCCCAGTTCCTTGCCCACTGCCACGGACTGGGCCGCAAAGGCCTCGTTGGCCTCGATGATGTCGAAGTCTTCGATCTTCATGCCGGTCTTGGCCATCACCTTCTTGGTGGCCGCCACGGGACCGATGCCCATCACTTCCGGACGAACGCCCGCCAGGGCGCCTGCCACGTAAGTCGCCATGGGCTTCACGCCCAACTCCTTGGCCTTCTCCTCGCTCATCACCACGATGGCCGCCGCACCATCGTTGATGCCGGAGGCGTTGCCCGCCGTCACGAATCCGCCGGGGTTGATGGTGCGAAGCTTCGCCAGACCGGCCATGGTGGATCCGGGTCTGGGGCCTTCATCGGTATCAAAAATAACGGTCTCTTTCTTCTTCTTCACTTCCACGGGAACGATCTCCGCCTTGAAGGCACCGTTCTTCTGGGCCTCTTCGCACTTCAGCTGGCTCTTCAGGGCGAACTCGTCGATCTCTTCCCTGGTCAGTCCCCATTCCTCGCAGATGTTGTCCGCAGTCTTGATCATATGATAATCATTGAAGGCATCCCAAAGAGCGTCCTTGATCATAGTGTCCACCAGGACGCCGTTGTTCATACGGTAGCCATAACGGCCCTGCATCACCGCATAAGGGGCCATGGACATGTTCTCCATGCCGCCGGCCACCACAACGTCCGCATCCCCTGCCAGGATCATCTGCGCCGCCTGGTTCACACAGTTCAGGCCAGATCCGCACACCACGTTCATGGTAACCGCAGGCACCTCGATGGGCAGCCCAGCCTTGATGGATGCCTGACGAGCCACGTTCTGGCCCTGTCCGGCCTGGATCACGCAGCCCATGTATACCTGATCCACGTTCTCCGGAGCGATCCCCGCTCTCTTAACCGCTTCCTTGATTACGATCGCACCCAGATCCACGACGGGGGTGGTGCTCAGGGAACCTCCCATGGTTCCGATTGCGGTACGGCAGGCGCCCGCCAATACAACCTTTCTTGCCATTTTTCTCTCCTCCATGTTTGAGAATTTTCAGTTCTAACTTACGGAACTTGGTTCCGAATTTTGAAACCGTTTTTCCGCCCTTCGGGCCCTTTGAAATGATTGTTAATTTTTTATCATTCCGTTAGAAAATATTATAGCATAGCCCAATGGCTTTTGCAATCACTTTTGTGAGAAAAAATTCTGCTTTCCAAAATCAAAAAAGAGCGAGACAACTTATCCCGCTCTTTTCCAAATATCCCTGTTATAACATTATTTCTTCTATAAAATAACATTATTTATAAAACGATCTCTTCTGACGAACGCTCCCTTACATCTCGGGCTCGATCAGGCCGTAGGTGTCGCCCTTCCTCTTGTAAACCACGTTCACCTGGTCCGTCTCCGCATTGATGAACACGAAAAAGCTGTGGCCCAGAAGCTCCATCTGCACGCAGGCGTCCTCCGGATACATGGGCTTGATGTCAAACTTCTTGGTGCGGACGATCTTGACCTCTTCCTCCTCCACGTAATCGTTCTCCACGAACATTTTGCTGAAAGAGCTGGCATTCTGCTTCTTATCCACGATCTTGGTCTTATACTTCTTCAGCTGTCTCTCGATGATCTCTTCCACCAGATCTATGGAAACATACATATCGTTGCTGACTTGCTCTGAACGGATGATATTGCCTTTTACAGGGATCGTCACCTCTATCTTCTGACGTCCCTTCTCAACACTTAGGGTGACATGTACCTCCGTATCCGGATTGAAGTATTTGCCCAACTTGCCAATCTTATCCTCTACGGCCTCTCTCAATGCAGAAGTGATTTCAACGTTTCTTCCTACGATAACAAATTTCATGCTGTTCATCCCTTTCTGTTGTTTTTGTACAAACATTATAGCATAAAATCCATCCATTTTGCAACAATTTAAGGAAATTTTTTCTTATTTTTGACTTCGGTTTTATCAAGTGGAAAATCGACTTTTTTCTTCAAATCTCGATTTTTATCACAACTTCACAAAACAAACGTTCCCAAAGTTTCCATAATAAATCCACAGAAATTTACATAAAGAAACTGTGGATATGGTGGATAACTCGGTGTATAAATGGCTTTTCCTTAATTTAAGCGGCTTTTTCCTGTGGATAACTTCTCCCCGTTTTTACGTCTTTCTCGTCTCAATTTAACGATAACCCCCATTTTTTTGGTGATTATGCACAAAATCCTTCCCATCATCCATAGGACGGGTCGGAAATAATAGTCCGACAAATTGTGGAAATCGTCGAAATTCAAGATTCCAGCGGACTCCATCGAATATACACATTCCCGGCTGTCCCCAACAAAAAGGACCGGCCAGCTTCCAGGAAGCCGAACCGGTCCATTTTACACCTTCTCTTTTTTCAATTTTAGAAAATACGTCTCACCGCCAAAACCTTCTTGTAATCCGCCTCGGAAACGATGATCCCCGTCCTGCTGTTGGAGGCGTGCACGATCTGGTTGTTGCCCACGTAGAGGGCAACGTGGCCGGAATAGCAGACGATGTCCCCGGGCTGGGCGTTGGCCAGTCCGTCCACCGCATATCCCTGCTTCCTGTCTGCGCCAGAGCTGTGGGGCAGACTCACGCCGAAATGCGCATACACGCTCATGACAAAGCCGGAGCAATCCGCTCCCTTCGTCAGGCTGGTGCCTCCATACACATAAGGATTGCCCACGAACTGCAATGCGAAATCTATCACGGCCTGTCCCATTTCACTGCTGGTACCGGAAGTGATCGAAGGCTCCTGAATCTCCTGCGCTCCCGCGCCGGTGGATTTCTTCATCTCCTTGCTGGCCGCTTCCTGGGCCTTCCTGCGCTCTTCCTCTTCCCTGGCCAGTCTGGCTTCTTCCTCCGCCTTGGACTCCGCTTCCACGAATTCCCTGCTCAAAATGCAATACTCTGTGGAAATCCACCCCATGCCTTCCTGGGTATCCACCTGAACCCAACCGTCCCTTTCCTCGGAGACCACCAGCTGATCCTTGTCCGGAATCAGGGTGAGGACTTCCGCATCCATGCTGGGCTCCTTGCGAACCTTCAAGGTCTCCGTGTTCACGGTGGCAATCCTGGTGGAGACATCCTTGGCCAACTCGATGGCCGCCTCCCCTGTCACGCAATATTCCGCTTTCACATACCCGGTGACCGTCCCGGAAGAAATCTGATACCAACCGTTCTCTTCGGCAAGAAAGGTTCCCACGGAATGATGGTACAGCTTACCCAGCACCTCGCTGTTTTCATCCGGCAGGCTTCTCACGTTCACGTAATCGTCCACCACGGCGATCACAAGGCTTTTCAATTCCTCTTCCTCGCTGGACTCCACATCCAGACCGGCTTCTCTGCGGGCTTCTTCCAGCGCCACCCGATCCAACAGGGACTCGATTTGGGCGGTATTGGCTCCCGCCTCCTCCTGCAGATTCTCCAGTGAGGTTCCTCTGGACAAGGTAATATCAAAACCGCCGCTGGGCAAGGCCTCGCTGGTGGCTTCCGCCGTCAGTCCAGAGACGGAAAACACCGCTGCCGCCGCCAATGCGTAGGTAAAAATTCTAACAGATTTGCAAATCATGCCAGCCTCCCATAAAGGAAATCGTCTCATTTATTACAACTTTATTACGACCGTTAATAAATATATCACTATTTATTGAATTTGTCAACATCTCTGTTTTCCTTGAGTTTCCGCAGTTCTGTCTACCGACAATGCATTACTTATGAACTTTTTTGAAAAAATCCCAAAAATATAA
>CANQPH010000058.1 GCA_947625675.1 uncultured Acetatifactor sp.
GACCTTGTTTCTCCTTACCTATATAGGCGGCTTATTGACTTCCGCCAATCCGCAAGAAAACATTTAACAATTACCTACAAATAGAGTTCTGAACCAGGTTCAGCCTCTTACTCCAGCCGTATCTGCAAAATCCTTCTAGTGGATTCCTCCACCTTGTAATACTCGCTGATGCGGTGCCCCACCGCCCATAGGATGTGGGAACCCTCCGCCACCAGCACCTTGCGGTTCCTTTCCTGCCGGGGAATTTTCTCATTGATCATGTATTGCTTCAAGGACTGGTGCGCCAGCCCTCCGTCCTTCTGCCGGATGCTGAAAAAGTCCCCGGTTTCCCGCAATCTCACCAACAATGGCCTTTTCATTTTATCACAATCGAACCATTTCGTATACTCATTTTTGGGAATATTTTTATTTTTTTCATAAGGAAACACTGAAAAATAAAGGGTTTTGCCGCCCGGGACGGGCACGCCCAACTCCTTTTCTCCCAACAGGGAGGGCGTGACGGCCACTCCCTTCCACCGAGGTGCGGAAGAATCCAAGGCCTTCACCGGCGAGGGGCCGCAAGGCGGAACCGATTCCGGGAGAACGTTCTGTGCCTTTCCTGCAGTTTCCGCACCGTTCCGGGTCCCGTGTCTGTACAAGATCACTTCCCCGTACTGGCTCAGGGCGCAGATCCCGCAGGGCAGATCCAGGCTTCCGTTCCCGGCCTTGGCGGCCAAGGCGCAGACCTCCTCCACATGGACATGGCCGATATCCTTCCCGGAAGAACTGAGCTCCTTCAAAAGCTGCAGGAGCAGGCGCTTCCCCAGGACCTGGGGCAGGGCAAGGAACGCACTGCGGTTCAGACGGTAGACCGAGGCAGAAGGGCCGGAACCCGGCTGCCCGTTCCAAGCTTCCTCTTCCGGTTCTGCAGCGGCCTCCCGGACCTCCTGCACCGCTCTTCCCCGAGCTCCCTCTTCTGACTGTTCAGTGGCTCCCCAGGCCTCCTCCCGCACCGCTTTTCTCCGGGCTTCCTCCACCTGTCCCTCCAGATATTCCTCCAGCTCCTGGAGCAGCTCCGCCGTCTGGCCCATATGAGCCACGCAGCGGCCCGCCACCTGTTCCTCCGCATAGGGCAGGATGTGATGGCGGATGCGGTTCCTGGTATATTCGTCCGAGGCGTTGGTCACATCCCGGCAATAAGGGACGCCCTTCTGTGCCAGATAGGCCTCGATCTCCTTCCGCTCCAGGCACAGAAGGGGGCGGATGATCTTGTCCCGCCTGGGGCGCATCCCTCCCAGCCCCGACAGGCCCGTTCCCCGGAACAGGTGGAACAGCATGGTCTCCGCCTGGTCATTGGCGTTGTGGGCCACTGCAATTTTGGAAGCGCCGGTCTCCCGGGCGGCTTTCTCAAAAGCCTCGTAGCGGATCAGCCGACCCATCTCTTCCTCGGAGCGCCCGTTCTCCGCCGCTTCCGCCCTCACATCCCGCTCCACCAGAGTAAGGGGAATTCCCAGCTTCCCGCACAATTCTCCGACATAGGCCGCATCTTCCCCGGCCTCCGGGCGGATCCCGTGGTTTACGTGCACCGCCTGCAGCCGCAGCCCCCAGCGCTTCCTCCACTCATCCAACACAAATAAGAGGCAAACAGAGTCTGCCCCTCCGGAGACCCCGGCCACCACCCCGTCCCCCGGGACCAGCAGCCGGTATTTTTCTATAAATGCAAAAACCCTTTGCTCTACTCTTCTGGTGTCTTCCATATTTCTACTATAGACAATCCCGGCAGGAAAATCAAGAGTGTTTTTCGTAAAGGCATGACTCTCCAGTTACCAAATTGTAACAGTTCAGCCTGCACCATTCGCAAAGTCGCACTACGTGCTTTCCGTCGCTTTGCGACTACCTTTGCTCATAAAATGGCGCTCCCTCAGCCGCCAGACATGATGGAAAATTCGTGCAAGCACGATTTTCCATCAAATCAGGCGGCTGGCTGAACTGTTACGGGAATTCTCCCACATCCCCAGCACCACGATGGTCATGTCGTCCGCCACCCGTCCCCCGCTGCAGTGCAGCACGAATTGCAGGAGCTTCTGGGCCATTTCCGCCGGATTCCTCTCCCGCATGTCCGCAATCATCCGCCTCATGGTCTCTTCGTAATGGTTCTGCCGCAAGGCGTCCAGCACCCCGTCCGTCATCATGAAAACATAGTCCCCGTCCGTCAGCTCGCAGGAAATGACCTCCGGCTCCGCCACCTGAAACACCCCCAGAGGCAGACAGTGGGAATCGATCTGTTCCACCAGGTAATCCCTTTTGATGAAGGAAGCCGCCGCACCCACCTTGCGGAACTCACAGGTCCCCTCGTACAGATCCAGGTCGCAGATGTCCAACGTGGACATGTTCTGTTCTTCTCCCTGGGCCAGCACGGCGCTGTTGATCAGACTCACCGCACTTTCCAGATCGAAATCCGCCTCGATCATCTTCTCCATCATGTCCAGGATCCTGCCGCTGTCCTCCCCGGCCTTTTCCCCGGAGCCCGTCCCGTCCGACAAGAGAATCGTGAACTTCCCCTGCTCGGACTGGATCAGGGCGTAATTGTCCCCGGAGCTGACCTCGTTCTCCTTCACCGCCTTGGCCGCCCCCGTCATGACGAGGTAAGGGGCTTCTTCCACCAGGACGAAGCTGCGCTTCTCCCCGTCCACCAGATAAGGGCTGGTCACGGACATGGCCATCCGCCGGTTCAGCGCCACGGACAACAGATCCGCCACCTCGCTGGCTTTCCTGCTTCCCTTGGACATGCTCATGGTAAGCCCAATGCCGGTTCTGGCTTCTCCTTTTTCTATGTAGAAGACCTCCGCCACCTGGATGCCCTCCGCCTTCATGGCATGACAGATCAGCTTCCTCTTCCGTTCCTCCAGAGGTCTGCAGCGGAACACCTCCGAAGCCACCCGGGTCATGATCCGGGCCATCTCCAACAGATTTTCGCTGAGCACCTGACGGTTTTCCCACTGGCTCCTGGCGGCCAGGATCCTCTCCCGGTCCTCCGACTGGATGCGGAACTCCCCTTCCAGGCTCCTGGCCAGTTCCCGGAAGGAATCCGCATAGGTCAGCAACCTCCTTTTCCCATAATCCGATATCAACAATGCGCCGCCCGACTGCCTGTCCATTTTCATTTTCACCTTGTCACGTCTCCTGTCACAGATTCCCGCCCCTCGGCGGGTAAGCAACAGTATAACTCTTTCCTCCCGGAATTTTTGTCAAAAACAGGGACGAGTTTCTGTTTTTTCTGTGACAAAAAACGGGCCCGGCATCTTTTTCAAAACGCCGAACCCGAACCTCTCACCGAAACGAACCGTCAGTCTTCCTGCTGGAACAACACTTCGTCCTCGTACACCAATCCCAGCTTCTCCCTGGCCACTTCCTCCACGAACTTCTTGGTCTGGGTGTACTTCCGATATTCCTCAATCTCCTCCGCCCGCTTCTGTTCCTCTTCGATCTGTTTGTCCAGCTGGGCTTCCTGGGCCTTGTAATCCTCCAGCTTCTCCTTGAGCTCCGTCCCCCGCACCGATGCCGCAACGAGGATCAGCACCACCACCAGAGTGACCAAAAACATACTGAACCGATTTTGATGATTCTTATGTCGAGCAATTTTTCTACCTGCCATGGCTGCTCCTTTCCGCACATCAGTGTTTACATAGTACCATTCTAAGCATTTTCCCGGAAATCGTCAATCTTTTTTTGAGAAAAGCGAAAAATCTTTTTCGGCGGTTCCTCAATTTTCCGCCCAATTTCCCTGCGCCCCGGCCCGCCAGGGCCACGGGCTTCCACAGAAGCCTTCCGATTCGTCCCAGGAATCCCAAAATTTTCTCAAGGATCAGGGATACGTATTTTACCAGCGGCCCGCTGAGCGTCCTGCGGTATAGCAACATCCCGACCACGGCTCCCAGGACGGCGAACCATCTCAGGTTCCCGTTGCTCTCCCGGTACAGGAGCAAAAAAACTTCCACGGCGCAGAAGATCCAGAAGGCCAGATCCTCTGCGGAAACCAGGAACGGCCTGTGGGGCACCGCCCGCCGCAGGATGCGGAGCAGATCATAGACAAAGGTGATGAAGATTCCAAGCAAAAAAGCGTGCAGCAAAAAGATGTTCTCGTCAATCATATCCCGACCGCTTCCCTTGCCTTCCGTCAGCGAAACAGCCTGGCAAGGAAGGATTCGTTCTTGCTCCCGCCGCCAGCCACGTCAGAATAGGTGAAGGCGTCGATCTTGCCGTCCACGTCCACCTCTCCCTTATCCAGCGTCAGCCTGCTGACATGAAGGTCCTCTCCCTTGATCATCAGCATTCCCTGCTCCGTCTCCAGGAGAATTTCATGAACGTCGAAGGAAAGCACGTCCTCGACCCCGCTGATGGCACATGTCCTGCGGTTCAGCATCGTCAGCTTATGCATGCGCGCCCCGGTATTCTGCAGATCTTCCATAGGCCCTCCCCATACTGTTTTCTTCTTTCACAATATATGGGAAAAGGTCTGGCTTTATGACAGATAGCGGAACAATTCCCCGGCTTCTTCCTTGCGGACGGTCTCCTGCACGTTCAGGACTTCCACCTTCACTTCCTTGTTGCCGAAGGATATGATGATGACGTCCCCTTCCTTCACGTTGGCGGACGCCTTGGCGGGCTTGTCATTGATCAGGACCCGCCCTGCGTCGCAGGCTTCGTTGGCCACCGTGCGCCGCTTGATCAGGCGGGAAACCTTTAAATATTTATCCAGTCTCATGATGCGATTCCTCCTTTCCAAAACCGGGCCGTCTCGGGCGCATCGGCCGCCGCGCCCCTGATGGACTTTCACCGCAGCCTGACGGTGCGGCCCCGTAAAATAAAACAGAGAACCCTTGCAGGTTCTCTGAAGTGATCGAATATATCCCGGAACGCAGATTAGTTCAGAGCGTCCTTCAAAGCCTTGCCAGCCTTGAACTTGGGAGCCTTGGAGGCTGCGATCTTGATCTCTCTCCCGGTCTGAGGATTGACACCGACTCTGGCGGATCTCTCGGAAACTTCAAAAGTACCGAAGCCAACCAGCTGAACCTTTCCGCCCTTCTTCAATTCTTCCGTAACGACATCCGTAAATGCCTTCAACGCCTTCTCTGCATCCTTCTTCGCAACGCCGGCTTCAGCGGCAACAGCTGCAACCAATTCTGCTTTGTTCATCTTGAACTCCTCCTATACTGAGTTTTCTTTTTTGTATTTTTATAGATGGTTCCGACTTTCTCAGCCTTTTTTCAGTGCCTGTCAAATCATCTATACATATATATATCCGTTTTTCTCGGGTTTGTCAAGGTTTTTTGAGGAAGGAAGGGTATTTTCTTTCCGTTTTTCTGCCATTTTCCGGCCTCAGACCCTACGGAACACTTCTTCCAGGAAAATTTGCCTGTTTTCCTCCTGGTCCAGGAGCTTCTGCAGCTTCTCCAGATTCTTGGCGGGAATCCAGGCCTTCCCCGAATTATAATAAAAATTGGCGATTTTCCAGAACTTTTCCGGATAGGCCAGGCGGTAATACAGATCCAGCCGGGAGTAGGCCGACATGGGCCGAACCCCGTCATAGGCTTCCAGCAATTCCCGTCCCAGGGAAACGGACCAGTCGCTTTTCTCCAACAGCTTGCGCAAAAGCAGATAGAGATCCCGGATGGGATTATCCCGCATACATTTTTCAAAATTCACGATGCACCAGCGATTGTCCACCCAGAGAATGTTGTGGTACTGATAATCCCCGTGACAAAAGCTCTGGCACTCCGGCTGTCCCGCCGTCAAAGGACTGTACTGGGCCCATTCCTCCGTCACCTCCCGGGCCTGATCCAGGAAGTAATCCATGGACTGCTGCAGACGGATCTCGAACCAGGTCTTCGAGCCCTTTTTTTGAAGGTACTGCCGCACTTTTTTCAGTTCCCGGTTATGCTTTTCGTATTCTTTTTCCGGCAAAAAACAGGGCAGGGCGGCGGCCTCCTCCGGCAATTCCATGCTCCCGTGCAGCCTTGCCAGCACCTCTACCGCTTCCGCACATTCCTTTCGGTCAAAGATATCGCACTCCCGGCCTTCATAATAAGTCTTCAGCACGTAGGAAACGCCGTCCGCATCCCTGGCCAAAAGCTGCCCTTCCCTGGTGGGAAAAATGGATTCCACGCAGACCTCGCCGTCCGCCCGGATCCTTTCCAGCAGGCGGTTCTGCAGACGGCAACGTTCCTCGTTTCCCTTCACTTCCTTTAAAATGAAGCAGCCCTGCGGGGTGTCGCACAAAATCGCCCCCCTGCCTTTTCTGGTTTTAAGCACTTCTATTTCATATTGATCCAGCAAGCCGACGGCTCTATCATTCATCTTGACCCCTCCAATCTATCCTATCTTATGAAAGGAAGGGGCAAAGTATGAATCTTCCCTATTTTAAATAATGATCCCGCACCCAGCCGCACAAATATTCCTTTTGATTGCGCTCCGGATCTTCCAGCACCAGTTCCAGGGCGCCCTGCAGGGCTTCCCCGATCTCCCGGCCGGGCTTCATGCCCAGGGCGATGCAGTCCGTGCCGGTGATGGCCAGGGTTCTGGGGGAAACGCATTCTTTCCGCTCCAGGATTCCCCGGTAGCACGCCGTCCAAGCCTCCAGATTTTCCAGCTTCTCCGAAAGGCGGGCCGGGTTCTGGGCCAGGATGTCGGCCCTGCGGACCGCCAGGAAGGAGGGGAAAAGATCCTCTCCGATGCGGTTCACGGCCCTCCGAAGGATTGCGGGAGTGGGAACCACGCCGTTTCCGTAATCGTGATAGAGCACCAACCGGCAAACCGTATCCACGGTATGGTTGTCATATTTCAGCCGCTGCAGGATCTTTCTCGCCATCTTCTCCCCCGCCGCCGCATGGCCATGGAAATGAGTGGTTCCATCGGGATCTGCGGTCCTGCAGGCCGGTTTCCCGATGTCGTGGAGCAGCATGGCCAGACGCAGCTCCTTGGACGCTTCCACCTTTTCCATGGCCAGGAGGGAATGCTCTCCCACGTTCAGGTGATGGTGGGGATGCTTCTGCTCCGTCTCCATGGCCTGGTGGAATTCCGGCAGGATCACCGCCAGCACCCCGGTCTCATAGGCGATGCGCAGCTTCTCCGGATGGGCCGAGGTCACAAGCTTGGTCAGCTCCGCCTGGATCCGCTCCGCACTGATTTTCTTCAGGTTCCCCGCCAGTTCCTGGATGGCGGCCCTGGTCCGATCCTCTATCTCATAGTCCAGCTGGGCGGAAAAACGGATGGCCCGCATCATGCGCAGGGCGTCCTCCGTAAACCGCTCCCTGGGATCCCCCACGCAGCGAATCAGTCCCCGCTCCATATCCTCCGCCCCGCCGAAGAGATCCACGATCCCCGTCCCCTCGTTATAGGCCATGGCGTTCATGGTGAAGTCCCGGCGTTTCAGATCCTCTTCCAGGCTGGAGGTAAAGGTCACTTCCCTTGGATGCCTGGCGTCCTCATATTCCCCGTCCACCCGGTAAGTGGTCACTTCGAAGCCCTCTCCGCCCAAGAGCACGGTGACGGTGCCGTGCTTCAGCCCCGTGTCCACCGTCCTGGGAAAAAGCTCCTTCACCTGCCAGGGCGTCGCAGAGGTGGTGACGTCCCAATCCTCCGGAACCCTGCCCAACAGGGAATCCCGGACGCAGCCCCCCACCGCATAGGCCTCGAAGCCCGCTCCCGTGATCCGCTCCAGAATTTGCCGTACCTTTTGTGGAAGCCGGATGCTTCCCATTCCAGCCTTCATGCTTCCACCTCCCTTCTTGAAAAACCGGAACCCTGAATTGCCTCCGCAGTCCAGGGTTCCGAGTGATCTTGTCATTGTTCTGTTCTGCGGCTTCCGGGCCGTCCCCTGCCGCCGCTTCGTTCTCGTCCGCTTTCGTCTCCGCTATTCCGCAGCTTCCGAACTCTCCGCCGGTTCCGTTCCGTCCTCGCCGGAGGCTTCCGTGCTGCCCGCTTCGCTTTCCGCCGCACTGCTCTGGGCTGCGGCCTCGGACTGCTGGGCCTCCACCACCAGATAACGGAGGTTGTCCCTGACGTTCTCCACTTCGCAATCGGCGGTGATCTCTTCCACGTAATCCGTCATGGCCGTCTGTTGCAGAGTGTTGCGGGCGCTATAGTACCACTGAGGCTGTCCGGCTCCCACGAAGTACACAAAATAAGCGCTTCCATCCTCTTCCACGATACTGCTGGTCACGTCTCCCGCAGCCCTGCTCTCGTCGAACAGCCAGGCGGTCAGATCCTCGTAAGCCAGGCCATCCTGGGTCATGCCCTCATAAAGTCCGTTCAGTCCATCGGTATCTTCACTGTATTTCTCATACAATTCCTGGAATCTCTCCTCCGTGGCCTCTCCTGCGGCCCAGGCGTCCGCCACGGTCTGCAGTTCTTCCTCCGTATGCACCGTGATCACCCTGGCATTGACGGTAGGCGTCTCCACATCCAGGTAACGCTGCACGAACTGCACCACGTAATAGCAGTGGCTGGTGCTGTTCTCCACGGTGGTAATGTCCCCGGGCTCCCGGCCTTCTTCAAAGAGCCAGTCTCCATAATAAGAACTGATGGAAGCGTGCTTCATATTTTCCGACAGGGTGGCCGTATCCTCCGGGAAGTTCTTCTCCGTCACTTCCGCTTCCATTCTTGCGGCTTCCATGGCGGCCTCGATTTCCGCTTCGGAAGGCTCATAGGGTTCCTCTTCGCCATCCTCCGTCCCCTCGGCGTCAGCTCCCTCCGTCTCGCCGTCCTCGGTCTCCTCAGGCTGAGGATCCGCCAGCTCCGTGGGCTCCGTGGGAAGTTCCGCATTCACCTGAACCAGGCGATAATCCACGGAATCGTAGTCATCCGGGTGCTCCGCATAGTAAGCGTTGATCTCTTCCTCCGAAGGCATGTGGTTCTGTGCCTGCTGGCTGTAATAAGCGCTTGTATAGATGGAATCCTTCACATAATCTTCAATTCTGTTCATGGTGGCATAAGGGCCGTAAGCAGTTTTGATGAAGTTATCCAGGCTCATGCCGTTGGCAGCGGCCTGTTCCCTGGCAACCTCCTGGAACTTGGCGTATTCCTCCGCCGTATCATGGACGAACCCTTCCGCCTTGGCCTCCCGCATCAGAGACTTGTTGGTGCGCATGTTTTCCACCGTCATCTGCTGGAAAAAGTCCTGCCAGGACAAATCCTGGGTGTACATCTGGGTGGACAGATCCCCCGTCATATCCACTCCGAACAAAGACAGCAGATAACTGTTCTGCGAATAATACTGGTTCAGCGTATTATAATAATTGTAGTCGAACTCCACCTGGGAAACATTCTCCCCGCCGATCCGGACAAAGGTCCTGTGCACGGCCATGTAATTTCTGATGGGGAAAGACAAAACCAGGATCACCACTGCCGCCAGGATGGCGATTCCGATCCCGGCCGTGACCTTTTGATCTCTTTTTAACTTCTCTTCCTGTTCCTTCCTCTTCTGCAGCCGGCGGTCGTATCTGGTCACGACCTTGTCCTGCTGTGGAGTCTCCGTTGCGTTTTCCTTCTTAGACATCACGAAATGTCTCCTTCCCTTGTTACTTTGCAGTGTTCCCCAAAGCACCCGCCTGGTTCCTCCGCTGCGTACCGTTCCATTTTACAGTATTCTGCGGAAAATGTGTACCCCTTTTCACTAAATTTTCATAAAAATTTTATGCCGTCGGGCCAAAAATCAACGAAAGCGGCCGTTATCTGGCCGCTTCCTCCCGCTGGACCCGGAAAAGCTCTATCCGCTCCAAATCCGTTTTCAAAATCTCTTCATAACCAAGCCCCAAAGCTTCTTCCCGCATTTGCTCCCACAGAGAATCAATTTGTTCTTCCTCTTCCGCATAAATCATCTGCCAGAGGGCTTCCACGATCTGCGCCCTGCATTTTGCCCGGAGCGCTCCCAATTCCGGGGAATCCTCATAAGCTTCCCCGACGGGCTCTTCATAGGCGGCCAAGACGGACAGACTGTTGTTTTCCATCAAATATTCCAGGGCGTCGTCCGCCTCCATGTAGGCGCTCCAGTCCTCCCAGAGTGCTCCCTCCCCGGTTTGCACGCTGTCCCAGAGACGGTACCGGTAAAGCATCCCGGAAGGCGTCACCTCCACCGACACCACGGGCTGCAGGCTCAGCCGGGAATACCCTTCCTGCCAGGTGCCCTGCCCTTCAACGGGATAAACTTCATCCTCCCCGTACAGCACTTTTTTCCCAAAAGGAGTGAGCGTCGGTTCTCCGTTTTCAATCTCCCAGGTGATGCCCATGGGGCCCGCAGTGGGGCTTGCCATGTGGGTGCCGCCGTCCATGATCCCTTCCGCAGAATACAGCCAGAGCAGCAGCTCTATCATCCTTTCCGGCTCCTTTGTCCGGGCGCTGACCGCCGCAAACTGTTCCAAAGTCCCTTTGGGATTGCAGCCAAAGGACACCGCCTCCATGTCCTCCACGGGGGCCAGCATGTATCCATCCAGATCAAGCTCCGGTTCCGTATGGGTCAGCACCAAACCCTGTTTATACTTTTCCAGCAGTTCCTGCCGGGACTGCACGGGGGACTCCGGATCCAGGAGCCCGGCCCGGCCGGCTTCCCACAGCCACCGCACCGCCCGGGCCACCGGGCCGTCTTCCTCCAGGACGTCCGTATCCTGGAAACGATTCTGTCGGTATAACCCGAAGCCCATGTCCTTATAACCGTAGGCGCCGACCATGCGGAAGATCTGGGTCAAAAGATCCTCCCCTTCCCCGCCGGTGCGATAGAGGGAGACGCCCCATACCTCCGGAATCTCCTGCAGGGCGCTCTGTGTTCCGTTTGATTCCTGAGTTCGTTCCGGCTCCTCTTCCCGAATTCGCTTCTGCGCCTTCAGATCGGCCAGCACCTCCAGCAGCTCCCGCCGGTCCCGAATCCTGGGATGTCCGGCCGCCGCATAATCCTCCCAGCGGATATAGATGCCGTAGCGGGGAACGTCCTCTTCAGAAGGCGTCAGGGCGTCCAGACGGCTCATCCTGGCGGGGACCGCATAAATCCCTTCCTCCGCAAGCCTTTCGTTCCAATAACGCAGACCGGACTCATATTCCCAGAGCTCCGTGCCCTCCAAGTAAGGCTCCAGATCCAGCAGCTCCCCGGAAGCGATCCATTCCTGCAGGTCCGCTTCCTCCGGGCCTGCGGCGCCCTCCGCTTTCCCAGCCGGGGCCAAGGTTTCGTTCTCCGAGCCCGCAGCGTCTTCCGTATCCCCTGCTGCCGCCAGGGTTCCTTCCCCCGAGCCTGCGGCATCCTCTTCCCCGTAGGTCAGGCCGCTTCCCCCGCCGATGATCAGGTCCGCTTCTTCCAACGCCCCTTCCTGAGACGGATCCAGGAAGTCCAGCGTCAGATTGAATTTTTCCTTCAAAAGCGCCCCGTACCAGCCGCCCTGTTCCCCTACGTAACCGGAGGCCGGATCATATACCTTCACCGTCAGTTCCTCTCGAATCGACTCCTCCCGGGGCGTACAGCCTCCCAGGAGCAGACCGGTTCCCAAAGCCATGACGATTCCCAAAAACAATTTTACATCCTTCATTCCCTGCCTCCAGGTTCTCCTTCGGTCAGGGCCAGACCCCGAACCGATTATTATTAGGGTATCGTTTCGGGGCCAAAAAGTCAATATGCTTGCACGAATTTTCCATCATGTCTGGCGGCGAGTCGAACTGTGTTCGGCTTGGGCGCAGGCTGAACTGTTACAGGATCACAATGCCTGGAAGCTCACCGTCACCACGAACAGATCCGCAATGATTTCCAGCCGGAAGGTGCCTCCACAGGCCTCCGTGAAGCTCCGGGCGATGGAAAGTCCCAGGCCGCTTCCGCCGTCGCTGCGGCTGGCGTCCCCCCGGACGAATCGTTCCGTGAAGTCCAGGTTCGCATCCAGCTCCTGTCTGGAGGTGTTCTTCACGCTCGCCGCAGCCTGGCCGCCCTCCACTTTCAAGACGATATATACCCGGGAACCTTCCAGGGAATATTGCAGGGCGTTTTGAATCAGGTTCTGGAACACCCGATACAGGCGCTGGCCGTCGGCCCGAACCATCACCGGGCGCTCCGGCAGCTCCGTCCGGAAGATCAAGCCGCTTTTTTCCACGGCCTCCTGCATGTCCGCCAGGGTCTGCTCCAGGAGCCGCCCATAGTCCAGCACCTCCAGATTGACGGGAAGTTCCCCGGATGCGGCCTTGCTCACCATAAACACGTCCTGCACCATATTTTTGAGCCGTTCGGCCTTCTCCGCCAGGATTCGGACATATTCCTTCACATACTCCGGCAGTTCCTCTTCCTGCTCCAGCAACTCCACGTAACTGATGATGGAGGTCAGAGGCGTCTTCAGATCGTGGGACACGTTGGCGATGAGCTCCACCTTCATGCGCTCGCTCTTCATCTGTTCCTCCACGGCCCTGGCCATGCCCTGGCCGATGTCCTCCAGCCGCTCCAGAATTTGGGCCAGATCCCCCTCTGCGGGCACATAGTTTCCGCTGAAAGCTCCTGACGGACTCCCCGCACCATTCGCTCCGGCATAACCGGCCGCCTGCGCCGATGCGAAACCGGACGCCCCGCCGGGAGCACCCTGCGCCTTAAAATACTTCCCCTCGTGAAGCAGCGCCACCTCTTTGTCAAGCCGATCCAGATCCGCAGCCAGGGACGCATTTTTTTTCAGATTCTCATATCCCAGGAAGATTCCCAGAAGCATGAAGCCGCAGGCCGGGAGGAAGATCAACAGCACCACCTCATGCCCCCCTCCCAGGCATCTCGCCATAAGCAAAGTAAGAGCGACGCAGAAGATCCCCATCGAAAGCATAAGTCCCAGCAAAAACCGATCCCGCCGCAGCATCCTCTTGGACAGGGGCAGCGCCTTCCCCCGGGCGGAAAAGGTTTGAGACAACTTTGCGGATACTTTGTAAATCAGGCTCTGCCGCCAGAATCCCCCCCGGTTGCAGCGCCAGTCATTCCAAAGCAAATAAAACCCTCCGAACAGAACGCTTCCCCAAAGGGCATCAGGGAAACTGTCCCATTCCCTGATCAGGATCCCACCCATGATCAGGAGCCCAAGAAACAAAAGCCCCTTGACCTCCAGCCAGATCCGGCCCGTTCCCGCCGCCAGGAGACGGCCGCCTTCCTTCCGGCTCTTCCCGGCGCAAAGCCCCGCTATCCACAGCACAAGTCCCAGCGCCAGCAGGACCAGGCACAGAAAGGCATTCCTCCACTGCCGCAGCGTATATTTGCAGAGCCAATACAAGGTGTCGCCGGAAGACCGGGCGACGCTGCTGCCGTAGAGATTCTGGGCATACTGCCTGGGAATCTGGGCGGCGGCCATATAGACTCTGAGCCCTTCATATTTGTCGGGCAGGACCACGTTGGCATAGCCGGGCACGTTCCAGAGACTGTCCTCGTCAAAGTAACCGTCCCCATAAACGTCCACCTTTTCCCCGTCCTTGAAGACATGCACCTTGCTTCCATCGAAATACAGGGTGAAATTATAGCCCTCCGGGGCCTGCAGCCTGCCGTCCTCCAGAAGCGTCAGTTCCTCCGTGTTGGAATATTTCAGTTCCTCCCCGGCATAAACGGCATAGAGCAGATTTTTGTCCGCATTGAGAGAGACCTGGTACTGTTCGATGAGACTCCTCCTCTGCTGCTCCAGCGCCCTGCGCCTCCTGCGGAGCTCCTGCTCCTCTTCCTCGGAGTAATCCCCTCTTTCCAGGTATTCCTCCCAATCGTCTTCCCCCAGCCACCAGGCATCCGGCACATAAAAAGCCGCAGAACCCGCCGGTTCCTCAATCACCGCTTCCGCCCGCAATTCGGGTTCGCTTGAGGTCTCTGCCTCCGGCTCTGCAGCGTCAGTTACGACTCTGGGTGCGATCTGTATCGAAGACCACTTTCCGCCCGGCACCGCCATCTGCACCTCATCCTGGGTCACGGTCACGGACCAGTTTCCTCCCAGACCGACGCCAAGGCTTGCGAAATCCCCTCCGGAACCCATGATCAAAAAGGTCTCCAGCTTGCGGCAGATCTCCTCCCGGAAGGAAGTCCCTTCCTGATAGTCCCCCCGAATCGCACCTTCCACGGTCTCCGTAAGCTCCGCCCAACTCGCCGGACGGATTCTCCACAGTTCCAAAAGACTCCCGGCCAACAGGCTCGCCCCCAGGAAAAAGGAAGCGAACGCTAGAATGCCTTTACTTTTTTTCCATTTTGTATCCAATGCCCCACACCACCTTTAAATATTCTGGCTCCTTCGGATTCAGTTCAATCTTCTCACGAATGCGGCGGATATGCACCATGACCGTGTTTTCGCAGGCGTAGGCGTCCTCCTGCCACACCCTGCGGTAAATCTCCTCCGCCGGAAAGATCCTGCCCAGGTTGCGCATGAGCAGATCCACGATCTTCGTCTCCGTGGCGGTGAGCTTCACCGGCTCCCCGTCCGCATATAAGGCCATTTCCTCCCCTCGGTATTCCAGCCTCCCGTTGCGGACGACCTGTTCCAGGCTTCCGGCGTTGATGTCCCCCAGCCTGGTATACCTGCGAAGCTGACTTTTGACCCGGGCCAACAGCTCCTGGGCGTTGTAGGGCTTGGAAATATAATCGTCCGCCCCCATGGACAGCCCCAGCACCTTGTCCGTGTCCTCGCTCTTGGCGCTGAGCACGATGATGGGAATGTTGGCCTTCTCCCGGATCCGCAGGATGGCGGAGAGCCCGTCCAGCCTGGGCATCATGATATCGATGAGCACCAGCTCCACCCGGGAAGCCGCCAGGATGTCCAGGGCCTGAAGCCCGTCATAAGCCTTATAGACCTGGAAGCCCTCCTGCTCCAGCACGATGGCGATGGCCTTCACGATCTCCCGGTCATCATCGACCACTAACACTCGTTCCTTCATGATCCTTCCTCCCTGTAAGCTGACTGCATTGTAACAGACATTTCTGAAAAAAAAGACAATGGGTTTCTTACGGATTTCTTACGGTTGCTATTCCGCAAGCACGAAAACATTCTACCACAAAATAAACAATGATTCCTCAATTTTTAAGCTTTTCCTTTGGAATATTAAAATAAGTATTGTACAATGACATCATAACCCATTTTCCAACGAACAGGAAGTGCCCCCATGCTCGCAATATGTTTGGCGCTTATTGACGAACCAAGCGACAAAGAACTTTTTATGGAGCTATATCATAATCATAAATTGTTGATGAAAAGCGCCGCTTTCCGTGCGCTTAATAATCGGTGTCTTGTGGAAGACGCCGTTCAGGAGGCCTTGCTTACCATTGCTTCCAAAATTGAAAGATTTCACGGATTGAGCGCTGATCAGCAAGCTGCACTCATCACCATCATTACAAGAAATACCGCCATCAATTCCCTGGACAACATTTATAGCGACGTTTTAATGCTTAAGTACGTTTACGGCTATGACTGCAGAACCATTTCAGAAATGTTCCATGTTTCAACCCGAACCATCGAGTCTCGAATCTATCGAGGGAAGAAATTACTTGCCAAAGTAGTCTCGGAAATTCAATGGCAAATAGGCAGAAAGGGGTTAATTTTCAGAAATGAGAGGGATAAAGGATGGATGATCATGATGCTTGAGTAGTCCGGAGAGCATGAAGAATAAAAATGTGCATGGTTTTCAGACCTGTTAGAAAACAGCCTGAAGCAGGGAACTCCATTTATACGTCTGCCTGCAAGTACTGTTTATAGCGGGCATCCAGGTGGATGCAGATGCCGATCATAAATATGTAAGAAAAAATGGGACATTCTCTAAGAAGCGAAGAATATACAAAATCACATCTTAAAGAAGTTTTATGTAATATATGATATGAAAAACGCAAAAATATTTACAAAAAAACTTGCGTGGCTTTTCTAAATATGATAATGTTTATAAAAATAAAAGTTTTATAAGAATAAATTTTTGACCTGATCATTACGGAATGCTTTGTAAGCGAGGAGGATGAGGTTTGTTGGGCGAGAATAAACTGACGCATAGTCAATTATTAATTATGAAATGTGTATGGGATCATGGGGAGGATATTTCCTATCAGGAGTTGATGGGCGTGCTGGCGAAGCGCTTTGGCAAGGATTATCACCGTTCGACTCTTGTAACCTTCCTGCAGCAGATGGAGGATAAGGGATATATAACGACCTACCGGAAAGGACATTTTGCTTATGTGCATGCACTGATGCCCGAGGAAGACTTTCAAAAGGAGCATGCCAGGGAGGAAACGGAGTTCTGGTTTCGAGGGAAAGCATCTGCTTTTCTGGCGGCGCTATATGAGTCCGGCGGGCTCCCGGCAGAGGACGGGGAGAAAATACGGAGGCTTTTAGATGAATGGAATTATTGATCTGTTTTTTGCATTGCTGTTTTCCAGCGTGGCAGGGAGCATTTTTCTGCTTACATGGTTACTGACCAGGAAGACATTGGACAAATGGGGATACGTTCAGCTATCCTATCGTCTTCTTAAACTGATTTTGCTGATCTGGGTTCCCCCGCTGTGTTACATGGCAGTTCTTGGACGGCTGACTGACGGGGATGGTTCCATAAAAGGTACATTGCTGTTACCGTCTCCGCAAATTGCACATGTGTTGACTTTGGTATTTCCTGTTTGGGCGCTGGGGGTGGCTGCAGGTTTCCTTTATTATTTGTTCTGGAACTTTTCCTTTTATAAGAGGCTCCGGGACTATGTGGAAGGAAGCCGGGACATGGTTTCCCTGTTAAATGATTGTAAAAAGAAGGTTGGGGTACGGAGGCGGATCGCTGTAAGACAGTGTTATGACCAGGATGCGCCCATGACCTATGGAGTATTTCGGACGATTATTCTGTTGCCAATGGACGTTCCTTCAAAAGAGGAACTGGAAATGGTGTTCATCCACGAACTCATCCACGTGAAGCGGAATGATTTCTTGATAAAGCGTCTGGCTTTTGCGGTCTTGCTGCTTCAGTGGATGAATCCGCTGGCCTGGCGGTGGTTTATCCTGATTGAAAAATGGAGCGAATATTCCTGCGATTATGAAGCGTGTGAGATCCTGGGGAAGCAAAAGGAATATTTTCAGATGATTCTGGAAATGGCAATGAAGGAGGCTCCCAGAAAGGGAATTTTGATTTCCCTGTTCGAGAACAAGCATCAGGTATTGGAAAGAGTGGAGAAGATGAATTCTTATCGAAAAATCAAGAAAAGGGGGAAAATAGCAATATTCCTCATAGCATGCATGGCAATGCTCGCAGGAAGTATGACGGTATTGGCAGCCAGCGATGGCATAGTGAGGGGCTATAATATTATCTGGGATGCCCTGGCTCCCAAGCAGGAAGAGATCATGCAGATCCCGGAGTACATAGAATATGTGGAAACGGAAGTGGATCCGCAGATTAAAATTGAAATAGGAGAAGTTTCGGCAGTATCAATAGAAGGCAACTCTTTTATTTCCTGGTCTGTGGATAATAATGTTTTGAAACAGACTGAGTCTTTTCCAGCTTCAAAAGGTGGAAGCATCGAAGTGTATGTTTCCATCAGCCCTGCAGACAAGGAAGTGAAGGTGGGAATTATCACGCCGGAGGGCATGGAGCGGTACATAAAAGGGACAGGGAGTATTTACCATAAATTTGAATTGGATGTGTCTGGAGAATATCAAGTTTTTGTTGAGAATATATCAGGGACTACTGTGCAAGCAGATGGGCTCTATACAGTAAATTGAACATAGATGCTAAGATGGGGGCGTAGGCCCCTAGTCTTAGGCATACGAGTTCTATAAAAATAAATGTTTGCTTTATGATTTATAGGTAATTGTTAAATGTTTTCTTGCGGATTGGCGGAAGTCAATAAGCCGCCTATAGGTAAGGAGAAACAAG
>CANQPH010000059.1 GCA_947625675.1 uncultured Acetatifactor sp.
GCGAGGTATATGTTGTTGCAGGAAATGCTGCAGGATGAACGGGAGGCCGGAAGAACCGAGGGCAGGGCCGAAGGAAGGGCCGAAGGAAGGGCCGAGGGAAGAACCGAGGGAAGAACCGAGGGTAGGGCCGATTCCATCATCGATCTGCTGTCGGATCTGCCGGATGGATTGCCATCAGAATTGAAGGATCTCATTTCGGGCCAGAAGGATTGCGAAGTGCTGAAGCGGTATTTGCGCCTGGCTTCGTCCGTGGATACCGTGGATGAGTTTAAACGTCGAATGGCAGAATGATTCAACCTGCCGTCCTGAGGCGGGCGAATCACTCTGCTGTCGATATCCGGAGAAATCCGGGTCTAAAGAGCCGACAAGTCTCTTGGAAATATGTCCTTGGGACTGTCGGTTACTTGTCTGAGTAGTTGTGTATGCCAATTTCGGCAAATTATCAATTTGATTTTGCAGAGGAATTCTATTTTTCAAAAGGATTTTTTAAGGGATTACTTGAAATGATAGTATTGTAGAAGACTTCCCTGGGGTGTATAATGAATCTGATATCACATCCAGCATTACATCTAGGGAAAGGGGTTTGCTATGCAGGAATTTGAATTGGCCGGGAAGCTATCGGAGAATATCAATCGAGTTTTCGTGGGAAAAGAAGCGGTGGTGGAGAATCTGCTGATCTGTCTGTTCGCCGGGGGCCATGTGCTTCTGGAAGACGTGCCCGGCGTGGGGAAGACCACCCTGGCGGGAGTGCTGGCCAGAAGCATGGAAGGGAGCTTCGGGCGGATTCAGTTCACGCCGGATACCTTGCCGGGGGACGTGTCAGGCGTCTCCATTTATAATCAGAAAACCAATGAATTCGAATATCGCCCCGGGGCGGTTATGCACCAGATTCTGCTGGCGGACGAGATCAACCGGACTTCTCCCAAGACCCAGGCCAGTCTCCTGGAAGCCATGGCGGAGGGCCAGGTGACCGTGGATGGGGAGGTGCATAAGCTTCCGGAGCCCTTCATGGTCATCGCCACCCAGAATCCCATTGAGTTTATCGGCACCTATTCCCTGCCTGAGGCCCAGATGGACCGCTTCATGATGCGGCTTTCCCTGGGATACCCGGCCAAGGATCAGGAGATCCGCATGGCGGTTCAGTTCCTGCGGGGACAGACGCCGGACAAGGCGGAAGCGGTGTGCGGCGTGGGGGACGTGCTGCGCATCAAGGAGGCGGTGGCCGGGATCCTGGTGAAGGATTCCGTGCTCCAGTACATGGAGGAAATCGTGGGACAGACCAGGGAAGAGGCCGGATTTAAGCTGGGAGCGAGTCCCAGGGCCCTGCTTTCCCTGCTTCGAGCTTCCCAGGGCAAAGCTTTTTTGCAGGGAAGGGATTACGTGAAGCCGGATGACGTGAAGGCGGTGCTGCCCCAGGTGCTGCTGCACCGTCTGGTCCTGTCCTCAGAGGCCCGGGTCCGGAAGGAAGGGGCGGAAGAACTGCTGCGGAGACTGGTGGGCAAGGTGAAGGTGCCTGTGGAGTGAGGGATCGGAGGCTGAGAGATGAAGATGTGGATGCGCAGATGCGTTCTGGGTATTTTGTGGATATTGTCGCTGGTCCTCATCAGTTTTTACGGCGGGGCCGTCAGCTACGGCTTCTTTTTTGGAGTGACGCTGATCCCGGTGATCTCCCTGGTCTATTTGTTTTGCGTATATCATCGATTTAAAATCTATCAGGAGACGGGGAAGCGGGAAATCGTGTGCGGCCGCCCGGAGCCTTATTTCTTTGTTTTGAAAAATGAGGATCTTTTCGCCTTCACCTCCGTCAGCGTCAGGATGCATTCTTTTTTTTCTTATGTGGAAGATTCCTTTGAAAATGTGGAATATGAACTCTTGCCCGGGGATCGGATCACCTGTGAGACTCGGATCGTGTGCAAATATCGGGGAGAATACGAGGTCGGAGTGAAGGAAGTGGTGGTGACGGATCTGTTCCGGCTTTTTCGCTTCACTTATACCGTTTCCGGCCAGATCAAGGCGGTGGCGGCGCCCAGGGTCGTGCAGCTTGGGGAGCTTCGCAGCATCCAGGATCTGCCGGTGCTCTTGCAGCGGGAGGCGGCAGGCGCTTCCGAGCCGGACATCCTGGTGCGGGACTATGTGGAAGGGGACAGCTTGAAACAGATCCATTGGAAGGCCACGGCCCGGGAAGGGAAGCTGAAGGTGAGGGTTTTGACCGGAAGGGAGAATCAAAGCCTCTATCTATTCTGTGAAACGAAGCGCTATGGAGAGACGGCCAGAGAATATTTGCCCCTGGAAAACAAGCTGCTGGAGGTTTTCCTGGCGGTGAGTTTTTTCTTTGCGGAGAAAAACAGGGAGTTTTACGCCTGCTTCGGTCAGGGGGGAGCGGTTCGGGAGCGGGTGGACGGCATGGGGACGTTTCAGAAGCTCTATGAGAAGGTCAAGGAAATCGAGTTTGGAAAAGAGGATCTGGGAGACGTGATGACCCAGGTCCTGGAGCGGAATTCCCTGGGGGGCGGGGCCGTGTTCATCATTCTTCACGAATTGAAGCCGGAGATCCTGGAAATCACGGAACGGCTGACGGCTGGCGGCACCATGGTGGTGCTGTACCTGGTCGCGGACGAAGTGACAGGGGCGAGTCCCGCATCCTGGGCGGATGCCAGGAGGAAGGTCATCGTGATCCCCGTGGAGGCGGAACTGGAGGGGAGACTATGATGGGCGTCCGGCGTTATTTCCATGAAAAAAGTTTATATCGGGTGATCGGGGGAGCGGCCCTGGCGGGAATCGTCTTATTCGGTTTGGGAAACTTCCTGGGAATTTGGGAAATTTCCTGGCCGCACCTGGCTGCGCTGGCAGGGATGCTGGCGTTTTTGGCTTGTCTGAATTTCCTGCCCCCCAGGGGGAAGCTTTTGTGTCTGTTGGCGGCTGCGGCGGCCCTGGTCCTGCTTTGGTACGGGGCGGGCCCGGAGAGGGGATTGGCCTTCGTGCAAACCTATGTCCGATGGTGTCTGGGGGAAGACAGCCGGGAGCCGGGCTGGGTGCTGGGCTTTCAGCTTTTGCAGACTTGCATTGTCACTGCGGTTTCCTATTTCCTGCAAATTTTGATCGAGAAGGTGCGCCTGATCCGGAGGGGGCTGGCTTTTATATGCGCTGCGGGGCTGGTCATCGGCATGCTGGCCGGGTGGCGGATTTCCCATGTCGGGGTGGCCTTTGTCCTGCTTTATATCCTGTTTGTCTGTGCGGAATGGGTGCAGGAACGTTGGGAGAAAAAAAGGAGCGGCAGCGTCCAGCAGCAGATGCTCTGGCTCTCACCCTTCCTGATCTTGTTCCTGCTGTTGCTGCTGCTCACCCCGGCGCCGGAAGCACCCTTCGCCTGGCGTGGGGTGCGGACCCTGTATGCCCAGCTGCGGGAAGCCTTTCAAACGGTATCCTGGAGCCTGTTCCCGGGGAACGGGGATGAATTTTCCTCCTCTCTGAGCGGTTTCTCGGAAAGCGGAACCCTGGGAAACGGCTTTTGGCAGGATGACCGGAGGATGATGACGCTGCAGGGCAGGGAAGACCTGGTGACCAACGTATATTTGACGGGAAAAACCTTCGATCATTTTGACGGCAGGCAATGGATCCAGGTGAATCGGGGCGGAGAAAAGGAAAGGTTCATCGACACCATGGAGACCCTGTACGGGATCAGAAGGCTGGAGCCGGAGTACTGGGGAGACTATCTGAAAGGAACCAAGCTGTGGATCCGTTTTGAAGATATGAGCACGAATTATGTTTTCGCACCGATGAAAGTCGCAGGACTTGGTGGGGTCGGATCGGCTCTGGAGTTTGATTCCGAAGGGACGGAACTGCTCTGGAAAAAACGAAGAGGCTATGGGACGGAGTACGAGGTCAATTACTATCAGATGAATCTGGGACTGGAAATTTTGGACCGTTTGCTGGGAGAGAGGCCGGAACCGGACGAGGGGCTTTGGGACGAGGTGGCCAGGCAGTACCAGGGCCAGCTGGGCCGCAGGATGACCTGGGAGGAACTGGAAGAATATCGGTGGCAGGAGAAGGAAACTTATCTGGAGGAAGTCTCCCTGTCCCAGGAAGTCCGGGAATATTTGGAGGATCTCTTGGACGGGGCGTCCACGGAGATGGAGAAGCTGCGGGCCCTGGAGCGGGAACTGCGGTCCTTTTCCTATAACGCCGATCCCGGGGGAATCCCTCGGGAGGTGGAGGATCCGGAGGCCTTTTTGGATTATTTTCTTTTGGAAAAAAGGGAAGGATATTGCACCTATTTCGCCACGGCTTTCGTGCTGCTGGCCAGATCCCAGGGGATTCCCGCCCGATACGTCCAGGGGTATTGCGTGCCCATTTTTTCCTCTGGAGAACTCGTCTCTTCCCAAGAAGCCATTGCCTTCGGCACCGGGGGAGGAAGGGCGCTGCGGCAGGCCCGGGTCAGTTCCGGCATGGCCCATTCCTGGCCGGAGGTTTATCTGGAGGGAGTCGGATGGATCCCTTTTGAGCCCACCCCGGGCTATGAAAGTCTGAGATACACGCCCTGGCAGGTGAAGGAGCATGAGGAAAAGCCGTCGGAAGAAGGGGCGGTTGTGGAAGGAGAAGAAGGTTTTCCCGGAGAAGCGGAGCCTGACGCAGAGGAAGAGCCGGAGGAGGAACCGGAAGAGGTGCCCGAGGAAGAGGAACCGGCGGAAGAAGGGTGGAAGCCTGGGAGGCTCCTGGGGCTGCTTCTGGAAGGAATTCTGTTGGTTTTGGCCGGTTTGCTTCTGGCCCTTGGGCTGGACGGTCTCCTTGGCCGTTTTCGGTATCGGAATATGACGGAAGCGGGGCGGCTGCGGGTGGAGGTCTCCAGGAATCTGTCGGTTCTGGCGCGCCTGGGCGTGAAGAGACAGGATTGGGAAACCTTCCAGGAGCTGCAGGAGAAGCTGGGAAAAGAGGTGCCGGATCTGGCGGATCTTCATTTCCTGAAAGACTATGAAGCCGTGATTTATGGGGACGGAGAGGTTCGAAGCGAACTGACGGAAGCGGTCAGACTGGAGCGAAAGCTGCTCTTGGCTCAATTCCTGAAGAAGAAACGTCTCGGGTCTTACTGTCTTTGGCTGTGGTGCCGGATGTCGATGCTCCACGTGCCGAAGGAGAAGGGTTGATCGACGAGCAGTCGTAAGACAAAACGGCCGCAAGACAAAATCGTCATAAGACGAAACACTCGCAAGAATTGAAATAAAGAGAGCAAGAAATAGGAAGCCAGACGGGGGAAAATGTGGTAAAATAAACTCCAGAATCCGCCTGCTGCGCAGGCACAGTGCTGCCGCACTGTTTGATTCTGTCGTTACCATGTCAGATGGAAGCAAATGTCCGCTTCGCGGCCGCTTGCTTCCCTGCTGACATGGAAAATGATTAAAAAGCTTATAAACTCGGAGGAAAATTGCATGGCGTATGTATGGAGTTATACCAGGGAGCCGATGGACGGGATGATCTACGGCCCCAAGCTGGCCCACAGCATGCATCTGGGCTTGAGCCTGGACGGAAAAGAGATTTTGCCCTTGAATCATAACAGCGGCCTTTTGTTCGCCAAAGCGGCGGAGCGGGAGGATGGGTCTCTGATCGCCAAGAGCCTGCGGGACCCCTGGCTGTTCCGGCTGGCGGAAGGGGATTTTGGCGTGCTGGCGGTGCGGCTGGAAGGGGAGGGGGAGGAAGACGTCTCCAGCAAGGGCTGCGTCCTGTTTTTCCGGTCCCCGGATCTGCTTTCCTATGAAGAGGCGGGCTTGTGGAAACTGTCGGAAAACTATGTGGAAAAAGTGTCCTGCGGCTGGTGCCCGGAGAAGGGACGTTACCTCCTGGCCTGGAAGGAACAGGAAGGCGGCTGGAGCGAAATGGAACTGGAGAAGCTGCCCTCCCAGGACATGACGGCATCTCAAGGGCTGACATCGCCCCAGGACAGCGTGGCACCATTCCAAGGCGGCGTGACACCGCCCCAGGAACCGGAGTCGTCCGCAGGTTGGCAGATAGAAGGCGCCGTCTTCCAAAACTGTCTGGAGATCACCGAAGAGGAAGCGGACAGGCTCGCAAAGAAGCTGCTCCCCCTGACCCATACGGGCACCAGCTTCCCGGAAGAGATCACGGTATCGGAGCCTTCGGAATTGAAGACCTGCAAGGCCCTGGCGGAATACAGCGACGGTTCCGTTGCGGAAAAGTCCGTGGACTGGGATCTGACCGGCGTTGATTTTGAAAAAGAAGGTACTTATCCTATAACGGGACGGCTCCATCAGGATCATTTTCATTTCCCCATGGCCCGGGACTTCGCAGACCCTTGCGTGGGCCGCTGGAACGGAAAATATTATTTCATCGCCACCAACGATGCGGACGGCAATCATACCATGTACGTGCGGGAAGCGGACAACATCCCGGAGCTGGAGCAGGCTCCCATGCATTTGATCTTGGACAGCAGCACCTATCCGGAGATCGGAGGACTTCTGTGGGCCCCGGAGTTCCACATCGTGGAAGGGGAGTTGTACATCTTCCATGCCGCCACGCCGGGAGAGTTTTTCCGGGAGGAGAGCCATGTCATGAAGCTGAAGCCCGGCGGAAGCCCCATCTGCAGGGAAGATTGGTCGAGGCCCATGCGGGTGGTGAAGCGGGACGGCTCCTATCTGTGCGAGGCCGGGAAGGAGATCACTCTGGACATGACCTGTTTTGAATGGGAAGGGGAATATTACGGGGTCTGGTCCCAGCGGCAGTTCCTGCCCAGGGACAAGGGAGCCTGGCTCTACATCGCCAAGCTGAATCCTGCAGAGCCCTGGAAGCTCCTCACGGAGCCCGTGGTCCTGTCCAAGCCGGAGTACGGCTGGGCCAACAACCACACCTTCGTGGACGAGGGGCCCTTCGCCCTGCCCAGAGAGGAGCGGCTGTATCTGACCTTTTCCAGTGCGGCGGTGGATGCCACCTACGTGGTGGGGCTGCTCACCATCGAGAAAGGATTGGATTTGCTGAAGCCGGAGAACTGGAAAAAGAAAAATTACCCCATTCTCACTTCCCGGTGCGTGGAGGGAGAATTCGGTACCGGCCACAATGCTTACGTGGAGGACGAGGAGGGCGTGATTTGGAACACTTATCACGCCAGGCCCGGTGTGGACGGCCCCCGCAGCAGCGGCATCCGCAGGGTGCATTTCGACAGGGACGGGGAGCCGGTGCTGGATCTGACGGAAGATCGGGACGTGGCGGAGGAGCACCGGAATGTGCGCACTCTGCTCCATGTAGTGAAATGAGTGGCATTGAAAGGCCGGCAGAAACTGAGAAAAGAGAACCCGTTGGGTAAAAATTGTTGGGCAGGAAAACTGTGAGATAGAGAAGAAATTATTTGACCGGAAAGGAGAGAAAATGATCAGAACGGCGAAAACGGAAAATGGATGGGTGAAGGGCATCGAGGCGGCGGATCCCAGGATCACGGCTTTCAAGGGAGTCCCCTTTGCGGCGCCGCCGGTGGGAGAGAACCGTTGGAGAGCGCCCCAGCCCTGTGCGGACTGGGAAGGGGTCAGGGAGGCCTATCGTTTCGCCCCCATTGCGGTGCAGGATACCCCGGGGCTGGGAGACGACATTTACTGCCGGGAGTGGCA
Source organism: uncultured Acetatifactor sp. (assembly GCA_947625675.1). Classification (GTDB taxonomy): domain Bacteria; phylum Bacillota; class Clostridia; order Lachnospirales; family Lachnospiraceae; genus Acetatifactor. Next base: position 7,608 of record CANQPH010000059.1, read on the forward strand.
CGTGGATCCGGAGATCGACATGGGCGAGGACTGCCTGTACCTGAACATTTGGACGGGGGCCAAGGTCGACACGGAGAGACGCCCGGTGCTGGTGTGGTTCTACGGCGGCGCCCTTCAGTGGGGCTATCCGGCGGAGATGGAGTTTGACGGGGAGCGGCTGGCCAGACGGGGCGTGGTAGTGGTGACGGTGAATTACCGGATCAACGTCTTCGGTTTCCTGGCCCACAAAGACCTCACCGAGGCCCAGCCTGAGGGGCCGGCCAATTTCGGCAGCCTGGACCAGCAGGCCGGGATCCGCTGGGTGGTGCGCAACATTGCGGCCTTCGGCGGGGATCCGGGCAACATCACCATTGCGGGTCAGTCTGCAGGAGGCGGCAGCGTGCTGAGCCAGATGGCGGCTCCTTCCCACGGCGGCCTGTTCCAGAAGGCCATGATCATGAGCGCCATGAGCCGGAACCCTTACGGTCCCGGCGGCATCGGAACCCCTGCGCCCCTGGAGCAGGCGGAGGAGATGGGCCGGATCTTTCTGGAGGATTATCTGGGAGTGAAGACCATTGAAGAGGCCAGGGGCATCGATGCTTTCACGTTGCGGGCCAAGTATGCGGAATACGCCAGGAGCAACCCGAGGATGCTCACTGTGGAGGATCATGTGTTTTGTGTGGGAGATCCCATGAAGCTTTTCCTGGAAGGAAAATGTGCGGACGTGACGGTCATGGCCGGCAACACGGCGGATGAATTCCACGCTTTTTTCCAGGCAGGTTCTCCGGAGGAGCTTCAGGAGAAGGCGAAGGAAAGTCTGGGAGCCTATGCGGAAGAGTTCCTGGCCTGTCCGGAAGCCCTTGAGACCGACGGCAAGGGCCATTATGCCGAGATCAGCACCGTGGAGCCCACCGTCAAGACCCTCTTTTTGGGGAAAAAGAAGCTGGGAAGCGAGAAAAACTGTTATTATTATCGGTTCGATGCGGACATCCCCGGCTGGGACCATCCCGGCACCTTCCATTCCGTGGATCTGTGGTTCTTCTTTGAGACCCTGGCGAAATGCTGGCGGCCCTTCGTGGGCAGGCACTATGACCTGGCCAGACAGATGTGCAATTATTGGGCCAATTTCATCAAGACCGGGGATCCCAACGGCTGCGATGGGGATGGAACTTCCATGCCGGAGTGGAGGCCCTATACGGCGGAGACGCCCTGGGAAATGGTCTTTACGGCAAACGGCCCCGCAGGCGGCCCGGAGAAGGAAAACGCCCTGCGCAGCCTGGCCATGAAGATGATCCGGGAAAGGTTCCAGGCTTGAGAGATTTTGGGTTTGATTGCAGTGATTGTATTGACTTTTCCTCCAAATTGTTGATACAATGGCTTTATAAAAAGGCGGTACAGGACGCCATGAAACCTGATGGAAGGATATGGAGGATCAGTATATGCTGGATCAACACCTAATCGTATCGACGCATCCGGAGGCTTTGCCGGAAAACATTGTTTTATGGAAAAATGATCGCATCACCGTCTTGACGGAGGCCCTGTTCCGGGTGGAAGAGGATGCTTCCCGCATTTTCTGCGATCAGGCCACCCAGGCCGTATGGTTCCGCAACCTGCCCCCCGTGGAATTTGAGACGGAGGAAAAGGATGGAACGCTGCATATCCGGACGAAGCGTGCGGAACTGGTGATGGGAGAGACGTGGGAAGATAGTTACGTTCTTTTGGAGGGCCGCAGGACGGCGCTTGATGGAAGGGAAAGTTCCAGGGCGGAAGAACTTACGCAGGACGATTCCGGGGAGGACGTGCTGTATGGCACCTACAGGACGCTGGACTGCTGCGACGGGGATTTTTGGATCCCTTATAACATGGATATGACCCAGGCCCATCGGATTCAGCTGAACCCAGGGATCCTTTCCCGAAAGGGTGCGGCGGTGCTGGACGATAGCGCTTCCCTGCTTTTGGGTGAGGATGGGCAGATCCGCATCCGGGATCGAAAAGAAAAGGACATTTACGTGTTTGCCTATGGGCACGCATATAGAGAGGCCATCAGAGCTTTTTACGCCATCTGCGGCCCGGTGCCCCGGGTTCCCAGGTTCGCTCTGGGCAACTGGTGGAGCCGGTATCATGCCTATACGGAAAAAGAGTACCTCCACACCATGGATTCCCTGGCGGAACAGGACCTTCCTTTTACCGTGGCCACGGTGGACATGGACTGGCACTGGTCGGAAACCCTGGACGAGGTGAAACAGATCACCGCCCAGGGCAAAAACGATGCTTTCCATGGGGGCAACAGCGGCTGGACCGGTTATAGCTGGAACACGAATCTATTTCCGGATTACCGCAGATTCTTGCGCAAACTTCATGATAGAGGACTTCGAGTGACCTTGAATCTGCACCCGGCGGACGGGGTGCGATATTTTGAAGACAGCTACCGCAAAATGGCGGTGGCCCTGGGGGTGGATCCGGATTCTGAACGACAGATTCCTTTTAACATAGCGGATCCTGCGTTTATCAACGCTTATTTTAAAATTCTACACAAGCCCTATGAGAAGGATGGCGTGGATTTCTGGTGGATCGACTGGCAGCAGGGCAGCAATTCGGCCCTGGAGGGGCTGGATCCTCTCTGGGCCCTGAATCACTATCATTATCTGGACAATGGCCAGGAGCATGGGGAGCATGACCCCTTGATCTTGTCCCGGTACTGCGGCGCCGGAGCCCACAGGTATCCCCTGGGATTTTCGGGAGACACCTTCGTCACCTGGAAAACTTTGGCGTTTTTGCCTTATTTCACGGCCACGGCTTCCAATATCGGCTATACCTGGTGGAGCCACGATATCGGCGGGCACATGGGCGGGATCAAGGATGACGAGCTTTATGTCCGGTCCCTGCAATTCGGGGTGTTCAGCCCCATTCTGCGCCTGCACAGCACCAGTCAGTCCACTTTTACCAAGGAGCCCTGGGCCTACAGGAACGGCACGGGCCTGGTGGCCGGGAAGTTTTTGCAGTTTAGACACCGGCTGATTCCCTATCTGTATTCCGCTTCCTGCATCACGGCGGAAGAAGGGCGGGCCCTGATCGAGCCTTTGTATTATGAATGGCCGGAGGCGGAGGAAGCCTATGCCTTCCGCAATGAGTATCTCTTCGGAAGTCAGCTGCTGGCGGCTCCCGTGACGAGTTCCTCCGTGGAGGGAGGCATGGCGGAGACGGAAGTTTGGCTGCCGGAAGGGCGCTGGACGGACATTTTCACGGGGGAAGAATACCGGGGCGGCAGGACGCTTACCATGGTGCGCTGGCTGGATTCCATTCCGGTGCTGGCCAGGGAAGGGGCCATCCTGGTGTTGGACGATAGGAAGCATACCAACAGCGTGGAAAATCCGGACAAGCTGGAGGTGCGTTCCTACTGCGGAAATGGTTCCTACGTCCTGCAGGAAGAGGGAAAAGGAGGCAGGATCCGAACGGCTTTCGTCTCTTGGGAGGAAGAGGCCGGAGACGGGAGCAGGCTCCAGAAGCTTTCGTTCCATTGTGAAACGTGGGAAGAGACATCCATCAGCGAAAACAGGGAAGCCGCATCCTCCTGCGGAAAGGGAACGGCGGCGCCCTCCAGAGATTATCGGATCGTTTTCCCCAACATTCCGGAAGGCGAGGTGTCCGTCCGGGCGGAGGGCTATGAAGGGACTCCCCGGGTGGATGACAACGGCTATGTCAGTGTGATTTTGCCGGACGTGCCTGCCGATGCCAGGGTGGAGGTCAGCGTATGCTACCGGGAACGGGAAAAGGAGAAACGTCTGGAACGCATCAGGAAGAGTCTCACATGCTTTGAAATGGACAACTGGGAAAAAGAGGCCCTTTATTGGCGTCTTTGGTCGGCTTTGGAGGAAGACTATTCCAGGATCATTCAGGAGTCGGGGCTTTCCGAAATGGCGAAAAAGCGTCTGATGGAGCTTTTGTGAAATGACGGATTTTAGGAAGAGAAAAGATAGATCTTAGGAAGCGCTGGAAAAGAGTGCGGGAGGAAAAGAAATGCTGCGGTTGGCGGAAATTTTTCAAGACGGAATGGTGTTGCAGAGAAACAAGAAGGTGAGGCTTTGGGGAATCACGGATCAGGCCCAGACGATCACCGCCTTCCTGAATGGGGAAAAGCTGGCGGAGACCCAGGCGGGAGAAGGAGAGTTCGCCTTAGTGCTTCCGGCCAGAGAGGCCCTGGAGGATGGAGAACTCAGGATCCTCGGCTCAGCAGGAGAAGAAGTGGTCCTGCGGGAGGTGGATTTCGGCGAGGTATGGATTGCCGGGGGTCAGAGCAACATGGAGTTTTTGCTGAAATTTGATAGGGAGGCCGATGCTGTCATCGAGGCGGCGGAAGATCCCCATTTTCGGTTTTATGATGTGGGGAAATACGCCTTCGAGGGAGAGAAGGAAGAAGGCCTGAAGGACGGTTCCCACTGGGACCGTTGGATGAAATATGTTCCGGAAGAGGCTCCCTGGTTCTCTGCGGTGGGAACTTATTTCGCCCTGCGGCTGCGGGAGAAACTTCAGGTGCCCGTGGGCGTGGTTGGCTGCAACTGGGGCGGCACCAGTGCCTCCGCCTGGGTGGAGGAGGAGCTTCTGCGGGAGGATTCCAAGCTTCGGGTATACACGGATGACTATGACAAAGCGGTGAAAAAACTGAACTTGGCCAAATATGAGAAGCAAAATTTCAAGTTCCGGCAGAATCAATCCGGAGAAAAAGCCAGACAGGACAGTGATCGGATCATGAAGCAGGAAAGCCTCAAAGCCCCGGGAGCAGGCATTCTTCTGATGAGCAAGCTTTTCGGGACGCAGCCCATGGGGCCTCATGACGAGCATCGTCCCGGCGGGCTGTATCGGACCATGCAGCAAAAGATTGCGGGCTACGCCTGTCAGGGCGTGATCTGGTACCAGGGAGAGTCGGACGACATCCACGCCAGATTGTACAAGAGATTGTTCGAGACCCTGATCGACTGCTGGAGAAGGGATTGGGGAGAGCAGCTTCCCTTCCTGTTCGTGCAGCTGGCGCCTTTTGAGGCCTGGATGGCCACCAGCGGAAAGCAGTATCCCATGCTCCGGCATCAGCAGCAGAAGGTGGAGGACACCGTGCCCAGGACCTGGATGGCTTCCATCATGGACGTGGGAAGCCGTTATGACATTCATCCCAAGGACAAAAGACCCGTGGGAGAGCGGCTGGCCCTGTTGGCTTTGCATGAGGTCTATGGAGGGGAGGAACCCTGTTTGTCGCCCCGGGTGGAAGCGATCTACAGAGAGGACGGACAGATCCGGGTCGCTTTTGCCCATGCGGAAAACGGACTGGAGGCCAGAGGGGAGATCGCAGGTCTGTTCCGGCTGGAAAAAAATCGAAAGCCTATAATCTGTGAGGCTGCCGTGGGGGGCAGCGAGGTGGTCCTGACTGCGCCGGAGCTGGCGGGAACGGATCCGGTGTGGATCGCTTTCGCTTATGAGCCTTACTGCGAGATGAAGCTCTACTCCCGGGAAGGACTTCCCGCCAGACCCTTTGCCCCCAGACAGGCGGTGTGAGGCGGATGGCGAAATATCGGTATTATGCGGTAAAAAAAGGGCATCAGACGGGAATTTTCCAGGACTGGGCCGCCTGTCAGGAGGCCTTCCGGGGATATTCCGGAGCGGAATACAAGGGATTCCGTACCCTGGAGGAAGCCCGGGAGTACCTGGGGGAGGCTCTGATGGAAAAAGATGTGCCGGGAGCATCTTTGCCGGATGCGGAAGGTTCGCTGGATGTACCTGGGGGCGTTTCCGATCCCCAGGAGGATATTTTCCCGGAGGATCCGGACAGGCTCCTGGCCTACGTGGACGGGAGCTACAGCGAGGGGCTGCAGAAATATTCTTTCGGCTGCATCTTGCTGACGCCGGAAAAAAGGTTGCTCAAAAAATCCGGCAGCGGCAGCAATCCCGATTCCCTGGCCATCCGCAACGTGGCGGGGGAAATGCTGGGGGCCATGTTCGCCGTCCGCTGGGCCATTGTGAACGGATACCGGGAAATCGAGATCCGCTATGACTATGCGGGCATCGAGAAATGGGTCCAGGGAGATTGGAAGACGGGCAATGAACTGACCCGAAAATACGCCGAAGCCATGAACCGCTGGAAAGGGCAGATCGAAATGAAATTTTGCAAGGTTGTCGCCCATTCCAAGGACAAGTACAACGATATGGCGGATCAGCTGGCCAAGGAGGCCCTTACGGAGACGGAGGGGATTCCGCCCATCGAGTCGGAGAAGGGTTGATGTTCAATATGATGCTATCATTTATGCTTTCACCCTGCATGCGCAAAACCAGTCGGCTTATGCCGTCTGGCGTGGCTTAAGCCACTTTGCGTTCTGTTTATTTGGGTGAAGTAACCAAAAACAGCCACATTCGGGGAATTCCCGAACATGGCTGTTTTTTAAAAGCGTTTCCAGTTTTATGCCACCAGGAAGAATTTCACCAGGAACAGGGCGGAGATCACGTAGGTCAATACGGAAACCTCCTTGGCCTTGCCGGTGAACACCTTCATCACGGTGTAGATGATCAGGCCCAGGCCGATGCCGTGTCCGATGGAACCGGAGATGGGCATGGCGATGAGCATCACGGACACGGGAACCACCTGGCTCATGTCATTGAAGTTCACGTTCTTCAGTCCGGCCAGCATCAGCACGCCCACGTAGATCAGGGCGGAAGAAGTGGCGGCGGCGGGAATGATGGCCGCAATCGGGGAAAGGAAGGTGCAGGCCAGGAACAGGATGCCGGTGGTCAGGGCGGTGAGGCCCGTGCGTCCGCCAGCTTCCACGCCGGAAGCGGATTCCACGAAGGTGGTGACGGTGGAGGTGCCTGTCAGGGAACCGGCCACGGTACCCACGGCGTCGGCCAGCAGGGCTTCCTTCATCTGGGGCATCTTGCCCTCCTTGTCCAGCATACCGGCTCTGGAAGCGGTGCCCACCAGGGTGCCGATGGTGTCGAACATGTCGATGATGCAGAAGGTGATAATCAAAGTGATCACCGTGAACCAGCCGATCTGAGCGAAAGTGGCGAAATTCAGCTTGAACAGGGTGGTGCTCACCATGTCTCCCACGGGAGGCAGGAAGGAAGCGGTGGCCAGGGATGCGAAAGGATTCTGTCCCAGGAAGGCCAGGTCTCCGATCCAGTAGACCACGGAAGCGGCCAGCATGCCGATGAGCACGGAGCCTTTCACCTTTTTATGATCCAGGATGACGATGACGAAGAGACCGATGAACATGGTGACCACGTAGAGCACCATGGTGCTGTAGCCGCTGCCCATCTGGCTCTTGGCCACGCTGGGGGTCAGGGCGCCGAAGAAATTGGACATCACGTAGAAGGGGCCGCCGGTCTCGGAATAGACGCCGGCATTGGAACCGAAGCCGATGTTCATCAGCATCAGGCCGATGGCCGGGGCTATGCCCAGACGGACGCCCAGGGGGATGGCTTCCACGATCTTCTCACGCACGTTGAAAATGGAGAGGAGCAGGAAAATGATACCTTCGATCAGGATGATGCAAAGGGCGGCCTGAAAGCTCTGGACGTAGGATGCGCCGGTGATCATGGCGATGTTGGCCACGACGATGGCGAAGAAGCTGTTCAGCCCCATGCCGGGAGCCATGGCGAAAGGCTTGTTGGCCAGGAAAGCCATCACGAACATGCCGATGGCGGATGCGACACAGGTGGCCATGAACACGCCGTTCCAAAGCTCCTGTCCCTCTGCGCCGAAATTGGTGAGCAGATTGGGATTCAGGGCGATGATGTAGGCCATGGTCATGAAGGTGGTGAGACCGGCGATGACCTCGGTGCGCACCGTGGTGCCGTTCTCTTTGAGCTTAAATAGTTTTTCCATTGGGGTGTACCCTCCTTGAAAAGTGGTGGAGAAGACGGGAGCTGTCCGCAGCCCGCTTCCGGGTGAAGCGCCGGGCCCATGCCGCAGCACTGTGACAACAGAAGAATTATAGCATCCCCCTATTCCTTTTTCAAGGGATTTTGACAGAAAACTTTATAGAAATTTAATAAATGTATTAAAATAATGTAAAATTGCGGAGAAGCATTTCGCAACGTCCGATTTTATGCTATACTGTTGGCGGATTTGGGCTGGAGGATTGGAGCGAGGAGCCCGGGCCGGAGGATTAGAAGGAAGGAGATTTGGCTTCGGCCGTTGCTGGAAGGAGGACTGCGGATGGGCGCATTTGTCAAATTTGATCATGTGAAAAAAATATACCGCACGGGAGAGGTGGAAATCCCCGCCCTTCACGATGTGAATTTTGAAATAGAAAAAGGAGAGTTCTGCGTGATCGTGGGCGCTTCCGGCGCAGGCAAGACCACGATCCTCAACATTTTAGGGGGAATGGACACCCTGACGGAAGGGCACGTGTACCTGGACGGGGAGGAGATATCCGCCTACGACAGGCATCAGCTCACCACCTATCGAAGATATGACATCGGCTTCGTGTTCCAGTTTTACAATCTGGTGCAGAATCTGACAGCCCTGGAGAACGTGGAGCTGGCGGCTCAGATCTGTAGGGAACCTTTGGATGCCGCCCAGGTCCTCCGGGAGGTGGGACTGGGGGAACGGCTGCAGAATTTCCCGGCCCAGCTCTCCGGCGGGGAGCAGCAGCGGGTGGCCATCGCCAGGGCCCTGGCCAAGAACCCCAAGCTCCTGCTCTGCGACGAGCCCACCGGGGCCCTGGATTACAACACGGGCAAGGCGGTGCTGAAGCTTTTGCAGGATACCTGCCGTCAGAAGGGCAAGACCGTCGTCGTCATCACCCACAACCAGGCCCTCACCGCCATGGCGGACCGCATCATCACGGTGAAAAGCGGCACCATCACCAGGATGATGAAGAATGAGAACATCGTGGACGTGGCGGATATCGAGTGGTAGCGGCGCAAGCCGTCCAGCCGGAAGAGTAAGACGTCCCAGCCGAAAGCGGAAAGCGTCCTGGCCGGAGGTGCAAACCGTTCCGGCCGGAAATGAAGAGCTTTCCAGTTGGAAATGAGATAGTTCAAGGAGAGATTTACATATATGAAATCTATGATGTGGAGATCCACGTTTCGGGAAATAAAGCAAAGTTTGGGGCGCTTCCTGGCCATCCTGGCCATCGTGGCCCTGGGGGTGGGATTTTTTGCAGGCCTGAAGGTCACCAGGGCGGCCATGGTCAAGACGGCCCAGCACTATTTGACGGAAAACCAGCTTTTCGATTATCGGGTGCTCACCACTCTGGGACTGGACGAGGAGGATGTGGCGGCTCTGGCCGCCCGGGAAGACGTGCGGGATGCGGAAGGGTCCTATACCTTTGATGCGATCTGCCAGGTGGACGGGGGCAGCGAGGTGGTCCTGCGGGCCCACAGTCTGACCGAAGGGGTAAACGGCATCGTGCTGACAGCGGGGCGGCTGCCCGAATCGCCGGAGGAATGCGTCCTGGACGGTTTCGTTTACGGATCTTCCCAGCTGGGGAAAAAGATCCTTCTCTGCGATACCAATGCCGAAGGGGATCTGGAGTCTTTCGCCTATCGGGAATACACGGTGGTGGGATTGGCCCAGTCCTCTTTTTACATTCAATATGAACGGGGCAACACCTCTCTGGGAACGGGCAAGATCAATGGATTTATGTATCTGCTGCCGGAGGGCTTTGCCTCGGATTATTATACGGAAGCCTTTGTGAAATTCGACGAGGATTATGACCTTTACAGCGATGCCTACGATACTTATATGGAAGAAAAGGAACCGGAGTGGGAGGAGCTTCTGGATTCCATAGCGGCGGGACGGTACGGGAAGGTGCAGGAGCTGTATCAGGGGAAGCTGCGGGACGCCAGGGAGGAGTTGGAGGACGGCCGTTCGGAAGGAGAAAAGGAGCTGGGAGACGCCTGGGCGGAGCTTCAGGACGCCAGACAGGAGATAGAGGACGGGGAGAAGGAACTGGCGGATGGAAGAAAGGAAATAGAGGAGAATCGGAAGAAGCTTCAGGAGGGAGAAGAAGATCTCGAGGAATCGGAAGAAACCATAGAACGGGAATCGAAGAGAATCGAGGACGGCTGGGCCCAGCTGCAAGAGCAGGAGGCCCAGTGGGAGAGCAAAAATACGGAGGTGCAGGCGGCCCTGCAGCAGTTGGATACGGCCCAGAGCCAGCTGGATCTGGAACGTCCCATGCTGGAGACCGTCCGGTCCATCCTGAGCATGTTGTCCTCAAATTCCGATCTGGGCCTTGAC
>CANQPH010000060.1 GCA_947625675.1 uncultured Acetatifactor sp.
GCGGAGAGAAAATTTATATAAAATAAGCAAGAAAACCCAATAAAATTAATGGGTTACGGCATTTGACAAATGCCTAACGAATATAATAATGAAGGAGAGCTGCTCTTCGTGTTCGGCGCCAGCGACGACGGACAGAACCGGATCGGTCTTTCCACCACGGTGGCCGCCATCCAGGTGGGAACCGACGACAAGATTTACGTCCTGGACAGCGACAAGGCCCAGATTCAGGTATACGTGCCCACGGAGTTCACCTCCCTGTTGCATGAGGCCCTGGAGCTTTTCGCCAAGGGACGCTATACCGAAAGCAAGACTCCGCTGCGCAAAGTGTTGGAGATGAACAACCTGTTCGATTACGCCAACATGGCCATGGGCAAGGCATATCAGCAGGAGGAAAATTACGAGCAGGCCATGAAGTACGCCGAGCTGGCCAAGGATTTCGACGGCTATTCCGACGCCTTCTGGGAGATCCGCAACAAGTGGCTGAAGGACTACATGGTGCCGGTGATCCTGGTGGTGGTGGCCCTGTGGATCCTGAAAAAGCTCCTGGGCTGGCTGGACAGGAAGAAGGGAATCCTGAGAGCTCCCAAGGCCGTCCTGGAGAAATTTAAGAATCTGAAGCTGGTGAAGCAGATCGGCTATATGTTCTACTTCATGAGGCATCCTCTGGACGGCTGCTACGGCATCAAGAGAGAGGGCAGGGTGTCCGTCCTGAGCGCCAATATCATCCTGGTGGTGGGCATCATCTTCTACGTCATCAACAAGTATTTCTGCGGCTTCCTGCTGAAGACCGTGAGAGAAGGCAGCTTCGACATCCTTTCCGACGTGGGCATCCTGGTGATCGCTTTCGTGCTGGTGACCGGGTGCAACTACCTGATCTGTACCATCAACGATGGCGAAGGAAAGCTGAAGGATATTTACTGCTCCTTCATTTACAGCTTCTCCCCGTACCTGGTGTTCATGCCCTTCATCTTCGTGATCTCTCACGTGGTCACTTATAATGAAGTGTTCTTCGTGGATTTCGCAACCCTGTTCATGTATGCCTGGATCGCCATCCTGTTCGTGATTTCGATTCGGGAGATCAACGATTACAGCGTGAAGGATACGGTAAAGATCATCGGCCTGACCGCATTCACCATCCTGATCGCAGTCCTTTTGGCATTCATTATTTATGTGCTCTGGGCGCAGGTGTTCGACTTCATCCAGGCCATAATAGGAGAGGTGGTGTACAAGATTGGCGGCTAAATTGAAAAAATTCATTGCATTATTGCTTACAGCGGTTTGTCTGGTGACAATGCAGGGATTGCTCCAGACGCCTATGACGGTACGGGCAGCGGCCATTCCGGAGGACATCAACGGCCGGAAATTGATCGCAGAAAATGACAACTACGCTCTGTACATGGAAGAAGAGCTTCTGTCCATCGTGGTGCTGGACAAAAAGACCGGCGCTTACATGGAATCCGCCATCAGCTACGATGACGGCAAGAACAATGCCACCTGGCTGGGCACCATGCAGTCCGCCCTGCTTCTCACCGTGATCCACGGCACCACGGACAGCACCCAGGCCGACCTGCTCAATGACGAGGTGACCAGAGAGATCACCTATACGGACAAGGGCTTTACGGCCAAGGTCTATTGGACCCAGTACAAATTCGGCATGACCCTGGAGGTGGAGCTTACGGAGGACGGCATCGTGGCCAGAATTCCGGACGACTCCATCGTGGAGGAGAGCGATCCCGATGACGCCTATTACATCGGAAGCATTTCCCTCTATCCCTACCTGGGGCATTCCTATATGGATGAAAAAGAAGGGTACATGTTCATCCCGGACGGCAACGGAGCCCTGATCTATCTGGACGACAAGGAAGGATGGTTCAAGAACGGCTTTAACAGGATGGTCTACGGCGTGGACGAGGGCTTGATCCTGACCACCGCCAGCGCCAGTCTCCTGTGGGATGAATACGACATCGTCAACGAATCCAACGAGATTCTGGCCCCTATCTTCGGCATGGCCCATACGGACGACGGCATCGCTTATCTGGCGGTGATCGAGGACGGTGCGGAGAGGGCTTCCGTGGTGGCCAGCCCCAACGGCGTCAACGTGGATTACAACAGGATTTACGCCAGGTTCACGGAGCGGACGGTGTTCACCCAGTACACCAGCAACAACACCACCAGTTCCTTCCAGTCGGTGGAATCGGTGCGGAGCCATTCCGATCTGGCGGTGCGCTATATTTTCCTGTCAGGTGAGGACGCCAATTACAGCGGCATGGCCAACGCCTATCGGGATTACCTCCTGAAGAACGGCGAACTGACGGCCCAGAAGGACACCTCCTACCGCACCCGGGTGGATTTCCTGGGAACGGAGCGGGAGAGCTGGCTCGTCGGCACCAAGTCCGTGCCCATGACCACCGTGGAGGATATCGAGAACATCTATGAAGACCTGAAAAACGAGGACGTCAAAGAGCTTTTCACGGTCTATAAGGGATGGCAGAAGGGCGGTCTCTATCAGCTGCCTATCAACAGCTACAAGGCGGATTCCAACATCGGCGGCACCAAGGAACTGACCAGGCTGATGGAAGAGTCTGAGGCGGCGGGCATTGAGTTTTACCTCTACGATGACCTGCTGCGTCTGAATCCTTCCGAGAACAGCTCCACCTTCAACGTGGTGAAGCAGATCAACAGGAGGACTTACAAGGAGGAGACGCACAAGGAGGTTTACGACAACTTCCTGTACCTGATCCCTGCCAGAACCGAGAAGGTGTTCGGCAGCTTCCTGAAAGGCTTCGTCAAACAGGGCGTTGACAACCTGGCCATAGCGGGAATCAGCAACAAGCTCTACTCCAACTACTACAACAACGTGTTTTACAGCAGATATGACAATGCGGAGAGCTATGACCGGATCCTGGCTTCTGCGGCGGAGGACTCTGACCTGGTGCTGGAGCAGCCTTACGAGTATCTGTGGAAATACTCCAAAGCCTTCCTGGATATGCCTCTTTACAGTTCCAGCTACATGTATGAGGACGAGAGCATTCCTTTCCTGTCCATGGTGTTAAAAGGCGTCATGCCGGTGTATTCCGAGTATGTGAACTTCGAGGCCAACAAGCAGGAGTTCTTCCTGAAGATGGTGGAATCGGGAACCTATCCTTCCTTCTACATCACCCAGGAGGAGTCGTCGAATTTGATTTATACCAATTCCAGCGACATCTACAGTTCGCAGTACAGCGTGTACCGGGATACCATCATCCAGTACGCCGAGGAACTGGCCGAGGTGAACGCCAAGGTGGAAGGGGCCCACATCATTTTCCATGAGAACCGGGACAGCGGCGTCACGGTGGTAACCTATGACAACGGTGTGCGGATCTACATCAATTACGGGGAAACCGACGTGGATGAGGACGGACACAGGATTCAATCAATGTCATACGAGGTGGTAGAGTAAATGAGCAAAGAGAAAAAAGTCAAACAACCCAAGGGAAAGCTTGGGAAACTGGAAAGACGCGAGGCCAGAGCCGGTTATTTCTTCGTGGCTCCCTGGCTGGTGGGCGTGGTGATTTTCTTGTTGTATCCGCTTTGCCAGTCCTTCTACTACATGTGGTACAACATCAGGATCACGCCTTTGGGTTCTAACTTCACTTATATCGGCATCGGCAACTTCACCCAGATCTGGATGACGGATCCGCAGTTCCCCCAGGAAATCGTGGATTACCTGTGGCATACCATCGTGGAGGTGCCCATCATCGTGGTGTTCGCCCTGATGATCGCCATCATGCTCAACGGGAAGATCAAGTGCAGAGGATTGTTCCGTCTGATCTTCTTCCTGCCGGTGATCATCGTCAGCGGCCCTGTGATGAACATGCTGGTGGACGAGGGTGCGGCCAACATCCCCGCCATGGACACCACGGTCATCACCAACGCCATCGCAACCTTTCTTCCGTTGGAGGTGGCCAACGGGGTCGGGGAGATTTTCTCCGACATGATCATGATCCTGTGGTATTCCGGGGTGCAGATCCTGATCTTCCTTTCCGCATTGCAGAAGATCGATTCCGCCATGTATGAAGCGGCCAAGATGGACGGGGCTTCCGGCTGGGAGTGCTTCTGGAAGATCACCCTTCCCACCATCAAGCCCATGATCCTGCTGAATGCGGTTTATTCCGTAATCTTCCTGTCCAGCAACGAGCAGAACGCTTTGATCACCCTGATCAAGGACTCCATGTTCTCCGGCACCAGCGAGAAGGGATACGGATACGCTTCCGCAATGGCCTGGATGTATGCGGTGGTCATCACCGGCATCGTCCTCCTGTTCTTCCTGCTGTTGGGTTCCAAGAAGGATATGTATGACAGACAGGTGAAGCGCAGGCAGCGGGCCATGAAGAAGGAAGCGAGACTTGTGAAGAAGATAGAAAGGAGGGGAAGAAGAAATGCCAAGAAAATCGAGCGCCTCAGGAACAAGCGCAGCTACAAGACCTACAGCGGCGAAAACGACTATTAAAGAGAGGTTCAGCAAAGAAAAATTCAGCAAAGAGAAGATCCACCGCTTTATCTTCGGAACCAGGGAAAAGGATGGAGTGGGCAAGCAGATCGTGGTGTACGGCCTGTTGATCTGTATCGGGTTCGTGTATCTGTATCCGCTGCTCAGCATGGTCAGCATGAGCCTGATGAATCGGGACGACCTGCTGGATTCCTCCGTGAACTGGTTGCCCAGCACGCTCTTTTTGGAGAACTACCGGTCTGCGGCGGTGAGCATGAATTTCTGGACGTCCCTGTTAAAGGGAATTGTGATCGCAGGGCTTCCTACCCTGTGCAACGTATTGATCTGCATGATGGTGGGTTACGGCTTTGCCACCTTTAACTTCCGGGGCAAGAACATCATGATGGGGCTGCTGATCTTTTCCTATATCCTGCCCAGCCAGGTGACCATGATCCCCACCTACGTGCTGTACAACCGCCTGGGAATCGTCGGTTCTCCTCTGGCCTTCGTGCTTCCGGCTATCCTGGGGAACGGATTGAATTCCGCCATTTTTATCCTGATCTTTTTCCAGTTCTTCAAGCAGGTGCCCAGGGTGCTGCTGGAAGCGGCCAAGATCGACGGCGCGGGACATTTCGAGTCCTTCGTGAAGGTGGGAGTGCCTTCCGCAGGCCCCGCCATCCTGACCGTGGTGCTGTTCTCCTTCGTCTGGTACTGGAATGAGTCCTACCTGACGGAGATGTACGTGAAGGGCCTGTCCGCCAACAGCATGTGGACCAACCTGGTGATCCAGCTGAAGAACTTCGACACCAGTTTCACCAACGCCATGGCCACCGGCGACACCGCCTTGAACCTGGGAGAGTCCGTCCGTATGGCGGCCACGGCTTTGAGCATCATCCCGCTGATGATCATGTACCTGGTGCTCCAGAAGCAGTTCGTGGAGAGCATCGACAGGGCCGGCATCACCGGAGAATAATCAATGATCCTATTCCGGCCTGACCGGATAGAGATATATTTCAAGGAGGAAAAACATGAAGAAGAAATTTTTAGCGATCGTGGTGCTGGTAGCAGCCATGATCCTGACCCTCACCGCCTGCGGCGGCAGCGGCGGGGGAGGCGGTGACGAGCAGATCACCCTGAGGTACTGGCACTTTGAGGATGCCAAGACCATCGAGCTTCTGGCGGAAGCTTACATGGCGGCCCATCCCAACATCAAGGTGGAGGTCTATGCCATGTCCGACATGAGCCAGGACCTTTCCGCAGCGGCCCAGGCGGGCACCTTCCCGGACGCCTTCCAGGCGACGGACAGCGACACCGCCCTGGTCAACATGTATTGGCTGGATATCAGCGAATACTGGAACAACGATCCTGAGACCCAGAACCTGATGCCCACCATCAACGAATACGGCCTCGGCACCTATGACACGCCGGCCCGCTATGCGGTGCCCAGCATGTACATGCCCAGCGTCATGTTCGTGGACAGGAACGTGCTGAAGACCCTGAACATCGAGATGCCTCCCACCGACTGGACCTGGGACGAGATGCTGCAGCTGGTGAAGGACGCCACCAGGGGCGAAGGCAAGGAGAAGTTCTACGGCCTGGGATATTACAACAGACTGGATTCCCTGTACGGCATCGCCGCCTGCGATCCTTCCGAGCGGGCCCTGAAGGGAGAATTCGGTTATAACGGCAAGGATTTCGACCTGAAGTATTGGGCCATCGGCGAGCAGCAGTTCTCCGACCTGAAGCTGGCCGGTTACGTGGCTCCTCTCCAGAGCACCCCGGAAATGGAAGAGTGGCTGGGCGACTTCGACGCCTGGTTCGGTTCCACCGGTCAGGTGGCCGTGGCTTCCGAAGGCTTCTGGACCTACATGAACCTGTGGGGCAACGGAGATTACCAGGCCAACACCGGAACGGACTGGGTGCCTTATGTGACGCCCAACGTCATCGATGAGAAAGAGCATAACGTCATCGGACAGATCTTCCCGGCCGGCGTTTCCACCGCCACCCAGCATCCGGCGGAAGCCTATGACCTGCTGAAGTTCATGACCTTCGGCGTGGACGGCTGGAATGCCAGAATGGACATTTACGAGGATGAGACCATCACCAACGATGCGGGCGTTCCTTTGAAGAACTCCAACATGCCCGTGCCCGTGACCCTGGACGAAGGCGTATGGAACAGATACAAGGCCCTGTTCCCTCAGGACGAGGAGCATAAGCCTTACTTCGACGATCTGTTTGCCAGCATCACCAGATTCGTGCCTTATGGCTGGCAGGGAATCGCCGGTTACTGGACCTTCTGCGATCAGTATTTCAACAAGATCGGAATCCATGACCTGGTAGACACCGGCAAGGCCCAGGCTGCGGACTACGTGGAAGAAGCCAACAGGCAGGCCAACTACTACCATGCGGACGCCATGATCAAGTACTTCGGACCTTCCGGCTACAACGTGCTGAGCGAGGCGGATCTGGCGGAGTACCAGGCTTACGTGGACGCCTTTACACAGTAAGGCAGTTTTAAAACGGTGTCATGAGCGGAGGCCCGATGCGGGCGCATGCCATTCCGGAGGGCCTCCCGCTCTGCACATATATTTTTTATCCAACAAGGAGGAATAAAATGAAAAAGAAGATTTTAGCTCTCCTGCTTTGTTCCGTGATGACGGCGAGCCTGGCGGCTTGCGGCGGCTCGGACAACGGCGGGAGCGAAAGCGGCGGTCAGTCTTCCGCTGAAGCGAGTTCTCCCGCAGGCGGAGAGGAAGCTGGCGGCGGCGAGAGCGAGGCGGCCGGCGGTGAAGAAGCGGGCGGCCTGGTATTTGAACTGGCAGCTCCGGAAGCTCTTCCGGATACCCCTTTTGCACATTACACCTTTGACGAAGGCGCAGGAGAAGCCTACACCATCGTGGAACGGGACGAGAACAACCCCGGCGCTCTGGACGGCGCCACCCATGGCATCAAGGAATCCGCTGACACCCTTGGGTATGCGGACGGCCCCGTGGGCCAGGCCATCTACCTGGACGGCAAGCACGGCCTGGATCTGAATCTGGAAGCCACCAATACGGACGCTTATACCGTGTCCTTCTGGGTGAACGGCGACAGGTTCGGCACTTATGGTCCTACCCTTTGCATGGGCTATAACATCGGCAGAGCCGCCGATGCGGGCAACAACGTGACCTGGTTCAACATCACCCAGGCCGAATGGGGTGCGGACAGCGCCAAGATCTTCCCCATCGTGTGGAGCCGTAACGAAGCCAGCGATGCTCAGGATGGCACGGACTGCTGGCCTTGGATGTACAGCTGGGACGACGCCGTGCATGGCAAGAACGAATGGGTCATGGTGACTCTGGTTGCTTCCGGCGAAGTGCTGGAGGCCAAGCAGGGAACCGATTCGGTGGGCAACGCCTTTACCACCCGTACCACCTGCGGCGCACAGTTCTATGTGAACGGCGTGAAGATGTACGATTCCGCCGACAACTACAACAACAATACTTACTTTGAGTACACCTGGGACGCTTCTCTGGCTCCCAACATCATGAAGCCCGATGGAGCGGAATTTGAATCCTGGTTCGGCATCAACTACTGGGACGTGATCTTCAAGGGATTCGTGGATGATCTGTATGTGTACGATACCGCTCTGACCCCCGGTCAGGTGGCTTCCCTGTACGCCCTGGGCGACCCCAGCGTGCAGAGCGTGGCTCCTGAACTTCCGGAAGGCGGCGAGGAAGAGCCCGAACCCGCTGAGCCCACCGTGCCCGATCACAGCGCAGTTGTGACCACTGGTACCGTGGTAGGCGCTACGGACTGCAGCACCGCTTTCTGGACCGAGTTCTCCGATACCGTGGCAGTGCCCAGCGGAGAATCCGTGACTGTGAATTTCACCAACTACACCAGCACCATCAACAACTGGGAGAACTTCCTGGTGATCCTGCAGAATGTGCCGGATGCCCATGCGACGGATGCCAATGCGGATTACAAAGAGTATGCGGTTCTGCGTGCCGACAACTTCGGCTGGGGCACAGGCTATGACGGAATCGTCACCCCTGAGTGCGACTGGAACTGGGATACCTTCAAGACCGATATGGACGGTGCGGCCGTGGAACTGACCATCACCAACAACGGCGAGACCGCCGATGTGGTAGCCGTGGTGACCACCGCAGCCGGAACCGTTTACAATCAGGCCTACAAGGGAATTGCCATTGACGGAGATCTGTATTACTGCCTGTCCGTGGAAAAAGCTTTCCTTGACATTCAGCAGTAAGCTCGTTCTTCCGAAAAGCGATTTCAAAAAGTAATGCATTGCTCCGGGTTATCTGGACGGATAATCCGGAGCGTTTTTCAACAGGCATAGGGAGATTCGGGATGAAGAGAAAAATAGGAATCGTTATATTGACTGTGTTATTGATCTTCTGCGCCGCGGCAGGAGTGCGGCCGATCCAGTCCCAGGCGGCGGGAAAATCCCAGAGCGTCACCGAAGAAGGGGTGACCATCACCATCGAGACGGACAAAGAGAAATATCGGGCCGGAGACGAAATCCATTATACCATCACCATCGATAATCAGAGAGAAAAATGGGATATCGACAAGACATCCTTCACATACAGCAACACCCCGGGCCTGGAGCCGGTTTCCCCGGATTCGGCCCCGGCGGAGATCCCCCAGATCCTTTCCGGGGAGAGTTATGTCATCAACGGCACCCTGGCGGGGGATCCGGAGATTTTCACCGGAGGCGGAAGCCTGACCCTGATTCTGATCGTCGCAGCGGTCGTAGTGTTGGCGGCTGCGGTTCTGATCCTGGTCTTCTGTATTCTTCGTAAGAAGAGCGGAAAAGAGAAGAAGCAGGGGAAAGAGAAGGATCAGAAGAAAGGGAAGGGGAGCGGAAAGGGCGCTTCGGCGCTTCTGCTGGCCCTGGTTTTGGCAGGCTCCCTTTTGGCGCATCCCGGACTTCCCGTACAGGCGGCGGCCACGGAAAGCGTCACCCTGCGGCCTTACGTGCAGTTCACCTATGCCGGTCAGGAGGTCATGATCCGCATCGTGCTGGAACTGCCCATGCGGCAGCAGCTGCAGGAAATCGCCACAGAGGATCGCATGACCTATCAGCGGGTGACCTGCCACGATCCTTCCATTTTCCGGGATTCGGACGGCACCTATTATATTTTCGGCTCCTTCCTGGCAGCGGCCAAGTCGGAAAACCTTTACAACTGGACCAGCATCGACGCTTCCTTCCAGAACTTCTTCACGGAAGAGGTAAGGAACCGGATTCGGGCCTGGAACAAGGATGAAACCGCCGGGAACTGGAACGATTATCTCTGGGCGCCGGACGTGATCTACAATCCGGTTCTGGGCAAATATTGCATGTACCTGAGTGCCAACGGGGACGACTGGAAATCCAACATCGTCTTGCTCACTGCGGATGCGGCGGAAGGGCCCTATGATTATGTGGGCACCATCGTCTACGGCGGCTTTACGGCGGAGGATTACGGGGAGACGGATGCGCCCCAGGTCACCGGGGAGAGCGAAATCCCGGAGCGCTACGTGACCAACGGGATCGAGAACAAGAAGTGGGGAGACAAGTGGCCCAACTGCATCGACCCCTGCGTGTTCTATGACGAGGACGGGAACCTCTGGATGTCTTATGGCTCCTGGTCAGGCGGTATTTTTATGCTGGAGTTGGATGAAAACACGGGCCTTCGGGATTACGGTGTGACCTATGCCACGGATGACCATTCCGATGCTTATTTCGGCAAAAAGATCGCTGGTGGCTGGTATGTGTCCGGAGAAGCTTCTTATATTCAAAAGATCGGGGATTACTATTATCTCTTTATCTCCTACGGCAACCTGGAAGCGGCGGGGGGCTACAATGTCCGGGTGTTCCGTTCCGAGAAGCCGGACGGGGAATACGTGGATTTGCTGGGCAATTCCGCTCTTTATGACAAATATGAATTCAACTACAACCAGTCCGTGGGCGTGCGGCTCTTCGGCGGTTATAAATGGCGGGTCTTCCTTTCCGGCCTGGTGGCCCAGGGCCACAATTCTGCCTTCGTGGACGAGGACGGAAGGGCCTACATGGTGTTCCACACCCGTACCGACAACGGTACGGAGGGGCATTACGTGAAGGTGCACCAGCTCTTTACCACCAAGGAAGGGTGGATCGTGGCGGCCCCTTACCAGACCACGGGAGAGGCCCTGAAGGAGGGCGGCGTCACTGCGGCGGAGGTGGCCGGGGATTATGAGGTGATCCTCCATGACCTGAACATCGACTACGCCCATCTGGAGACCAAGACGCCGGAGTTTATCACACTGACGGAGGATGGAAAGGTCACGGGAGCCTATGAAGGCACCTGGGCCCTGGAAGAGGGCACCTCTTACATCACCCTGACCCTGGACGGGAAGACCTACAGCGGTGTGACCCTGGCTATGGACATCGAATTTTCCACCATCCAGACCCAGGTCTTCACGGCGGTGGGCCTGGACGATCAGCTGACGCTGTGGGGCAGCCGGTCCGTGGAGTAGAACGAAAGGAGGCTTGCAGTGGGAAAGCGTAATTCTTATGACGAGGCTGTTGATTTTTTGAAGGATGCCATGTTTTTTATTCTGACGACGGCCTTTGCCTTTGCCTATTGGCTGCTGATGTTTTTGCTGATCAGCTTCATCACTTTGTCCTACATCCATTTCACCATCCAGGGAATTTTCGCCCTGGCCATACTGGGCACGGTGATCGTGGATATCTTCTATGTGCGCCGCAAAATAAGGCAGCGCCGGTATGAGAGACGGGAGCGCAAGCTCAGCGGCGGTATCGTCCGCCTGCAGAATGCGGCCTGGCTGAACCCGGAGAAGGCTTCCCAGGACGGCGTCGTGGTGGAAGAGACGGATGAGGAAGCCTTGGAAGAGGTCCTGGAGCAGGAAGAAGAGATTGCGGCCGACGCCCTCGTGGGAGAGGCCATAGAAAAGGCCGGAAAAGCCCGTTAAAGGGGCTGAGGGGAAGGCTGCGAAACCTCGAAGGGGTTCGTTTGACAGGCTGAGTGCGGCCATGGAAAAGGCCGGAAAAGCCCATGAAAGGGCCGGAAAGGAGAAAAAATGAGAAATAAGAAATTGGCGGGAACGCTGGCGGCGCTGTTGGTCGGTGTCATGTTCGGCCTGAGCGCTTGTCAGGAAAAGGTGGACAGCGATTTCAAGGTGGATTATGAGGGAATTGAGCAGGGCGTCATCGCCGCAGGGGTGTCGGTTCATGATCCCTCCATCATCAAGGCGGATGGAACCTACTATATTTTCGGCTCCCATATGGAATCCGCCAAGGGCACGGATCTGCGCACCTGGACCAGGCTGGGCACCGGGTATCAGTCGGACAATTCGGTTTACGGGGATCTGTTTGCCGACGGTCTCCACGTGTTCGATTATGCCGGCAGCGCAAACAGCCTGATTCCCACGGATGACGGCACCTACCATGTGTGGGCCCCGGACGTGATCTACAATGAGACCACGGGACTTTATTATATGTATTACTGCACCACATCCACCTGGAACACCTCCAATCTTTGCTACGGAGTGTCGGAAAACGTGGAGGGCCCTTATGAATGGAAGGGTGCTCTGATCTACTCCGGGTTTACCAAGGATACCCTGGCCCAGACCAATGTGCTGGACTATGTGGATGAGGAATATGCCCTGAAAAACTATACCAGCAACGATGGCAGGGACTATAATTTTTCCTATTATCCCAACGCCATAGACCCCACCGTCCTGTTTGACAGGGACGGCAGAATGTGGATGGTCTACGGTTCCTGGTCCGGCGGCATCTTCCTGTTGGAGCTGGATCCCCAGACCGGGGAAGTGATTCATCCAAAAGAGGATGCGGCTAATGGGGTGGATCCTTATTTCGGCAGACGTCTTCTCGGCGGAGATCACAGATCCATCGAGGGCCCCTATCTGCTGTATGACGCCGCCAGCGATTATTATTATCTCTTCGTGTCCTACGGCTCCCTGGTGCGGACCGGCGGCTATCAGATCCGGGTGTTCCGTTCCGAGAACGTCGAAGGCCCTTACGTGGACATGAACGGCGGCGCTCCCAGCAGGTTCAACGAGCACAGCGAATTCGGCCTGAAGCTGTCCGGGAATTATTTCCTGCCCAGCATGAAGGTGGCTTACATGGCCACGGGCCACAATTCCGCCTTCGTGGATGACGACGGGAAGCGCTACATCGTGTACCATACCCGGTTCAACAACGGGACGGAGGCCCATGCGCCCCGGGTAAAACAGTTCTTCGTCAACAAGGAGGGCTGGCCCTGCATGCTGCCCTATGCCACCGGCGGAGAGACCATTTCCGAAACCGGCTATGACAAAAAGGAAATTGCGGGCGAGTACTTCGTGGTGAACCAGGGGACCGGCATTGATTCCGTGATTGCGGAACCTTTCATGCTGGTGCTGACGGAGAAGGGCAATGTGTTCGGGGACGGCATTGAAGGCACCTGGGAAATGACGAAGGGTACCTATTATATGCACATCACCTACAATGATCAGGAATACAGCGGCGTGTTCTGCTCCATGAAGGACGAGGCCGGAACCGACGTGATGACCTTTACCGCCGTGGGGAACAACCAGAGCCTTTGGGGCGTGAAATACGTGGAAGAGTAAAGATTGACGAAGGCTGCGTTTCTGTGCTATGATTAGCACTGTTGGGATGGGGCCTTGTGCCTTTGCACGGGGTCCCTCTGATTGGAATGCCGTCTGATCAGCGGCAGAATGCGAAGAAAGATGACAGAATAGAAGGCGGAGGAAGGTTCAATGGATCGGGAATTGAAATGGAACGAACCCTGGATTTTGCAGAGAGCGGATCCATATGTATATCGTCATACGGACGGCACTTACTATTTTACGGCCTCGGTGCCCGCTTATGACAAGATCGTGCTGCGGCACAGCGACACCCTGGCGGGGTTGGTGGATGCGGAGGAAACGGCCATCTGGCACAAGCATTCCTTTGGCCCCATGAGCAAGCATATCTGGGCCCCGGAGCTGCATTACCTGGATGGAAAATGGTATGTTTATTTTGCCGGAGGGGAGGCGGCCAGCCCCTGGAAGATCAGGCCCTATGTGCTGGAGTGCCAGGGCCCGGATCCCGTTCGGGACAAGTGGATGGAAAAGGGCAAGATGAAGGCGGCAAAGGACGATGTTTTTTCCTTTAAAGCTTTTTCCCTGGACGCAACGGTGTTTGAAAACAAGGGAAGAAGATATTATATCTGGGCGGAAAAGGTGGGAGTGGGGAAGCAGATTTCCAATCTCTACATCGCCGAAATGGAGACGCCCTGGCAGCTTAAGACCGTCCAGGTGATGCTCTCCACGCCGGATTATGACTGGGAGCGGGTGGGCTTCTGGGTGAACGAGGGCCCCGCCGTGCTGAAGCATGACGGCAAGATCTTCGTGACCTATTCCGCCAGCGAGACCGGGGTGGCCTATTGCATGGGGATGCTGACGGCGGAGGAGGATGCGGATCTTTTGGATCCTCGTTCCTGGAAAAAGGAGCGGAATCCTGTGCTGGCTTCCAATGAGAAAAGGGGCATTTACGGCCCCGGGCACAATTCTTTTACCACGGATGAAGAGGGCAACACGGTGATGGTGTACCATGGCAGGACGGAGAAAGAGATCGAGGGGAATCCCCTTTACAATCCCAACCGTCACACCATGCTCATGAAGGTGGAATGGGACGACCAGGGGAGGCCGTTGTTTCAGGGGTAAGCAAAAAGGGGGGACATTGCGATGTTGTATGTCAAGAATTTATGCGAAGGGGTGGAGTTGTTCAAAGCCCTGGGCTCTGATATTCGGGTGCAGATTTTAAATCTCCTGTTGAAAAACAAGGAGATGAGCATGAACGAGATCGCCAGCAGTCTGAACGTGACCAACGGGGCCCTGACCAGCCATATCAAGAAGCTGGAAGAGGTGGGGCTCCTGAGCGTGACGTCGGACAACGAAGGGCACGGCAATCTGAAGATGTGCAAGGTGAAGGAGGATCGGATCCTGGTGGACATCGTCTCCGAGGAGGAGACCAAGAACACCAACGTTTACGAAGTGGAAATCCCCGTGGGCCAATATTCCGCCTACAGTGTGATGCCCACCTGCGGCATCGCCATGCCGGAATCCCTCATTGGCGCTGTGGACGATCCCCGGTATTTTGCCCATCCCTATAGGAACCGGGCGGGGATCCTCTGGTTTTCCAAGGGTTATGTGGAATATCTGATTCCCAACCTCTTGCCCCTGGGGCAGAGGCTGGACGAGATCACTTTTTCCATGGAGCTTTCCAGCGAGGCCCCCGGCGTCAACAGCAACTGGCCCTCCGACATTTCCTTCAGCCTCAATGACACGGTGATCGGCTCCTGGACTTCTCCGGGAGATTTTGGCGACGTGCGGGGCATTTTCACCCCGGACTGGTGGTTCCCCAACTGGAACCAGTACGGATTGCTGAAAATGCTGGTGATCAACCACAAGGGAACCTTTATGGACGGCCTGAAAATCTCGGATGTGACCATCGATCAGTTTCAGCTGAGTTATAAAACGGCCCTGCGCTTCCGCATGGAAGTGCGGGAGGATGCGGACCACGTGGGCGGCATGACCCTCTTCGGCCAGGGCTTCGGCAACTATGATCAGGGCATCCAGGTGCGGGTGCGCTACAGCCAGGGGTAGTTTATGGCGGGTATGATGTGTCCAGGCGTAATCTGCAGCGAGTGCGCTACGGTCAGGCATAATCTGAGACAGTTGCGCTGTGGCCAGGCCATAATCTGCGGCGGGTTGCAGCTGCAAATGGTTTTTTAAAAAAGGGGACGCTGTCAGGGCGGGATGTTTCCAACGTCATGGCAGCGTTTTTTATATGGCTGTATTTGGTCACTTCACCTAAATGGTAACAGTTCAGACGCACCATTCGCAAAGCCGCACTACGTGCTTTCTGTCGCTTTGCGACTAGCTTTGCTCATAAAAAGGCGCTCCCTCAGCCGCCAGACATGATGGAAAATCCGTGCAAGCACGATTTTCCATCAAATCGGGCGGCTGGCTGAACTGTTACCCTAAATAAGCAAAGCACAATGAAAATTTATCCCTTGACAATGTTTCTGCGATGCGCTATATTGAATCAATGGAAATGCGATTCATTTGCAACTAGAAGCGGTGGGGCATCTGCCGGGAGATCGGACATGTTTTACGTAATAGAAGACACACTCATTGACAGCATCAAATTGGTTCCTTTTTTGTTCCTCGCCTACCTGGCCATGGAGTATTTGGAACACAAAACGGGAGAGAAGACGGAGGCGGCCATTCGGAAGGCCGGGAAATGGGGGCCCTTGATCGGAAGTCTTGCCGGAACTCTGCCGCAATGCGGCTTTTCGGCGGCGGCCTCCAATCTCTATGCGGGCCGGATCATTTCTCTGGGCACTTTGCTGGCCGTCTACCTCTCCACTTCGGACGAGATGCTGCCCATCCTTCTTTCGGAGAGGATCGGGCTGGGATTGATTCTGCGCATTTTGTTGTGGAAAGTGGTGATTTCTCTGGGAATCGGCTTTGGAGCGGACTGGATATTGGAAGGGGGTCGGAGGAAGGAAAGTGCAGGGAGCTGTGGGGGCAGAGCTTCGGAGCGGGGAAGCGCCGGGAGTTGCGATGGCAGAATCTCGGAACATGGAAGAACAGAGAGTTGTAGCGGCGGAGCTTCGGAGCGGGGAAGCGCCGAGAGCTGTGGCGGCAGAATTTCGGAACTGGGAAGCGCTGGGAACTGCGGAGGCAGCGGCGCC
>CANQPH010000061.1 GCA_947625675.1 uncultured Acetatifactor sp.
TGGATTCGAACCACCGAAGCAATTTGCAGCAGATTTACAGTCTGTCCCCTTTGGCCACTCGGGAACCCATCCATATGCAATTCCTGACAAAATGAAATTGTAGCATAGATTCCCATAAATTGCAAGGGAACGGCTTTTGTTTACAAAAAATTCATATTATGTTCGTTGCATGTTTGGCCTTTTTCTTGTATGGTATGGATAGGGGAGTATACGGTTTCTCCTAAATCGTATGAGATGATAAGAGGTGACTTGCATTATGTATAAGAAAATAGGAACAATGATATGTGTGGCGAGTCTTGCCTTCGGCCTGTTGGTTGGCTGCGGCAAGGAAGAGCAGGAGGAAGAGAGCGTTCCCGCTTTGGGAGGGGAACCCATCGTCGAGGTGCCGGAGACTTCCGAAGAGCCCGAAGAGACTGCGGCAACGGAACCGACGGAAACGGTGCCGGTAGAGGGACCGGCGACCACGATCACGGATCGGGTGACGGTGGACGGGAAGAAACAGAGCTATCTGACCGGCGAGTGGAAGGACGAGGCGGTGGTGAACAGGCGTCCCATGGGCGTCATGATGCCCAACAACAAGGAAGCCATGCCGCTTTGGGGCATTTCTGCGGCCAGCATCATCTATGAAGCGCCGGTGGAAGGGCGCACCTCTCGGCTGATGGTGGTCCTGGAGGATTATGACGATCTGGTGGATGGCATGATCGGGCCCATCCGGAGCAGCCGGGATTATTTCGTCTATGAAGCCATGGCCTATGATGCGATCTACTGCAACTGGGGGCTGGCGGTGCCTTATGTGGCGGATCTGATCAACAGCGACCGGATTGACAACATCAGCGAAGCGGTGAGCGGGATCAAATCCCCGTCTTCCGCCTTCTTCCGGAGAAGCAGATCCGGCTATGCCACGGAATTCACCGGGTATATGACCATTGACTCCAGATCGGTTTCCGGGAAGAATTATAAGGGATATACGGCGGAAGTGGAGAATCATGGTTATCAGACTACATATCACGATTCCTTTGTACAAGCCTTCACCTTTGCGGCGGACGGATATCCGGCCACCTATGAGGATCATGAGAGCGCCACGCTGGTGGATCCCGGCACTTCAGTGAGTTCCAGCGGATATGCCAAGGGTGAAAAGTATTTTAAATACGACGAGGAAGACGGCCTGTATCATCGGTATCAGTTCGGCGACGTGATGAAGGACGAGATGAACGGCGAGGAGATTGCGGTCAGCAACGTGGTGTTCAAGATCTGCCACGGCGAGGTGCGGGATGCTCATGATTACCTGGCATTTGGCGTGCATGGCAGCGGGGAGGCTTATGTCTTTACCGCCGGGAAGGTGATCCATGGAACCTGGACCAGAACCGGGGCCCCGGATCCGGAAGTGAACATGTTCTATGACGAGAACGGCAACGAGATCGTTTTCAACCAAGGCAAGACTTGGATCTGCTGTGTCTGGGATCAGTATGCAGATGGGATAAAGTATGAATAAACTTTCATGGAAGGCTGCGCTCTATATGGGGATTTGGGTGGTGACGATTCTGCTGAACGTCATTGCGTGGAACAGTGCGGCATTCTGTGATTGGTATATTAAGTATGTTTTTCCGCTGTGGGTGAACACCTACGGGCGCTTGACCGGACTGGCTCCCTTTTCCGTGGGAGAGATTCTTCTGGTGGCGGGCTGCGTCCTGGTGCTGGTGGCCTGCGTGTTGTGGATTCCTCTGGTTTGGAGGAAGTTCGTTTTTCGGCAGAAAAAGTTTGCGCCCTATCAGAAAGGGGCTGTGCTTCAAGAGGAAAAAGAGAAGGAGGCTGTCTGTGACCGGGCAGCCTCTTTTTGCACCGGTATCCGCCGTTTCTACCTCTTTTTCGCCTGGACTTTCGGGATCGTCTGCCTGGTCATGACCCTGAATTGTTTCATCCTGTATCACGCCTCCACTTTTTCCCAGAATTATTTCCAGGAGGAGCAGGGCCGGGAATACGGGCTGGAGGAGCTGCTGGCCGTGCGCAACCTGGTGGTGGAGGAGTGCAACCGTCTGTCGGGAGAAATGGAGCGGGACGGGGATGGAACCATTTTATACGGGAAAAATATAGGAAAAGAGGCCATCGCCTGTATGCAGTCCCTGGGGAAGACCTATGACCAGCTGGACGGTTACTATCCCAGGCCCAAGCCCATGGCGGCCTCGGATTTTTTCTCCCAGCAATATATGTGCGGCTACTATTTCCCCTTTTCCATGGAGGCTAATTATAATGACGTGATGTACATCATGAACAAGCCTGCCAGCATTTGCCACGAGCTGGCTCATCTGCGGGGGTATATTTTTGAGGACGAGGCCAACTTCATCAGCTTCCTGGCCTGCGTGGAATCGGAGGATCCCGTGTTCGTCTACAGCGGATATTTGAGCGTGCTCAATTACCTGGATAACGATTTCTACCGGGCCGTGGGCAGGGACAGGGAAGCCTATCTGGCCCAGGTGCGGATCCTGCCCCGGGTGACGGCGGATGACGTCTTCGTGACGGAACAGGAATGGGAGCGCATCAACGGCAAAGCCCTGATCGACACCCAGGTGGTGGATGCGGTGTCGGATGCGATGGTAGACGCCACGCTGAAGGTGAACGGAGTGCAGGACGGCATCATCAGCTACAATCGGGTGGTGACCCTTCTGCTTCAGTATTATGACAGACAAGGGTATTTCTCATAGATTTCAGATGAGGGGAACTCTGAGAACTTCAAACGACGGATTCTTGCTGCGGAAAGGAAAATTGCATGAAACTCTTATTGGTAAGGCATGGAGAGACGGATTGGAACACCAAGAGTTGGATACAGGGAAGGACGGACATTTCCCTGAATGCGAACGGAGAACGGCAGGCGAAGGCCCTGGGGGACCGCCTGTTGGAGCGAGGGATTCATCTGACGAGGATCTACACCAGCCATCTGAAGCGGGCCCGGCAGACGGCTTCCATTATTTCGGCCATGATCGGGGTGCCCTTTGCGGTGGAAGAGGGACTGGAGGAAATGCACCTGGGAGCCTGGGAGGGGAAGACCTGGAGCAACGTCCAGAAGGACTTTTCTGCGGAATATGAAAAGTGGCGCACCAACCGGCGCTATACCAGGATGCCGGAGGGGGAATCGTATCAGGATCTGTTGGACAGGCTGGTGCCCGCCCTGAAACGGATCCTGGAAAAAGAGGAGGGGGACGCCCTGGTGGTCACCCACAGCGCCTGCATCATGACCCTGTTGTCCTATCTGCACAAGACGCCCTTTGAGGACATGAGGAATTACCGCATCGGAAACGCCCAGATCTGCGAGCTGGAGGAGGAGCAGATCCAAAAAGCTTATCAGGAGGATTATGGCCGCCCCTGAAGAATGGGGCGGAATGCATCCTGGGGACAGAACACATTTTTTTCACATTCTGAACATAAAATTTTCACTTTCCCAACACCAAATCTTGACAATTTCACAGTACCATATCCCTGAACCAGAGCATTGGGAAAACGGGAGGTGGTAAAGTGATTGAAGTAACAAATCTGACCAAAAAATATGGGAATCACGTAGCCGTGGATCATTTGACCTTTCGAGTGGAGAAAGGGCAGATCTACGGCTTTTTGGGGCCCAACGGCGCCGGGAAGTCCACGACCATGAACATCATCACGGGCTATCTGGCGGCCACGGAGGGCACGGTGACCATCAATGGCAAGGACATCCAGAAGGAGCCGGAGGAAGCCAAAAAGTGCATCGGCTATCTGCCGGAGCAGCCCCCGGTCTACATGGACATGACGGTGGGAGAATACCTGAAATTCGCAGCGGAATTAAAAAAGGTGGAAAAGTCCAAGCGGGCGGAACAGATCGCCAGGGTGATGGAACAGACCGGCGTCCAGGAGATGAAGGGACGGCTCATCAAGAATCTGTCTAAAGGCTATCGGCAGAGGGTGGGCCTGGCCCAGGCCCTGCTGGGGGATCCGGAGGTGATCATTCTGGACGAGCCCACGGTAGGCCTGGATCCCAGACAGATCATCGAGATCCGGGACCTGATCCGCAGCCTGGGCAAAAAGCACACGGTGATCCTGAGCTCCCACATCTTGTCCGAGGTGAATGCGGTCTGCGACCAGATCATGATTCTGTCCCATGGGAAGCTGGTGGCCAGCGACACGCCGGAGGGGCTGCAGGAGCGCAAGAAGGGTTCGGAGCAGCTGAAACTGGAAGTAAAGGGCACCTGGGAACAGGTATCCACCGCTTTATCCACAATATCCACCATTCAGTCTGTGGAAAACCTGGGGGCTTCTGTGGAAAATCTGGGAAACCCTGCGGAAAACTCGAGGAATTCCGTGGGCAACCAGGGAAACTCTGTGGATAACTGTGTACAACTCCTGGTACAGGCGAAAGAGAAGGAGGATGTCCGGGAAGAAGTCTTCTATCGGCTGGCGGAAGCACATCTTCCCATCTTTTCCATGCAGCTGCAGACCAGGTCCCTGGAGGATATTTTCCTGGAACTGACGGAGAGCGAGGCGGCGGATTCCGCAGTTGCGAAAGGAAATGCTGCGGAAGGAGCGGCGGCATCAGCGGGTGAGGCGGTCGCACCAACGGTGGACGGGACCACTGCGGAAGCAAGTGCAGAGAATGCGTTGGAGACGGACGAAACCACTGCGGCGGCATCGGCAGCGGACGGAAAGGAGGAAGCGTAAATGTGGGCGATTTATAAAAGAGAGTTGAAATCCTGCTTCTGTTCCTTCGTGGGATTTTTATTTATCGGAGTTACCTTGTTTTTCCCGGGATTGTATTTCACGGTATATGCCCTGATGAGCGGTTATCCCTATTATTCCTACGTGGTGAGCAGCATCAGCTTCCTGTTCATGATCACCGTGCCTATCCTGACCATGCGTATTCTGGCGGAGGAAAGGAAGAACAGGACGGATCAGCTGATCCTGACGGCGCCGGTTTCCGTGGGGGCCATCGTCCTGGGGAAGTTCCTGGCCCTGCTCACCGTTTTCGCCATTCCTACGGTGATCACCGGTTTCTATCCTCTGATCATGATGAAGTTCGGCACAGTGCCCATGGCGGAGAACTATCTGGCCCTTCTGGCTTATTTCCTGTACGGCATGACCAGCATCGCCCTGGGGGTGTTGGTGTCCTCCCTGACGGAAAGCCAGGTGATCGCAGCGGTGCTGACCTTCGGTTTCCTGTTCCTGGGTTACATGATGAGCGCCATCTGCGGACTGATCTCCCGGAGTGAAAATCTGCTGACCAGACTGCTGGGCTGCTTTGACATGAGCACGCCCCTGGATAATCTGCTGAACGGCACCCTGGACGTGGGAAGCGTGATATACTTCCTTTCCCTGACCTTTTTGTTCCTGTTTTTGACGGTGCAGTCCATTCAAAAAAGGCGGTACAGCCTTTCCGTGAAGCATTTCAGCCTGGGGGCCTACAGCGGGATCAGCATCATTGCGGCCATTGCGGTTACCGTCCTGGTGAACCTGGTCGTGGCGGAAATGCCCGGCACCTGGACCTCCATCGACGTGACCAGCCAGAAGCTGTATTCTCTGACAGATCAGACCAAGGAATTCGTGGCGCAGATGCAGGAGGACGTGACGATCTATGTTATTGTCAAAGAGGATCAGCAGGACGAGGTCGTGGGGCAGACGCTGCAGCGTTATGACGATCTCTCGGACCACATTACGGTGGAATACGTGGATCCTACCCTGAACCCCCAGTTTTATACCCAATATACCAGCCAGACCATCAGCCTGAACAGCCTGATCGTGGTGGGGGAGAAGCGGAACAAAGTGGTGGATGCGTCGGATTTCTATGAAGGCAGCTATGACGGCTATGATTACAGCAGCTACACCGTCACCGGCTACGATGCGGAGGGACAGATCACCAGCGCCCTGGCCTATGTCACTTCGGAAGACATGCCGAAGCTGTATCTCACGGAGGGACACGGGGAATATGCCCTGAGCTCTTCCTACCAGGCGGCCCTGGAAAAAGAAAACGTGGAATACGAGACCGTGAACCTCATGAATCTGGATGCGGTGCCGGAGGATGCGGCCTGCCTGCTGATCAACGCCCCGCAGAACGATTTTAACGAGGGCGACCGGGACAAGGTGCTGGATTACCTGAACCGGGGAGGAAAGGTCATTGCCGTCCTGGCCTTCCAGGAACAAAAGCTGGCGAACTATGAGGCCATCCTGAATGCCATGGGCGTGAACGCAGTGAACGGCATGGTGGTGGAGACGGAAGCGGACCACTATTATCAGCAGCCCATATGGCTGTTGCCGGATATTTACAGCAACGCCTATACCTCCAGCTTCTATTATGACGGGTATTATGTTTTCGCCCCTTATTCCCTGGGCTTGCAGGTGGCGGAGGATACGGAGAACATCACTTTCCAGAAGATTCTGGAAACTTCCGATTCCGCCTATGCCAAGCTGAACTTCAGCAGCGCAGAGAGTCTGGAATACGGGGAAGGAGACGTGCAGGGGCCCTTTGTCATTGCAGTGGAAGCGGTGAAGGACCTGGGCGATGCCGGAGAAGGCACCCTGGTGGCCGTCGGCTGCGATGAAATATTCACCGACGAAGCGGATCTTGTGGTAGGAGGAACCAACGGACGGCTGTTCACCAATATCATGAGCAGCTTCTGTGCCCATGAGGTGAACGTGTCCATTCCGGTGAAGGATTATGAGATTTCAGGACTGATGGTGTCCAATTCTTATGCGATTTGGATCGGAACGACTGTGACGGTGATTCTTCCTCTGGCCTTCCTGATCGTCGGCCTGGTGATCTGGCTGAGAAGGAGGAAGCGCTGATGAAAAAGCAGAAAAAGCAGTTGATCATTTTGATCGTCGTAATTCTTGTCCTGGGGGGATGTTTCCTGGGACTGCGGCAGTATGCCGCAAAGCAGGAGTCTGAAACGCCGGAGGCGGAGGGCACGGCCCTGACTGCGCTTACCAAGGAGGACGTGGTTCGTTTCGCTTACGATTACGAGGATGTCACATATGAATATGACAAGGTGGATGACACCTGGTACTATACGCCGGATCACGAACTGACCCTGACCCAGTACAGGCTGAACACCATCGCCGGGAACCTGGCGGGCCTGACGGCGGAGGATACCATAGAGAACGTGGAAGACCTGTCCCAATACGGTTTGTCGGAGGATTCCCGAACCGTGACCTTCGCATCGGAAGGGGAAAGCTATGCCTTCTGGATCGGAGATCACAACGAACTCATGGGACTCTATTACATCTGCAGGCCCTCGGAAACCACCGTGTACACGGTGAAGGAATCCGTCATTACCTCCCTGAACCTGAATGTGGAGGACATCGTGGAGGAAGAAGAGGAAACCACTACGGAGGCCTCGGAGGCGGAAACTTTAGGGGACGGGACGGAGGAAGTCCCCGAGACGGAGGCCCAGAGCGACGGGATAGAGGAAATCCCGGAGACAGAGGCTTTAGAGGACGGGACGGAGGAAGTACCTGAGACGGAGGCCCAGAGCGACGAGACAGAGGGAACCCCTGAGACAGAAGCTTCGGAGGATGGGACGGAAGAAGTACCGGAGGCAATGAACCCGAGCAACGAGACAGGGGAACCCCCTGAGACGGAGACGCTAGAGGGCGGAACGGAAGAAATTCCGGAGACAGAGGCCCCGGAGAGCGGGACGGAGGAAGCCGCTTCCGCAGGTTGAAAGATTTCCGGCCAAAAATCTTGACTCTTTTTGGATTTGTGTCATAATAGAGATGCTCAATTCGAAGTTCCTTCGTTTTGCATTTTGTACCGGGGCATCATGAATTGCTTTGATAGCATATGGAAGATCGCATTTGTGAATTTTTCAGGACGGGGCAAAGATTCGTCTTTGCCCTGATTGCGTAAACGCTCCGGAAAAGAGATTGACATATAGGAGCAGTCTATCATGAACACAGAAAATCAAAATGAGCCGAACAGGATTAAAATACGGGGCGGGCGTGTACATAATCTGAAAAATATCGATGTGGACATACCCCTTAACAAGATCGTGGGGATCGCTGGTGTTTCCGGTTCCGGCAAATCCTCTTTGGCGCTGGGCATTTTGTATGCGGAAGGTTCCCGGCGTTACCTGGAGTCCCTGTCCACCTATACCCGCCGGAGAATGACCCAGGCGGAAAAGGCCCAGGTGGATGAGGTGCTGTATATCCCGGCGGCTCTCGCACTGCGCCAGCGGCCCGGGGTTCCCGGCATCCGCAGCACTTTTGGAACCGGGACGGAATTGCTGAACAGTCTGCGCCTGATGTATTCCAGGCTCGCCAGCCACCGCTGTCCGAAGGGACATTATGGGCCGCCCTCCCTGAATGTTGCGGCGGGGCTTCCGCTGGTATGTCCCGTCTGCGGGGAGCGTTTTTTCGCTCCGGGTGCGGAGGAACTGGCTTTCAACAGCCAGGGCGCATGCAAAAAATGTGACGGCACGGGGATAGTCCGTACCGTGGATGAATCGACGCTGGTGCCGGACGAGTCCCTGTCGATTGACGAAGGGGCCGTAGCACCGTGGCAGACGTTGATGTGGTCCCTGATGAAGGATATTGCCCGGGAAATGGGCGTCCGCACCGACGTGCCTTTTCGGGAATTGACCGAAAAGGAGCGGGACATCGTCTTCCACGGGCCCGCCGTCAAGAAAAACATCATTTACCAGAACAAAACCAGCGGCGCCGCCGGGGATATGGATTTTACATACTTCAATGCCACCTATACCGTGGAAAACGCTCTGTCCAAAGTGAAGGATGAGAAGGGCATGAAGCGGGTGGAAAAATTTTTGCGGCAGGACGTGTGCCCGGACTGCGGCGGGACAAGACTCAGCGAGGCGGCTCGAGCGCCGAGGCTCCGGGGCATTTCGCTGGCGGAAGCCTGCACCATGACGCTTTCCGATCTGATACAGTGGGTCGCAGGCGTTCCGGCTTCGCTGCCGGAAGAAATGCGCCCCATGGCGGAAAGCATCTGCGAGTCCTTCCAAAGTGCGGCAAAGCGTCTGGTCGATCTGGGGCTTTCTTACCTTACGCTGGACCGCACTGCCTCCACGCTTTCCACCGGGGAACGGCAGCGGATGCAGCTGGCCAGGGCGGTGCGCAACCGCACCACCGGCGTCCTGTATGTCCTGGACGAGCCTTCCATTGGCCTGCACCCCTCCAACCTGGAAGGGCTGACCGGCGTGATGCATGACCTGGTGGCCGACGGCAATTCGGTGGTGCTGGTGGATCACGACACCTGCGTGCTTTCGGAAGCGGATTGGCTCATCGAACTGGGCCCGGAGGCCGGAGCGGACGGCGGGAGGATTATCGCCCAGGGCACGCTGAAGGAAGTGGGAGCCAATCCGGCTTCCCGGATCGGCGGCTTCCTTACGGGGAAAACGACCATCCATGCCGGAAAACGTATCCCGCCGGAGCAGATGTTTTCCCTGGGGACCATTCATTTGTCCACGTCGGAAATCCACACGGTAAAGCCCCTGGAGGTTGATTTTCCGAAAGGGCGGCTGATCGCTGTGACCGGCGTGTCCGGTTCTGGCAAGACGACCATGGTTCTGGAAAGCCTGATCCCGGCTCTGGAGGCGTCCATCAAGGGGCATCGGCTTCCGACACACGTGAAGGCCGTTTCCGCTGAGGGAATCGCACAGGTCAAGCTGATCGATGCCACGCCCATCGGGATCAATGTGCGCTCCACCGTCGCCACCTATGCCGATGTCCACGATGAGCTGCGAAAAGTGTATGCGAGGACGGCGGATGCGAGAGAAAGAGGGTATAAGGCGGGGGATTTTTCCTATAATACCGGAAAATTGCGTTGTCCCACCTGCGACGGAACGGGGACCATCGACCTGGACGTCCAGTTTTTGCCGGACGTGGAGATTCCGTGCCCGGACTGCGGCGGTTCCCGCTATGCCAAAGAGGCCGGGCTGATCCGGCGGCTGCCGAAACAGGGCGGAGGGGCCTGCAGCCTTCCGGAGCTCATGGATAAAAGCGTGGACGAGGCCCTCGCTCTGTGCGCCGATCTTCCGCTGGTGGCACGGAGACTCGAGGTGCTGAAAGAGCTTGGCCTGGGGTACCTGACGCTGGGAGAAGAGACGCCAAGCCTTTCCGGCGGAGAGGCGCAGCGGCTGAAGCTGGCCAGCGAAATGGGGAAGGGACAGTCGGATGCGGTATTCGTCTTCGACGAACCCACCATCGGCCTGCATCCGCTGGACGTGGAGACGCTGCTTCATGTATTTGAACGCCTGATTGAGAATGGGGCCACCGTCATCGTCATCGAGCATGACCTGGACGTCATAAGAAATGCGGATTATGTGATCGATATGGGGCCGGAAGGCGGCGTTTGCGGCGGAGAAATCGTTGCGGCGGGAACGCCGGAGGAAATCTGCGAATGTGAACAGAGCAAGACGGGACGCTACCTGAAGCCTTAAACAATCTTTTTTCCCATTGGATGGCCTCCTTGAACCGGACGGGGTCTTCTCAAAAACGGTCAACGGGGATATAATGAACCTGACCGGGCGGTCAAGGAGGTGCGTCATGAATGAGAAGTTTTTTTCTTTGCCCGAAGAACGGCGGCAGGCCATCCTGTCGGCGGGATA
The DNA here is from genome assembly GCA_947625675.1 of uncultured Acetatifactor sp. Taxonomy (GTDB): domain Bacteria; phylum Bacillota; class Clostridia; order Lachnospirales; family Lachnospiraceae; genus Acetatifactor. The sequence goes on from CANQPH010000061.1 coordinate 10,578, forward strand.
TCGGGTGTTTTCCCAGAATTCTTACAAGCACAGTCCCATGAGCGAGATTGCGGCGGAGGCGGGGATCAGCAAGTCGTTGCTTTTTCATTATTTTCACAACAAAAAAGAGTTGTATCTGTACCTGTGGGACGAGTGCGCCCGGATGACCATTGAGGTCCTGACGCAGTACGGGTGCTATGAGCAGGGGGACCTTTTTGAAAGCATGGAACGGGGAGTGCGGGCCAAGATGGAGATTATCCGCCAATATCCCGACATGGCGAATTTTACCATCAAAGCTTTCTATGAAAAAGATCCCGAGATCAGCGCCGCCGTCCAGGAAAGCTATCACAAATACTTCAATTTCAAGGCGGACAAGGCCCGGGTGAATCTGGATCCGGAGCAGTTCGTGCCCGGCCTGGATATCCCGCAGATGTACCGTGAAATGTATTGGGCCTCGGAAGGGTATCTCTGGGAGATGGTTCAGCGGGGGGACGTGGACATGGAACGGATGGAAAAAGATTTCACCAGGCTGATCAAGTTTTGGAAAAGCATCTATCTGAGGAAGGGGTGAGGTCCATGGACGCCATCAAAACGGAGGGCCTGACGAAATACTATGGCAAAGTGCGGGGGATAGAGGGGATCGACTTGACCGTGGGACAAGGGGATTTCTTCGGATTCATCGGCCCCAACGGGGCGGGTAAATCCACCACCATCCGCACGCTCCTGGGACTGATCCGACCAAGCGGCGGGAGGGCGCAGATTTTTGGTCTGGATATCGCCAGGGACCGGAAGCGGATCCTGGAACGGGTGGGGTATCTGCCTTCCGAAGCCGCCTTTTATCCCGGCATGCGGGTGCGGGAAGTGCTGGAGTTGTCCGCCGGCCTGCGCCGTCAGGACTGCAGGAAGACGGCCGGGGAATTGTGTCAGCGTCTGCAGTTGGACACGACCCGAAAGGTGGAGGAATTATCCTTGGGGAACCGGAAGAAAACCGCCATCGTCTGCGCCCTGCAGCATGAACCGGAGCTGCTAATCCTGGACGAGCCCACCAGCGGTCTCGATCCGCTGATGCAGAAAGAATTTTTTGAGATCCTGAGGGAACGCAACCGGAAGGGAACCACCATTTTCCTGTCCAGCCATGTTCTTTCGGAGATCCAGCATAATTGTACCAGGGCCGCCATGATTCGGGAGGGGAGGATTCTGGCGTCGGGCAGTCTGGAAGAATTGTCCCGAAGGGGCGTAAAACGCATTCGGCTCCGGGGCTCCGTGAACACGGAGGCCTTATCCGGCGTGCAGGATCTGCGGTTTTCGGCGGAGGGGGCGGAGTTCCTGTACGCCGGGGAAATGAAGGAGCTTCTTGGGGCGCTGGCGGCGGGGGAGGTGCAGGACCTGTCCATCACCGAGCCGGATCTGGAGGAGGTGTTTCTGCATTATTATGAGATATTATGAAAAAATGTCGATTTTCCGGCATGAACTTCGGCAGGGCAGATCCGCCCTTGCGATCTGGACTTTCTCCATCGCCGTCTTGATGGGGATTTGCGTGTTTCTGTTTCCAGAGATGAAGGGGGAAATGGATGCGGTGGGCGACCTGTTTTCCTCCATGGGCGGGTTTACCGCCGCCTTCGGGATGGACAGGCTGAACATCGGAACGTTGACCGGATTTTATTCCGTGGAGTGCGGCAGCATATTGGGCCTGGGAGGTGCGCTCTTTGCCGCTCTCCTGGGTGTTTCCTCCCTTTCCAAGGAAGAAAGGGGCAAAACGGCGGAGTTCCTGCTGACCCATCCCGTGACGAGAAAGCGAATCCTCACCGAGAAGCTGGCGGCCGTCCTGGCGCAGATCGCCGTTATGAACCTGATTCTCCTGGTTTCGTCTCTGGCGTTCATAAAGCTGGTGGGCGAAAAAATTCCCTGGAAGGAAATTTTGTTGATTCACGGGGCCTGCTTCCTCCTTGGGTTGGAGCTGGCGGGGATTTGCTTCGGCATTTCCGCATTTCTGCGCCGCAGCGGTACGGGAATCGGCATGGGCCTTGCCGTCATGCTGTATTTCCTGAATCTGATCGCCAATATGACGGAGCATGCCGGATTCCTGAAATATATCACCCCCTTTGGATACTGCGAGGGAGCGGACATTTTGGAAAAGGGCGGGCTGGACGCCGGGCTTGTGACCATCGGGATGCTGTTGGCCGCCGCAGGCGTTGTGGTGGCTTATTGCAAGTACGGCAGCAAGGAGATTCGGTGAATTCCGACGGGCGATCCCGCCGAATCTGCTTAAGGATCGATATATTGACCTTCCACGTAAAACACGCCGTCGGTCAAAGGTTTATCGGAATCCGGTTTTCGCAAAACGCTGCGGCGGATTAACTCATCGGTAACGCATCCGATGATCTGATGCGAATAGCAGCTGACCCATTGATTGATCTGGTCATGAAGATGCGGGGGCACGAAACCTTCAAAACGATGGTGTATGGACACGATCCATTCCGCAAGGAGATCATCGATCTTTTCATCGTCCATTTCGAACAGGGAAACGTATTTTTCAAACTGCTCTGAAGTAAAACATGCAAAGTTAAGCTTATAACCATTTTCGGCCTTGGTGATCAGATTTGTTTCGATGAGACGTGCGGCATCTTCTTCGGAGAGGGCCTCCTTGGAGATTCCGCCGTTTATGCCGTTTTGCGGAATGCCGTTTGCGCACATCCAGCGGGTCCCTCCATTGTGGTAAATGTTATAATCGAAATATTTACCGATCCAATAGTAATAAATATATGACGGTATTTTATAGCTGCTGCCGCTGTCGCCGCCCGCAACGTTGCATCCGGAATCCTGTTCCGCACAGCTTTCGGAGGCATCCGCCGTTTCTTCCACGATGAACCAGCCGTAGCCGCCGTCTTTTCTCGGCGGGTACGGACCGTCCTCCAGCTTTAAACGGTTATTTTTCACATCCCGGATTTTGCGCCTGAGCAAGTATGGAATAACGATATAGCCCAGTCTCTCCATTCCGAAATGATTGCCGTAGAAATCAATCCTGCGGATTTTCTTCTCGGTGTCTGACAAAAGGCATTCAAACCGATCCGCAAGCAGATTGACCGCCGATATGGAAACTTCTTCGGTCTGATTTTTGTCCGTCAGGCGGAAGATGATGAAATTGGTCACGTATTTATTGCCGACTTTGCAAATCGCATCACCGTATTCGAGGCGAGGAAGCTCATCCTCGATATACATTGTGGGGATGCCTGTGCGAAGGCTGATTTCCTCCACTGTCAAAGGTTTTTCATAAGCAGCAAGACAGATGGCCCGGGAAATCTGCGTGCCCAGATATGCGCCGGAATTCATCCTGCCATTGCAGGTTTCGGAGTTCCAATTGATCCTCTGATATACCTTATTCATTTTGTCTTCTCCTATCCGATCTCTGATTCGCTGGCGTCCTACATTCAGGCGCCATTTGATGGTGGTCTCGGGGAGGGAATATTTTTGGGCAAGGCTTCGGACCGGCAATTCGCCGAGATAGTAATCCACAAAAATATTCTTGTACTCGGAAGCCAACGTATGCAGGTAGCGAAACACCGTTTCATATTGCTCCTGCGTGTCATCCTCATCGATATCGGCATAGTCCATAGCATCGAAGAGCTCGACCTCGCCTGACAGCACGATCTGATTTTTGTTTTGCTGGTCAATAAATCGTGCGTATCGGTTATGGGCGATCCGCCAGACCCAGGCGTCAAGGGACTCGATTTGATATCTGCTCATTCCGTCAAGAACGTGGCAAATGATCTCGCCTGCAAGATCCTCGGCATCGCAGCGGTTGGACAAGCGTTTGCAGCAGAAACGAAATATCGGTTCGATATACGGAAAGATCTTATTTTCCTCCAAGCCTTTCTCCTCCTCATGGGAACTGCAATCATGATTACGCTATAATAGTGTGTTTGAGATCTGTTTGGATAGGTGATTTTTAAAAACATTTAGCTTGCATTTTCATTTGACAAAATACCATATTTTCCCGGATGCCTGTACTTGCCGCCCATGACATCGTTGCTTCTGTGCGTCCTGAGGCGGTCCAGGTCAAGCTCGGCAACGTAGACGCCGGGGGTTTCCGGGGCCTCGAAAACGCACATGTCCCTGACTCCTTCCCTCTGCCAGGGAACGCCGTCGAAAAGGGTGGAGTGTCCGTTGCAGTCGGGATGCCCCTCCGGATAATTACAGGTCGCCACCGCAACCATGTTCTCATATGCCCTTGACCGCAAAGCGGAGAGCCTGTTGATTTCCATCGGACACGCATTGGGGGCCAGGATGAGCTCGGCCCCTTTCAGCATCAATATTCTTGCGCTCTCCGGGAACTCTCTGTCAAAGCAGATCATAGAGCCGATCTTGACGGTTCCCCTTCCGAAGTCCAGATCTGCGGTGTAGAAATCCTCTCCGCCGTCCAGCACTTTCTCAAGATCAAAGGCGCAGGTATGCACCTTGGAATAGTGAAGGATTTCCCTGCCCGTTCTGTCGAAAAAGAGAACGGAATTCAATGGCTTCGGACTATGTTTTTCAAGGAACGTGATCCCTATCGCCATCTGCAGTTCTGACGCAAGATTGCGGAAGTCTTTCAAAAAAGAGCTTTCCTTTTCAATGGCAAGGGCGTTTAGCCGTTCAGGATCCTGCGGCAGATCGTACCCGTCGCTCCACATTTCCGGGAAAAGAGCGATATCCGCACCTTTTTCCTTTGCTTCCCTACAGGATTTCCTTCCGATCGAAAAATTTTCGTCGAGACTTTTTCCCGGCAGGAGCTGCAAAAATGCGATTTTAAGGTTCATATTGGTATTCTCCGATCGATACAATTTTTGTTACCTCAAAAAAAGTATAGCACGTTTCGGCTGTGTCAGCAAGCAGCTGCCTGTTGCGCTTTAGGGTGTTTAACCTAAGTTGGAAGACTGACCGCTATATGCAGGCAATGTATACGTCCATGGTGTCACCGTCCGTCTCAAAGCATGGGATCACATCTTTGTCCGTATGCTCCAAACCGTTGATACGCATATATTCCATTAACGTCTTATACGAAACAGATTGTCCAAAGAACAGTTGAACAGCCCACAAAGCTCAATGGCTTTATCCATTTCTGGAGTTGATTCATCAAGTTCCCATTTGGAAATTGTCTGTCGGCTGACTATCAGCTTTTCCGCCAAAGTCTCCTGCGTAATATTTCCGCACATACGTCTTAAGTGTTGCAAATTTTTACCAAAACTCATAAGGCAACCTTCCTTTTTATTTTTTTGCACGGCCGTGTATTGATAATAATATATCAAGTTTTCATTGAAAGGTCTACCACTTGGCATATGCCTTTTTCTCTGTTTCCGCAATTACAGGTTGCGCTCTTTCCATAAGGCTGGCCCCTTGAGCGGCAACCTTATGACATGCAGGGCAAAAATCCATAATGGAAAGCAATAATGCTTGAGTTTCCGCAAACTGCATCTAAAAAGCGGCGGAACCTGTCCAAAGTGCCGCTCTGCCGATTTTTTGAAAGAG
>CANQPH010000062.1 GCA_947625675.1 uncultured Acetatifactor sp.
TTTATATTATTGGAATAAAGACAATGTTTTAAGTTCATTGTTGTATTCTTTACCAGTAGGTGCATTAGTAGCAGAAACAATAGCAATTTCATTTTATTTTTTGGAACATCATACATTCCTATTTCAGCTGTTAATGGATATTATAGGGGCTGTTGTGTTTAGTGTATTATTTTTCAAAAAAGTAAAACATAGAAAACTGTATATTATCGGAATTGCATTAAGCAGTTTAGTGTTCTATTTTATTTTTCCATGGTAGCGTATCTTCGTCCACAACTGAATACGAATACATAGCCCTTGCTTTCAAAGGCGGTTACAGAGCAACAAATGCTCCAAAGCCGCCCCAGCGATAGTCGCCGCTCTTCCACTCCATGATCATGTATTCCCTGCCGTCAACGCTCTTTATTTCATAAGCGCAGGCGCAGCTGTTCCATTTCCGCAGCACATATCCTTTCGTCCATGTCTGCATTTCGTCCCCGCTGATCCATTCATCCCCATAAAGAGAAGTACAGTGCCCTCCTTCGGAAAACGTGATTTCCTTAAAATAAAGGCTGATGTTCTGCGGCGGGTTCTCCGCCATCGCATTCCTTTGCAAAATCTCCAATCTTCATTTTTAGGCCTTTCCGCCCGAGACATACAGGCATTCGATATTGCTGAAAAATGATGCATGAGGTACCTTATAGCCGGATTGTAAACGTGAAGTGCGGTTGAGAGTCAATAGAATATGCGGTAAAATTATAATTCTGCGATATTGTCTATTAACGAAATAAATGAAAAACAAACGCAAACTAAATCCGGTTCCGTTCCTGCGTTTACCCTGGGCAGAGATGCGGCTCCTGTTGCAAGGGCCGGGGGGATATGCTATAATCGTTATAAATTTTTTGGGAGAAAGTGAGCCAATAACATGGATAAACGATTGGTTGGGAAATGGTACAAAGAAGATATGGGAGAAACCATAAATATTTTCGACGAAATGCCTCTTCGCATGAAGATGTCCTTTTCATCAAGCGGATATTATAATTTCGCACCAAACTGCGTTTACGAAAAGGACGGATATCTGTGTTATGAAATCAATGACGAATACTATCGCATGGTATATCACGTTCAATATGTCAACGGAGAGCTTGAGGGCTTTTATACTCAGCATGGAAAAACAACGCCCATAAAGTATGTGAAGCTTGACGAAATACCGGAAGATGCGCCGTATAAATATGTGCCGACAGAAATATATGTCCCTGGCACAGATAAAACAAGAATCGAAATCCTGAAGCAATGCGCTGAATATGACAGAAGCAGGGAATATGGCTGCGGCAATGAATTTGTCTTAGGCGGCGACATTCCTCAGATATTGGAAAAATACAACTATTCCAAATACATAAACGGACTGGATCATACCAACGATAAACTCGTTTTCCGGCTGCTCGATTTTGTATGCGACCATTTTGGGCATAACGGCTCCGGCGGATCTGGTTCAGGAAGAACTATTACCGATCTGATCACATTTTGTGAAACCAACGATAACAAATCGAATTGTCGGGGACTTTCCATCCTATTGGCTTCGCTCCTTCGTTTGAACGGGATCAAAGCGCAGCATATCACTTGTCTGCCATACGAAGATCCGTTTGAGGATTGTCATGTTGTCGTAGATTGTCTTTTGCCGTCCGGCAAGCGGATCATGCTTGATCCCACATGGCGGCTATATTTGAAAGACAAGGAAGGCAACTATATTTCACTTTCACATTTACGAGAACTCCTGTTGGCTGACGAGCCGATTTTTGAAAACCCCACGGCAGATTATAACGGAACCGGATTTGACAAGGAGTATTATAGAAACTATATGACAAAAAACGCTTTCCGTTTTGCGCGCTGCACCTTGAATAAAGACGGCGTGGATGGTCGGACAGAAGGTTCAAGATATATTGAATTGATTCCGCAGGGCTATCCGACCGAGAACTTCTCCAAACAGAAAAAGGCCGATTTTGTTTATAACGATATTGAATTTTGGCAAATGTGAAAGTTCCCATAACACAGGAGCCCGCTTTGCTGGGATTTGAACTTCTTTCCTATTCGCCGAATATAAATTACCTTGATACAGACGAGGAATGCATGACTGAAGTCAGGGAAAATCTGGGCACGCTTAAGCGGGCCTGGGAATGGGCTGACAAAAAGGGGCTTTTAACATTCACATGGCATTGGTTTTCACCCCTGGGCGGACGTTCCAAATCATTTTTTACAAAGAATACCGATTTTGACGCAAGCAAAGCCGTCATTGACGGGACGCCTGAAAACGTCGCTTTGATTTCGGACATGGATATGATGGCGGGAATACTTCGCCCGTTTTGCGATCAGGAGATACCTATCTTATGGAGACCTTTTCACGAAGGGGACGGCAATTGGTTCTGGTGGGGAGCAAAGGGCCCGGAAACCGTCAAAAAATTATACCGCATGATGTATGAACGGTACACCGATATCCACAAGCTGAATAATCTCATCTGGGTCTGGAATGCGCCTGTTCCTGAGTATTATCCTGGAGACGATACGGTGGATATTATCTCAAGGGACATGTATCCCACAGACCACACATCCTGCGCCAAGCTGTATCACGAGCTTTTGAAAATAACGGCTCAGCCCAAGATAACGCTGATCGGAGAGACGGGAAGCGTGCCGGACATTGAAGCCGTTCATCATAAGAAGATCGGCTGGGCAAGCTATATGACCTGGTCAAAGGAATACTGCCTCACCGAAAAACACACTGACGACGAATACCTTAAAAAGGTTTATGCGAGCCCTTACGCCGTTACAAAGGAAGATTTGCCGATACTTTATTGAACGGGATTACAGTAGCGGAAGCGAAAAAACCTTATAATGTAGAAGCCATTCACAAAATGGCGGGAACGAACCATAGTATAAAAGATCTGCATATTTTTCTTCCAAACGGGGAAATTATCAGCATAGAACGGGGCGTCCGGAGAAAGGGACTGCCGCCTGCAGCAATTCCTTCGGCGGACCCCAGAAGATAGAATGGATTGGAGACTTCTATGCGTTTGTCAAAAGATTTGGAGGAAAATATCAGCCATGCCAAGTCCGTCCTCCCCATTTCCAAAAGCTTCGACATAACGACCAGAGAGCTACTTCTGGGCGAGACGAGGGCCTATTGGATCGGCATCAACGGCTTCTGCAAAACGGAGGTGCTGCAGCAGATTTTTTCAGATCTGCAGAATCCCCTTTACATGCAGGACACCCAGGTGGAATCCATAGAGCGGTACTTGAACGCCAGGATCGGATACGTCCAGGCTTCCCTGTCGGACAACTGGGAGGAAATCCTCCACGCCGTCTGCAGCGGTCCTTCCGCCCTCTTCGTCCAGGGCTTTGACCGGGCCATCCTCATCGACGTGCGCACCTATCCCGCCCGAGGGGTGGGAGAACCGGATACCGAACGGGTCAGCCGGGGGGCCCGGGACGGCTTCGTGGAAACCCTGCTGCTCAACGCCAACCTGATCCGGCGGCGCATCCGCTCCCCGGAACTGACCTTCGAAATCCTGAACGTGGGAACGGAGGGAGAATGCGACGTGGCCATCGCCTATCTGGGCTCCAAAGCCAGCCCGGAACTTCTCTGGAAGCTCAAAAAAGCCCTGGGGAACCTCTCCGTCACCTCCCTGACCATGGGAAGCAAAAGTCTGGAGGAACTGTTGGTGCCCAAGAAATGGTTTCATCCCCTGCCCAGCCTCCACCTGACGGAACGGCCCGACGTGGCCTGCAGCTTCCTGGAAGAGGGGCACATCGTCCTCCTGGTGGACAACTCCCCCTCCGTCCTGATCCTGCCCAGCACCATCTTTCAATTCACCCAAAGCCCCGAAGATTATTACAAAAGCCCCATCGTGGGCACCTACTTCCGGCTGGTGCGGTTCCTCTGCATCCCCGTGAGTCTCCTGCTGCTGCCCTTTTTCCTGCTGATCACGGTGCATTTTCCACGGCTGTCCCAGGAATGGCACCTTTTATCCACGGAAAACCTATCAGGCCCCATCATCGTCTTCTATGCGCTGGCGGTGGAATTTCTGCTGGATCTGTTCAAATATTCCAACTCCGTCACTTCCAGCCACCTCTCCGGCTCTCTTTCCATCGTGGGAGGCCTGATCATCGGGGATATCGCCGTGGAGCTGCACTGGGCCTCCGTGGAAATCCTCTTCTATGCCGCCGTCACCCTGCTGACCTCCCTGGCCCTGTCCAGTGCGGAGTTCGGGGAAGGGCTGCGGGTATACCGTTTTTTCCTGATCCTCGCCACCGCTTTCCTGGGACTATGGGGCTTCCTGGGCGGGTTGGCCCTGGTTCTTCTCTCCATCGCCACCACCCCCACCTTCGAGGGCTTCAGCTACTTCTGGCCCCTGTACCCTTTCCAGTGGGAAGCGCTGAGGACGCTGCTGTTCCGCTACCCCACGGCCATGGCCCAGCCCTCCAAAGTGTGGCGGCGCAGGAAATAATTTCGGCTTACACGAACAAGGTGCAGCCTTGCTTCTTGAATTCCTGGATCTTTCGGTCGATCAGCGCCGCATCCACCCCCAGCCGTTCCGCCAGACAGTCCCTGCAATAGAAGCTGACGGCGGCCCGGTTGACGAATTTCCTGGTGGCGCCGATCTCATTGAAGGTCAGCTCCTTGCCGCAGGAGACGCAGCGGCCCGAAGCGCCGGGCACACCGGAAGCATCGCCCAGGCTCCCCATGCCATTCCGGCCGGGTATCCGGTTTTCTGCGCCGGTTATCACAGATCCACCACCTTGGCCCGGTATACCGCACAGTCATAGGGCTCCAGCCATTTCATGATGTTGGCGTTGCGCACGGGAGTCTCTTCCCCGGTCCACAGCTCTTTCAGCTTCAGGGTCTTGCCCGTGCTGAAGGGCAGCCCCACCTCGTCCAGGTTCAGACGGGCCATGGCCTTCTCCCCGCTTAAATTGAAGAAGCCCAGGGCGATGTCCCCGCCCACCAGGTTCTTAGCATACAAGAGCAAATCCTCTCCCGCCCAGGTTCCCGCCAGGCGCACGGGCTGACGGCAGCCGGGATCCTGGTTGATGCGGATCAGTTCCTCGTTGGTCAGGATCTTTTTGGTCTCCTCCGTCATGTTCCGGATGTCGCAGCCGATCATCAGGGGCGAACCCATAAAGGCCCAGATGGAGAAGTGGGTCTTGTACTGCACGTCGGTACAGCCCTGCAGCCCCACGTTGCCCTTTCCGTGCATTCCAACGATGAGCATGTCCATGTCGTTAAAGCAGCCCACGCCGTTATAAGGATGCAGTCTTTCCTGCTGCTTCACCAGATTTTTCACGGAATCCCAGGTATCAAAAATATCCCCGGTGGATCTCCACATGGAGGCAGCGCTGGCCTTGATCCATTCGTGAGTCTCGTCAGCCCCCCAGGAGCAGGCGCTGAACAAAATGTCCCGGCCGCAGTTTTCCAGGGCCAGGCCCATCCGGCGGTACAGATAGGTTCCCGCAATGATGGGACTGTGGTAACAATAATCATACTTCAGGAAATCCACGCCCCACTCCGCAAAAGTCTGGGCATCGATGAATTCATGCTCGAAACTGCCCGGATACCCGGCGCAGGTCATGTTACCGGCGCAGGAATACATGCCGAGTTTCAGCCCCTTGGAATGCACATAGTCCGCCACGGCCTTCATGCCGTGAGGAAATTTCGCCGGATCCGGCACCAGTTTCTCGTTCTCATCCCTTTCCCGCAGGGACCAGCAGTCATCGATCACGAGGTACTCGTATCCTTTTTCCAGAAGTCCCTCTGACACCATCTTGTCCGCCGTGTCAAAAATAAGCTGTTCATTGATCTCGCTGCCGAAGGTGTTCCAGGAATTCCACCCCATGGGCGGTGTTAATTTCATCATGGTCATTGACCTCCTTTATTTTCTCTGATACAATCATTGTATATATCATTTCGATTCATTGACATTGCAAAATGGTGCATATCCATGTATTTTTGATGCAAACCAATGGAAGCGGAAAGGAGCGGCCCATGGCGGGGCAAGAAGAATCCATTTATCTTACAGAATGCGGCAGACAGGATTGCAGCGATCTGCACTCCTGGGGGCCGGGAATCCGCCCCTGTTACATCATCCATTACGTGATCCGGGGAAGCGGTTTTCTGGAATATGACGGGAAGCGCTACCGCATCCGCACCGGGGAGAGCTTCCTGCTCTATCCCTATGTCCCCATGCGCTATTATCCGGATCCGGAGGACCCCTGGGAATATACCTGGATCGACTTCATGGGAGAAAGAGCCGATTCCCTGCTGCGGGGCTGCGCCATGAACCGGGAACAGCCCGTGGCTCCCGCTCTCCCCGCCGCAAAGATCCTCCCCCTTTTTGAACGAATCCGGCAGCTGGATTTCTGGACGCAGAACAGGCAGGAGGCCGGCGGGCTTCTGCTGGCGCTGCTGGGCCTGTACCGGGATGCCTTCCCCCGTTCCCAAGAGGAACCTCCCCGCCGGGAAAATCAGCGTCTGGACACCGCCCTGATGCTGATCTCCTCCCACTATCATAAGCCCGACTTTCATGTGGAGACCCTCTGCCGCATGATGCACATCAACCGCTCCACCCTCTACCGCCTGTTCCAGGAAAACTTAGGCCTCTCTCCCCAAAAGTATCTGGCCCATTACCGCATCGCCCAGGCCTGCAAACTGCTGGACATGGGGATCTCCGTGAAGGCGGTTTCCATTTCCTGCGGCTTTGGGGATCAGTTCTATTTTTCCAGGGCCTTCCGGCAGCACATGAAGACTTCTCCCTCCGCTTACCGGAATGCGCACAATTCATAAAAATACGCTTTTGGTTGCAAAATCATCCGATGCTTGCGGTTCCAGCTTCCGCTTGCAAAATTATCCGCCCTTTGCAACCATATTCCCAGGCACTGTCACAAGCTCCGCAGCCCCCTGGGGTAATGGTTCTTCATGATTCCTCCGGCCAACTTCCCCCAGCCTAAGCTGTAACCGTCCACCGTGATCAGATACCAGCCCTTGTCGCCTTCCGCAGGGAAGGTGCTGCCGTTCAGGTACTCCCTCACCCTCTGTCCTTCCGAATCCAGATCAAGGCTTCTTTTCACCATTTCCGGGCGAAGGGCCAGGGCCAGCGCATGGGACGGCTCGAAACGGTTTTTCTTAAAAGTGCCCAGATGCAGGCCAGGCCGAAGCACCTTGAGACCCTTGAGGGAGGGCAGACAGGCCGGGCACAGATAGAGCTGGTCGCCAAACTTCAGATATAGAGTGTTTCTCACAAGCTCCTCCGCCGGCCTCTTCAGGGTTTCCTCTTCAAAAGCGAAATAATCCCCGCAATCTTTCCTGGAAATCCCCTTCTGCAAACCGCCCCGACTGTAGGTTTCATAACCGGAGGCCTCTCCCGCCTTTGTAAAAACCGCCGCAAAATGCCCTTCTCCCCGTATCTTGTGGGGCCAGAGCCGATGCATGTCCTGCAGCTGAAAGTCCGAATTTCTCTGCAAAAAACGCTCTGCGCTCCCCTCGTCCTCCTCCGGGGCAAAGGTACAGGTGGAATAAACCAGACGGCCTCCGGGGCGCAGCATCCCGGCGGCGCAGTCCAGGATCCCATCCTGCCGCCCGGCGCAGAGCTCCACGTTTTCCAGGCTCCATTCCTGCACCGCTTCCGGGTTTTTGCGGAACATTCCCTCCCCGGAACAGGGCGCATCCACCAGAATCCGGTCAAAATATTCCGGGAATTCCAAAAGCAATCTCTCCGGCGGCTCGTTCAGCACCAGGCAGTTGCCGATTCCCATCCGCTCTATGTTTTCCGACAGGATTTTCGCCCGGGCGGGATGAATCTCGTTGCTGACAAGCAGCCCCCTCCCTTTCAAAGCGGCCGCCAGCTGGGTGCTCTTCCCCCCGGGTGCGGCGCAAAGGTCCAGAATCTTTTCTCCGGGCTCCGCTTCCAACAGACCCGCAGGCGCCATGGCGCTGGGCTCCTGGATATAATACACCCCCGCATCATGAAAAGGATGTTTGCCAGGCTGATCCTCTTTTTTATAATAGAAGCCGTTCTTCTCCCAGGGCACCGGTTCCAGGTGGAAGGGATGTTTTCCCAGGAATTCCTCCAGACTTCCTTTGCCGGGATTGAAGCGCAGGGCCTGCCAGGGCTCCTTCCCATATTCCGCCAGGAAGGCCTCCGCTCCTTCTCCCAGCATACCCTCCATTCTGGCCACAAACTCTTTTGGCAGCATCCTCCGTTTTCCTTTCCGTTTCATTCGCCCGGGGCCGAAGCGGTCTTGCGGTCTGCGCTCCCCCCCCCAGGCCATATGCGCCCATAAAGCCGCCTCCAATGCCGCACTTCTCTATGGACTTTCTCCCCCTATTGTATTATGATTAAGACAGGAAATCAACCAAAAGAAATTCAGGAGAGATTTTTTTCAAAAAACACTTGACCTTCCACCTGGTGGAAGCCTTAGAATATAAGTAATTCAAATATTTTTTACAGGAGGTACCCTTATGAGCCTTGCCATTTCCCCCGCCTCCCTGGCGGCCATGATCTTCACGCTGGCGCTGACCATCGTCCTGCCCCTGGGCGTCATGATCTTCCTGAAAATACGGGGCGGAAAATGGGGCGCTTTTCTGACCGGAGCCGTCACCTTTTTCCTGTTCGCCCTGGTCCTGGAGCAAATCCTGCACACCCTGGTGTTCTTGAGCCCCGCAGGCAGTGCGATCCAGGGAAGCCTTCTGCTCTACGCCCTCTATGGCGGCCTGGCCGCCGGGCTTTTTGAAGAGACCGGACGGTTTCTGGCCTTCCGTTTCGTGCTGAAAAAGCAAACCCGGCCCATTACGGCCTTAAGCTACGGCATCGGCCACGGCGGGGCGGAAGCCTTTCTGGTGGTGGGCATGACCATGGTTTCCAACCTTTTGCTTCTGTACATGGCTTCCACGGGCCTGACCTCCGTCCTGAAGCTGGATTCGGCGGTGGACACCCTGCTGTCCACGTCGGCAGGAATGTTCCTCTGGTCCGCCCTGGAACGGGTCAGCGCCATCCTCCTGCACATGGCCAATTCCGTCCTGGTCTTCACCGCCGTGCATGATAAGAAAAAAAGATGGCTCTACCCTGCGGCCATACTCATCCACGCCGCTTCCAATTTTATTGCAGTCATCGCCAATGCCCACCTTCCCATAGCCGCCGCGGAAGGCCTCGTGTTTCTGATCGCCCTGCTGGCCGTCGCCTGGGCTACACGCATTTATAAGGAAGGGGATAAAGAAGGGGAAAATGCCGGGAAAGACAGGAGGCCACAGCCATGAAAATCAACGAGGTAGAGGCCCTGGTGGGGATCACCAAGAAAAACATCCGCTTTTACGAGGACAAAAGGCTCCTTGCGCCCCGCCGCAACAGCGAAAACGGCTATCGGGATTACGGGGAGGGGGACGTGGCCGCCCTGCAGCGCATCAAGCTGCTGCGGAAGCTGGGCCTGCCCATTGAAGAAATCCGGCGGATGCAGGAGGGAACCCAAACCGTGGGAGACGGCATGCGCAGACATCTGGTGACCTTGGAGCGGGAGAGGCAAAATCTGGAGCAATCGGTCCGCCTCTGCACCCTCCTGCAGGACTGCAGGGAACCCCTTTCCGAACTTGATGCGCCCCGGATTCTGGAAGAAATGACTGCCCTGGAGCAAAGCGGCACCACCTTCCAGAACAAACAGAAGCTAGACGTTCCCAATCCCTATATCGCACCCCTGGCCATCTCATTGCTCATCATCCTGTTTCTGGCGGGCACGGTCTGGCTGATCCTCTGGAGCTTTTCCCTAAAACCGGAAGCTGCGCCGCCCTTAGGGCTCATGATCTTCCTGTTCGCATTGCCCCTGTTGGTGGCCGCGGGAACCCTGCTGGCCCTCCGTCAAAGGATTCAGGAAATTCGGAAAGGAGAAATGAACGATGCAAGAAAATACTAAACCCGTCAATCAAAAGAAGAAAATAGCCCCCATCGTGGTCACGGTGCTGGTGATCCTCTACATGATACCTCTGATCCTCATGGCCCTGGCCATGGGCGGCTTGTTGGGAGCCGTCGGCGGCCCTTGGGGCGTCCTGCCTTTCCTGATCATCTACATCGCCATCGGCGTGGCGGTGATCATAGGCATCTCCCTGGCCATGCGCCAGAGGCTTCGGGAAATCGACGGCGGCGAGGAAGAAGAGGCCGCCAAATATTAAAAAGCGGGGATGCCCTCCCAACTCTCCTGCCCGGAGAGCGGGACGGGCTTTGGATAGATCGACCCGACAACACAAGCGATACAAACAAAAAAGACGGCGCAAAAAGCCGTCACCAAAAGGAGGGAAGTAATATGTTACTGCTCAACATCGACTACGTACCCGGCAGGGAGTTCGAGGCCCTAGGCCTGGTGAAAGGCACCGTGGTACAATCCAAGAATTTCGGCAAGGATTTCATGGCCGGCATGAAAACCCTGGTAGGCGGCGAGATCACCGGCTACACGGAAATGCTGACGGAAGCCCGCCAGATCGCCACCAAGCGCATGGTGGACGAAGCCACCGCTCTGGGAGCGGATGCCATCGTCAACATCCGCTACAGTTCTTCCGCCGTCATGCAGGGGGCGGCCGAAGTGGTGGCCTACGGCACGGCGGTGCAGTTCAAATAGAACCCGCTTCGCAAAGTTTCTGACTTCAGGAACAATGGCGGACAAAGGACCTGACAAGTAAAGGGGCTGGCGTGCCAGCCCCAAATTTTGCCGACCGGAAGCCACTATATCAACGAAAATTAATTCTAAAACAACGCATATTGCACTTACAAGTGACAAACTTGGGTTATACCACAAGAAATTGACACATTCCAGCCGCCGGAAACGGGTGTTTAATTTTATGTTTTGGACTCTTGGTCATCGTTCCAGTATACTTTCCGTATATGATCCTTCCTCAAAATTTCACCATAGTACTATATCCCCTTAATAGAAGTCAGTCCCAATTCTTCCTGAAAATTAACAAGTGAAGATTCCCTATATAAAGGTTCTTTCTCGCTACGCTTTTTCTTTACAGCTTTTATATAGCCATTCAAATATGTACTAAACTCTCTTTGAATCTTTTCATAATCATTCTCAAGTCTCCTATACTGCGAATTGGGAATTTTTCGCTGTGTTTGCAATTCTATATAATCGTTTCCATGTATTCCCTGTATCAAGCATTTTAACAAAATGCGCACGTTCCCTAAAATAACTTTCCCGTATGTAGCATAAAATAAGCTCCATATTCATCCTCCATATAAAAAAGGGAACTTAAACGGTTCCCTTTTCTACTAATATCTTCAGCTTTTTTTAGACAGGTACATCTGACGAACCCCTCACAATTTCTTCAGTTTTTATTTAACCAGGCACTTCTGACAAACGCCTCATAGAAGTTCCCACTTCTACAATTATAGTATATGCCAAAAGACAAAATGTCAACACTAATTTTTAAATATCCACCATCGGTCACAAAGTTGTACCATCACCTTTTCCGTTTATAACAGGCGGCCACCGCACAGCCGACCAGCAATACAATGACGGAAACGCCCAGGAGCGGGAGCGTTTCTGCGGAAACTGGAGTCCCCGCATCCGCCGCTCGTGAAACGATTTCCTGCCTTGGCATATTCCCATTACCCTGCGGCAGGCTGAATCGCATATCCCCCTCAGCCCTGATATCCAATTCGTCAGACATCGCCGATAGTTCGCCGCCATCCTGAACGCTTTCTCTATCCCGCATTTCATCGGTTATACTATCGTCAGCCATCCCGCCGTTCCTGTCGAAACCGCCTCGTTCCGGCCTCTGTCCTTGCGGCAAATCGGACGGCAGACCACCCCCGCCGTGCATTCTTCCGCCGCCGAAACCGCCAAAACCACCAAATCCGCCGAAGCCTCCGCTGGCCGAAGAATTATCAATGGTCATTTCCGTTTCGGTATCTCCGACAATCAGCGTGCAAACATCCCCGACCTTCATTTCCGGCGTGCTGACAAGGACGGAGGAAAAACTGCAGGGAACCGTCTCCGAAAGCAATTCGTTTCCATCGGCATCCTTGACCGTTACGGCCGTTCCGGCTGGCGCCGAAGCGGTCTGCATCAAAAAGCCCTGGGCGGAAGCCGAATCAAAGCCTTCCGCCATGCCGCTGCTCCCGCAGGCGAGAACCGTTCCGCCGCTGATCTCGCATTTGCCGCCGTTTTCACTGCCGCAGTCAATGGCACAGCTTCCGCCGCTGTCACTGACGCTGATCAACAGCTTTCCGCCGCTGATATAGATATCCTTGTTGGAATCGATCCCATCTGCGTCCCGACCGTTTTCCACCGTGACGGTGATCTCTCCTCCGGTAATGTTTATGATGGAATTCCCACTGTACCCGTTGGCGTTGAGTCCGTCATCGCCAGCGGCAATGTCCAGCGTCCCTCCGGCAATGGTGATCTGAACCGCTTCCAGCCCTTCCTGGCAGGCCGGGATGGTGATGTTTCCCGATTCCACATAGAGAAAGGAGGTTTCCTCGTCATTGGAAACCGTAATCCCATCGTCGCCTGCGGAAAGCGTCATTTCGACATCCCTGATCCGCACGCTGTCATTTGCGTGAATTGCGTCCTGTACGGCGTTTATGTTCAGCGTGCCGCCGGTCGCCACGAAATCATCGTTGCACACGATCCCGTGCTGATATTCCGCCGTCACCCGAAGGAAACCAGTTCCGTTGATGGTCAGATCATCTCTGGAGTAAATCGTTCCGTCCACCCCGGCAGAAACCGCTTCTTCCCCGAAGGAAGCCCCGGAGGACAAGGTATTTTCAATGCCGTCCTGCAAGGTCAGAAACACCTTGCCCGCCTGTTCCACACGGATTGCGGCATCGTCCTCGCAGTGGATGGACACGCCGGAAAACAGCAGCCAGATCTTATCGTCTCCGTCCGCCTCGATGATGACCGAACCGTTGGACAATTCCCCGGAAAGCACATATTTTCCCGCATACACAATATGCACGTTTCCATCATAAACATAGGCGCCGTTTCCCTTCACCGTACTGCCCTCGTCCGAAAGGGTGATTTTTGTCGCATCCCCGGCGTCCCATGCGGCGTTCAGATCGTTGGCCGTGAACATGGCGTCGCTGGTTTCTTCGCTGAAGGCGGCCTGAATGCCAACCGCTTTTCCATTCATAAAAAGGAGGGTCAGGAGCAGGGTGAACACGGTGATTCCGATGCAGATCCCATCGATATGCTTATGCTTTGACATAAGGCCCCTCCTTATCCCATGTACTCCCCGTTAAAGCTTACCAGCACCGCACTGGCCACGCCGTTCATTTCAGACAATTCATTGATAAAGTCCGTGTTGTCATCTTTCAGGCGCACTTCCAGATTCAGCTCAATATGGCCCTTCTGCACAGTTTTGCTCTTGACGACACAGCGGCCCGTTTTCTTTTCCAAATATTCCTTTGCCGCCTGCTCACTTTCATGGCTGCCGCACTGCAGCACCACGATATAGGGATTGTCATGGGGTTTCCGGTTGACAAACAAAAGCAGGATCAGGCCGATCATGACGCTGCCGATCACCGCCAGCGGAATCATGCCCGCCGCAAGGACGATTCCCACGGCGATTGCCCAGAACAAGAACGCAATATCCAGCGGCTCTTTGATCGCCGTTCTGAAACGGACGATGGACAGAGCGCCGACCATACCGAGGGACAGCACCACGTTGGAGGTAACGGCGAGAATCACGACCGTGGTAATCATGGTAAGCGCAATCAGCGTGACCCCAAAGGAAGACGAATACATCACGCCGTTGTACGTCTTTTTATAGATCAGGAAAATGAAGACGCCGAGGCCAAAGGCCAGTACCAGCGCCAGCGCCATATCGAGAATGCTCACGCTGGAAACGTTTTCGAGAAAACTGGATTTGAAAATATCATTGAGTGTCATGGTTTGTATCCTTTCTACATAAATTAGCCGTAAATACGGCACTGGGCGTATTTCGAGAAGGCGGACGCCCTTCGCCCGGTGATCTGAATGGCGTCCCGAATCACATCCGGAAGAAAAGCGTCCCACTTCACTTCCATCAAGACCGGGGCGTCCCCTGCAGGGACCGTCACCAGTCCGGCGTTTAAGAAATCAGTACACTGCAGGCCGGTGCGGAGCCCGTAATCGAAGGTGATGCGGACATTGCCCGGCCCGTACACGAAGGGTTCCCGTATGTAATCTACCACGGTCTTGGGCCGGAGCCCTTCAGTTTTCATTTTATAACAGAGCTCCTGCAAAAGCGGCGGCGGGTTCTGCGGAAGCTCCGGGATGATCCCGGCGGCAAGCTCCCGGGCCTGTTCGGCCGTGATCTGCAGAGCCTGTTTATTGCATAAGCCGTTCACTTTGCTCTTTTTCTCCAGACTTAAATAGCCCGTATCCCCGTTATAATAGCGAAGGCGAAACTTTTCCCGCCGGTTCACGCCATCGATTTTCTCCCGCAGCGCCCGATCCGTGGGCGTGTCAAAATACAGGCTGCGTATCTGGTACCTGCCCCTTGCGGCGTGTTCATCCGGTTCCATAAGGATCCGCAGCCGACTGCGCAGCGCCAGAAGATCAGCCATATTGATCTCTATCTTCCATTCATGCCGAAAGTCCATCGTGTTTTCCTCCTTTCCGCAAAAGCCTCATCCCAATCCCTCCTGAAGTAAAATTTCACCGCAATCGCAGAATCATCGTACCACAAAAGTTTGAAAAAAAAGTGAACGCCTTGCTCTTTTTTCCCATTATTTCTCCATTAAGTTGAACCGCTAAAATGAGCTTATTATCATGAGGAAAATGCGTATGAATCCTTTATCTGAAAAACTGAAAAGCCTGAGAAAGGAAAAAGAAATGTTGCTGTCCAGACCCGCCCCGTTCTATTGGCATTATTGATGAGCCCATTTATTCTTCCTAGTCTTTTTTACAAACCAAAATTTCCCACTTTCCGTAGCGTTTGCCGCTTTCACGGCGGATATAATTTTTATTCTTCAGCGATTTCATAATTCGCTTGATTGTTGCGATTGATTTTCCGGTTGCCTGGGCCAGTTCCTGCTATTTAACTGTCGGGTTCTTTGCAACCAATTCTAAAACAGCGAGTTCTTCTAAAATACAGTCCAAAGTATCAGATTGATACTTTGGAACTTTGGAATTGATACTTTGGGAAGTGCTTTCATCCTTGCACCTCCGAAATCAATTCCTTTTCTGATTATGGATTTCTTTCAAATCCTCTATGGCAAGTTCAGGAGCCATCGTGTGAAACATCATATAATTTCGTTTCATTGTTTGGACAGGAGCTTGCTTATAAATCTTTGCGCTGTCCTCACCATTGTAATAGTGCCAATAACGATAGATATAGCCGATCCAGTACAGCACATCCGCAGAAAATATCTCTCCGTTTCCTGCAAGCGATTCACCCGCAGCAGAGGCAACTTCCTCAAGCAGGTATTCTTCTCCCGCCCACTGCATACGGTTATATGTTGAATCAAGCTCCTTTGCGGTATCGGACGTCATAAACGCCTTGATAAAAACGGCGCTGTTATATTTCTTCTCGGCAGATAATTCAAATAATCTACCTTGAATATCACAAAGCTTTAACTGAAGCTCGTTCATTGCTTTCCTCCACTCTTAGCCTCGTCGAGTATTTCATCAAAGAACATACCCTCACGACGATATCTTTTGCAAATATCGTTGGCAAGGGAAATCCCTCTCGCCCTGTTTTCTTCGGCTACTTCTTTCATAAACAGCCTTTCAAGGTAAGAAAGTTCAACCTCTGTTTCGATATGAACAGCATCACAGCCCTTCTGGGAAACAGCCACATACTGCTTACCCAGCTGAAGGGCAGAAAGACTATTGATAAGCGCCACATCGGTAACATTGCCGACAAAAAAGTTATCGATAACGAAAAACATGCGGTCGTTCGCAATGCTTCCAATAATTAGATCCTT
>CANQPH010000063.1 GCA_947625675.1 uncultured Acetatifactor sp.
GGCGCCGGGGGTCCGGATACAGGGGTTCGGGAGCATGTCCATGATTTGTGCCAGGAAGGGCATTGCCATTGTGAAAAGGGAATTTTTCGTTCCGCCTGTGCGCACACCTTGCAGATTTTTGGATTCGTCCTGCTGATCACTTTCGTTTTAAATCTGCTGCTGCATTTTGGAGGGGAGAACCTGATGGCGGGATTTCTGCTGAATCGACCCGTGATGGGGCCGGTATTTTCAGCTTTGGCGGGCTTGATCCCCAACTGTGCCGGATCCATCATCGTCACGCAGTTATATTTGCAAGGGGCCATGGATTTCGGCACCATGATGGCGGGGCTGATGACCAGCACGGGAGTGGGGATGCTGATCCTTTGCCGGGTGAATCATCACCGCAGGGAAAACGCCATGATCATCGCTCTGGTTTTCGCCCTGGGAGTCATAACGGGGATATTGCTGTGAGGTAGAGGGATGAAGGAAGAAAAAAACTCCGCTTATCCGGCGGGCATCAAATGGACGAAGCAGAGAAAATGCGTGTATGAGATTCTGGAGGATTCCGTAGAACCCTTGAGCGCCGTTCAGATTTATCAAAAGGTTCTGGGGAGCGGGGCTGGGGAGGGATATGCCATTTCCACCGTTTACCGCATTCTGGGGGCCTTTGAGGAAAAAGGCCTCGTCAGCAGGGAAGTGTGGATGGAGGATGGCACCGCTTTTTACGAATTGAACCGGGGCGGGCATACCCACTATGCCATTTGCCTGGAATGTCACAAGAAGATTCCGCTTTCCGGCTGTCCCTTCAGCCATATGCATCCGGAACCTGACATGCACTTAGATCCCGGGGCCGAAGGGTTCACGGTGGTGGGGCACCGGATTGAACTCTATGGATATTGCAGGGAATGCAGCCGGGCGAAAAGTCGGGAAACCGAATGCTCGTGAGTGGAAGGCGGTTTGGACGAAGCAGGAGAAAGATTTCGATGAAAAGAAACGTCAATTTGGAAGAGATCTCCGACGGGAGATTGTATGGTGAAAACGATATGGTGAAGGCGGGCTGCGGGGACTGCGTTGGCTGCAGCGCCTGCTGTCAGGGGATGGGGGATTCCATTGTGCTGGATCCGCTGGACATCTTTCGCCTGAGTGCCTGTCTGGGCAAATCTTTTGATGAGCTGTTAGGCCTGCAGCTGATAGAACTGGGGGTAGTGGACGGCATTGTTCTGCCTCATTTGAAGATGGCGGGGGCAGAGGAAAAATGCGTCTTCCTGAACGGGGAGGGCAGGTGTGACATTCATCCCTATCGTCCCGGCATCTGCCGTTTGTTTCCTCTGGGCCGGTATTATGAAAATGGTTCTTACCGATATTTTCTCCAGACGAAAGAATGCAGGAAGCAGAACCGCACCAAGGTCAAGGCGGAAAAGTGGATCGATACCCCCAATCCTGGGCAGTATCGGAAGTTTGTCACGGAATGGCACTATTTTTTGAATGACTGCGAAGAACTGTTGAAGCAGGGAGATGAAGATTTCGCCAGAAATTTGAACTTGTATCTGCTCCGCCGTTTTTATCAGACCCCCTGGGATTTTGCAAAAGACGGCGCTTCTTTGGAGGAAGGTTCCTTCTATGTTCAGTTTGCAGAGCGAATGCGTTTGGTGACGGAGGAACTGGGGATGGAGAAATCCGGGAAATAAAGGTAACAGTTCTTGGCTGAACTGTTATAAATAAATTCTCAGATCGGGCTTGAGGATTTGGGAAAAATATGTTAGATTAGTATTGGTTTATATCATTCATACATTAACAACGGAAAGGAAGAAAAACAATGGGATTTTTAACAGGAAAGACTGCGATTATCACAGGGGCCGGACGCGCCACCCTGCGTGACGGCAGATGCGGTTCCATCGGCTACGGCATCGCTACCGCTTATGCCAAGGAGGGGGCCAATCTGGTGATCACCGGGCGCAACGTGAAGAAGCTGGAGGATGCCAAGGAAGAGCTGGAGAGGCTCTATGGGATCAAGGTGCTGATCCTTCAGGCGGACGTGAACGCCGGCGCCGACAACGAGGCGGTGGTGAACGAAGTGGTAAAGCAGACCATCGAGACCTTCGGCAGAATTGACGTGTTGATCAACAACGCCCAGGCCTCCGCTTCCGGTGTGACCCTGGCGGACCACACCACGGAGCAGTTCAACCTTGCGCTGTATTCCGGGCTGTATGCGGCCTTTTATTATATGAAGGCCTGCTATCCTTATCTGAAAGAGACCAAGGGGAGCGTGATCAACTTCGCTTCCGGGGCCGGTCTGTTCGGCAACTTCGGCCAGTGCGCCTATGCGGCGGCCAAGGAAGGCATCAGAGGTTTGAGCCGTGTGGCGGCCACGGAGTGGGGCAAGGACGGTATCAACGTCAACGTGGTATGCCCTCTGGCCTGGACGGCCCAGCTGGAGAATTTCCAGATGGCTTATCCGGAAGCTTTTGAGAAGAACGTTCATATGCCTCCCATGGGGCATTACGGGGATTCCGAACTGGAAATCGGCCGGGTGTGCGTGCAGCTGGCTTCTCCCGACATGAAGTATCTGACCGGTGAAACCCTCACCCTGGAGGGCGGCATGGGTCTGAGACCGTAAGTATAAGAAGCCAAAAAATGTGCCCCTGGAGGGCGGCATGGGTCTGAGACCGTAAGCCAAGAAGCCGGAAAAATGTGTCCCTGGAGGGAGGCGTGGGTCTGAGACCGTAAGCATAAGAATCCAGGAAAATGTGAAAAACGGGCCTGGCCCGAGCGGTGAAGAGAGACTGCTCGGGCATGGGCCCGTTTTTTACGTGGGTGCCTGTTTTACGTCAAATATCCTCCTTTTGCCTGAAAAAGGAATGGGAAATTGGTGATATTTTCGATTGTTTTTTGGGGAAAAACGTTGTATAAATTAAGGTGCGTAATAGTAAGTGTTTAAGGAGGTTTTACCGTGTATACATTGTTGTCCGTATCCATTGCCATACTGGCCGGTTTGATGATGACCAGGGCGTTTAAGCCCTTTAAGCTTCCTTCCGTCACCGCCTACCTGATTGCGGGCGTTCTGATCGGGCCCTATTTTTTGGGGGCCCTGGGGGTGGAAGGACTGGGCTTCAATTCCGAAGAACAGGTGGCGGCCCTGTCCCTGATCTCCGAGGTGGCCCTGGGATTCATCGCTTTTTCCATCGGAAACGAATTCCGTTTGGAGGCGTTGAAGGAAACCGGCCGCCAGGCCTTTGTAGTGGGCATTTTTCAGGCGTTGACCGCCACCCTTTGCGTGGATTTGGCCCTGTTCGTGGTGCATCTGTTCCTGCCGGACAAATTGTCCGTGGCCCAGCTCATCACCCTGGGGGCCATCGCCACCGCCACGGCTCCTGCCGCCACCCTGATGGTGGTGCGGCAGTACAAGGCCAAGGGGCCCCTGACCAGTCTGCTTTTGCCTATCGTGGCCCTGGACGATGCGGTGGGTTTGGTAGTGTTCGCCGTTTCCTTTGGAATCGCCAGAACCCTGCAGAGCGGCGATCTGGACCTGGTTTCCATTATCGTGAATCCCTTGGTAGAGATCGTGGCGTCCTTGCTTCTGGGAGCGCTGATGGGCTGGGTGCTGACCCAGCTGGAGAAGCTGTTCAATTCCAATACGAACCGTTTGAACCTGGCCATCGCCTTTGTGTTCCTGACGGCCTCCCTGGCCATGCTGGAGTTTGACCTAGGGCCGGTGCACATCGGATTTTCTTCCCTGCTGGTGTGCATGATGCTGGGCACCGTGTTCTGCAACATTTGTCCTTTGTCCGGCGACCTGATGGGGGCTGCGGACAAGTGGACCTCTCCTTTGTTCGCCCTGTTCTTCGTGATCAGCGGGGCGGAGCTGGAGCTGGGAGTCTTCTCGGATATGGCCATCGTGTTCGTGGGTCTGGTGTATATCCTGTTCCGCTGCTTGGGAAAATACAGCGGTGCCGCAGTCAGTGCCAAGGCCACGAAGTGTTCCCCGGAAATCTGTAAATACCTGGGCATCACCCTGTTCCCTCAGGCCGGCGTGGCTTTGGGGATGTGCGCCACGGCCATGCAGCTGGGAGAGGCGGGGGCCTTGATTCGGAACATCACGCTGTTCGCCGTGCTGGTCTACGAGCTGCTGGGCCCCATGGCTACCAAGTGGGCCCTGACGAAGGCGGGAGACATCAAGCCCATGTCCGAAGAGGTGAAGAACCGCAGGCAGATCAAGCTGGAAGCGGCCGGGAAGAAGCAGGATTGAGCTGGAAGCGGCCGGGAAGAAGTAAGATTGAGCTGGAAGCGGCCGGGAGAAGCAGGATTGAGCTGGAAGCGGCCGGAGAGAAGCGGGAATTCAAGCCGGAAAGAAATAGAGAATGAAAAAGAGCGTTTCCATCCCTTGCCGGGAGTAGGAAACGCTCTTTTATATTCTTCTGTCACTTTTTTGATTACTGCGCAACGCTTACGGAAGTAATGTGGGGATTCACGCCCTCATACCAGTATAGGAAGCCTTCCATATCGATCACGTCGCCTACCTTCAGGGACTTCACCGCATTGTACACGTCGGTGGTGTTGTCGCAGAGATAGGACTCCACCGTGAAGTTGTAAGTATTTCCGTTGATGGAAACGTTGAAGTACAGATCATTGCCGTCTTCGCCGGAGCCGTCCCAGTTGTAAAGGAAAGCGACTTCGTTGCCGTTGGCATCGGTGCTGGGATCCACGGTCATGCCCTTGAAGGAAACTTTCTCATTCTGATGATTGATCAGCTCATCGGTTCCCAACAGGGAGGTCACGTCAACGGGATCCGCCACATAGGTATCCCCTTCCACGATCTCAAAGGTGGCACCTTCCGCCAGCTCCACTTCGCCGGACCATTCGGCCTTGTAGCCAGTCACGCGGATCTTGGTTCCGGGAACCAGCTTGGCGTAATCTTCCTCGGAGCAGGTCATGTTGTAGATGAAGTATGCGCCGTCCGGGCTCTGAGCATAAACAGTGGCCTTGTCCTCCCACCAGGACTGCTTGGCCTGCACGTAGGTCTCGATCACCACTTCCGAATCCACTTCGGCGGCGATGTAGTCCGCATGGGACATGACGCCTGCACTGCTTTCCGCCGGTGCGCTGTTTTCCTCCGGCGCACTATTTTCCGCCGGTGCGGAACTTCCCTGACTGCTTTCATTCCCGCCGTTTCCGCCGCATCCTGCCAGCAGGCAGACGCTCATGGCAAGGGCCAGGGAAAGAGAGGTGATCAGACGAACATTCTTTTTCATAAGATATTCCTCCTTAAAAAGGTATAAATTTTACAACAAAGCCATTATACACCAAAATATCAGGAAATCAATGGGTATTCCATTATTTTACGGATTTTTTCGTTTTTATAGTTACCATTCAGGGACTTGTCCTGCGGCATTGCGTTAATGAGTCATTTGAGAGCTTGCTTTTGATTTTGAACGTAATATGCTCCATGTCACATACAGCAGGATCAAGATCCAGGTTCCCGCCAGGGAAGCCAGCAGGATTTTGGAGGTGAGGGGCAGCTCTCCTGAGGGAACCTTGGAAACCTTGGAATCCTTAGAGGAGACGCCTGCAGCCGTCAGCTGGTCCAGGTGGTACAAGGATGTGGTATCATCAAACAGGGTTTCCATGAAAGCTTCATCCACGGTCTTTTTGCGGCGGATGGCCTTGGTGGTCTCCTCGACGAGCTGACCCGCCGCATCCCGCAGGGAGGCGGATCCGTTGAATACGGGGGTGACGAAGGTGTCGTCGATGTGATCCAGCAGCAGCTCCGTGGCCTGCATTTTGACGAGGTAATGGGTATCGTCGTCCTCCCCCGCCCTGGACAGGTAGTCCTGATATTCC
Source organism: uncultured Acetatifactor sp. (assembly GCA_947625675.1). GTDB lineage: Bacteria > Bacillota > Clostridia > Lachnospirales > Lachnospiraceae > Acetatifactor. The sequence continues at coordinate 5,818 of CANQPH010000063.1, forward strand.
GCACTTTCCTGGGCCTTGGAGGTCACGGGCACGTAGCCCTCCGTCTGGGCGTAGGCGATCTGTACCTTGTCGGTGAGCAGGAACTGGGCGAAAAGCCAGGAAGCCAGGACTTCCTGGGGATCTTCCTTATTAAAAATACAGACGGAGGGCCCCTGGGAGATCATCACGGGATGCTCCGGATCAAACTGAGGAATGGTTCTCACGGCAGTTTCAAACTGCACCAGCTTGTCCTCGCTGATGTCCACCAGGGGGGCGTCGCTTCCCATCCAGGTGGCCCCCGCCGTGGAATCGATGGCAAAGATGCACTGTCCGGCGTTCAGGAAGTTAGCCGGATACCCGGAGATCTTGAAGGTGGAGAAAGCGCCGCTTTTCGTGTGCTCCGCCACGGTGTACAGAAGCTCTTTTGTGGTATCGTTGAAAATCTCGATCCGGCCGTCCGCCTGGGAATACCCGGCCCCTTTCTGCCGCAGCATCTGGATCATCATGTTGTCCGTGGACTTATAAATGAAAGGCAGCATCACGTTCTGGCCGTTGATCAGGTAAGTGCCGTCCTCCGCCTTGGCCGCCGCAGCATCGGAAACCTCCCAGATGAAATCCCAGGTCAGGACGTCGGGCAGGGTGAAGCCCAGGGCCTCCACGTAGGTCTTGTTGATGTAGCAGGCCTCCGTGGAACGCATATAGGGAATGGCGTAGTGTCTGCCGTCGATCTCGCATTCCTCCAGAAATTTGGGAATCACCTCTTCCTCCCTGGGGGAGTCGAAGAGAAGGGCGCTGCCTCCCAGCCCGTATTTTTCGTGGACAAAAAGTTCGTCCAGGGGAACCACGCTGCCCTGTCCGGTGAGGTAGGTGGCAATGTGGTCCGGATAGGTGATACAGACGTTGGGGGTGGTGTTGGTGGAAATATTGGTGATCACGTCGTTGTAAATCCTGCCGTAGTCGGTGTAGAGACGGAGGGTGACGTGAACGTTGGGGTACAGGGCCTCGAAGTCCGCAATGGCGCTCTCATAGATCTGGGTCTGGGTCTTGTTGGTATCGTTCTTGGCCCAGAAGGTGATCTCGTATTGCCTTGATGTATCGAATTCTTCCGGTATTTCAAATTGATTCTGTCGGACGGCTCCGTGACACCCGGTCAGGAGCGCCGCCATGCCGACAGCGCAGGCCCACAGGAGCAATGTTTTTTTCAGGCTCATCCCTTGGTACCTCCTCTGGAAACCCCTTCCATGATCATTTTGCGGAAAATCAGGAACAAAAGAATCAGCGGAAGGGAGATGACCACCACGGCTGCCATCATGGCGGGAATGTTTTCCCGGCCGAAACCGCTTTCCCGGATGGCTTGGATGCCCACCGATACCAGGAAATAATTTTGGTCGTCGGTGGCCAGCCTGGGCCAGATATAGGAGTTCCAGCACTCGATGGCTTTCAGGATGGTGATGGTCACGATGGTGGGCCGGCAGAGGGGGATCATCACCTTCCACAGATATTTCAGGTCGGAAGTGCCGTCCACCTTGGCCGCATAATAGAGCTGATCCGGCACCTGCTCAAAATTCTCCTTTAACAGATAAATGTAAAAAACGGAGGTGACGGAAGGCAGGATCAGACCCGTAAAGGTGTTGCGCAGATCCAGGTTGGTGATGGTCACGTAGTTGGTGATGACCACCAGTTCGTTGGGGATCATCATCAGGGAAAGGAAGAGGACGAAGACCAGATTCCTGCCCCGGAAGGAAAGCCGGGCGAAGGCGTAGGCCGCCAGCACCGTGACCGCCAGCATCAGGAGGGTGGTGGCGATGGTGAACAACACCGTGTTGAGAAAATACCGGGCCAGGGGCACCGCCGTGAAGGCCTCCCTGTAGTTTTCCAGGGTGGGGGCCAGGGTGTAAAGCTTCGGAATGTATTCGGAATTATAAGCGCCGTATCCCTTGACGGAGGTCAGCACCATCCAGTAAAAAGGAAACAGCACCACCAATCCCCAGAAGGCCAGGAAAGCGTAGTTGAGCCCTTTTACCAGGCGCTTTCCGGGGCTGGCGGAGGATTCCGTATCTTTTTTGGAAATTTGTCTGCTCATGAGAGGTTTCCCTTTCTGTTCCTGAGAAGTATCTTTTTAAGAGAAATAATAAACGTGTTTACGGCTGACCAGCAGGTTGATGCAGGTGATGGTGAACACGATGGCAAACAGGAGGATGGCCGCTGCCGACGCATAGGAGGGGTAGCCGCCGCTGCTGCCGTAGAGCATGTCATAGACATAGCCCACGATGGTGTTCATGCCCGCCGCATTCAGGTTGGCGCCGAAGAGGGCCACCGCATCGCTGTAAGCCTTGAAGGCCCCGATGAAGCCCGTGATGATCAGGTACACCAGCGTAGGGGAGATCATGGGCAGGGTGATCCGGAAAAAAATCCGCAGGGGCGGGGTGCCGTCCACTCTGGCGGCATTGTACAGGCTGCGGTTGACGCTGGCCAGGGCGCTGGTCAGGATCAGGATCTTGAAGGGCATGACCACCCAGACGGTGTAGAGGCACAGCACGAACATCTTGGCCCAGTAGGGACCGTCGATGAAGTCCACGGGACTCGCCCCGAACCAGCCCAGAAGCAGATTGATGAAGCCGTCCGTGTAGGGGGTCCTTTTGAACAGGATCATGAAGACCAGTCCCACCGCCAGGGTGTTGGTGACGTAGGGCAGGAAAAACACGGTCTGGAACAGATTTTTCAGGGCGGTGATGGAGCTTAAGCCCACGGAGATGAGCAGGGCCAATCCCGTGGAAAGGGGCACCGTGATCACCACCAGGAGGAAGGTGTTCTTCACCGCCTGGAGAAAATAGGGATCCCGCAGCACGTAGGAATAATTGTAGGTTCCCACACCGCTGGAGGTCTGGGAGGCGAAGTTGTAGCTTTCCTCAAAGGAATAAATGAAAACGTCGATCAGGGGATATACCAGGAAGCATCCCAGGAAAAGAATGGCCGGCAGGAGATAGAGCCAGGCCTTCAAGTTTTGTTTTTCCATGTGTCCCTCCTAAAACAGGCGTTCTTCGGTGTCCTTACTGAACACGAAGACCTTGCCCGGTTTCAATGCAAAGCGGATCTGGGAAGCGTCCGCATCCACCTGGGTTTCCGCACTGACGATGGCTCGGAAAGCGTTGGCGCCTTCCTCCAGGGCCGGATGGGAAGCCAGGACGCTGACGTCCCGCCCCATGATTTCCATTCCCTTCAGGCCGCAGACCAGGGGACCGTCCTCCCGGGGCAGGAAGCCCTCCGGGCGGATGCCCACGATGACGTGGGAGGCGCTGCCTGGCTGGGTGGAACCGCTCGCCTGGCTGGAACCGCTTGCCTGGCGGGTGCCGTTTGCTTGTCCAGCGCCGTTTGCAGAGTCGGAACCGCTTGCCTGGCTGGAAGCGCTCTCCTGGGCGGAGCCGCCCGCCTGGCTAGAAGCATTCTCCCGGGCGGAAGCGCTCTCCTGGCGGACGGCATCGGCCAGGTTCATTACCGCCGCATCCCCCAGGTACAGTTTCCCGTCCCGGACGCTGCCCTCGAAAACGTTGATGGGAGGATTGCCCAGAAACTTGGCCACGAACAGGTTCTTCGGAGCGTCGTAGACCTCCTGGGGCTTCCCGATCTGCTGGATCACGCCGTCCTTCATGACCACGATCACGTCGGAAATGCTCATGGCCTCTTCCTGGTCATGGGTGACAAAGACCGTGGTGATCTTGGTTTCTTTTTGAATCCTGCGGATTTCCTCCCGGGTCTGGAGGCGCAGCCTGGCGTCCAGGTTGGAGAGAGGCTCGTCCATCAGGAGGATCCGGGGCATCTTTACCAGGGCCCTGGCGATGGCCACCCGCTGCTGCTGGCCGCCGGAAAGCTCGGAAGGCTTACGCTCCATGAGACCGTCGATCTGCACCAGCCTGGCCGCTTCCAGGACTCTTTTCTGCATCTCTTCCTTGGATAACTTGTCCGCCCCCTTCAGGTTTTCCAGGGGAAATTGGATGTTCTGCTTTACCGTCAGATGAGGGTAGAGGGCGTAATTTTGAAAGACCATGCCCACCCCCCGTTTTTCCGGAGGAAGGTCCGTGACGTCCTCCTTTCCGAAGTAGATCCGTCCTTCCGTGGGTTTCAGCAGTCCGCACAGCAGATTGAGGGCCGTGCTCTTGCCGCAGCCGGAAGGCCCCAGCAGCCCCACCAGCTTCCCGTCCGGGATCTCGAAATTGAAATCGTTGACGGCGATCACTTCGTCCCGGGACTTCCGGCCTCGGGCGGGGAATTTTTTCGTCAGATTCTGCAACGTGACTTTCATGATAATCCTTTCCTTTATCAGGGTAGTGTATAGAATTGATTTCTAGTGCCTATTATAATCGCCCGCACCGGTTTTTTCAAGGGAAAAAGCAGCTGACACTTTTCCTGTGCAAAAAATCCTGCCAGAAATGTATTTCCATTTATGAAATTCGATTGATTTTGCGGGATAGATACGGTATACTAGGGCTTCGGGGAGGAATACATGATATCTTGAAGTTTTGCTTTTTGGCGGAACAGATACGGAAGAATGTTTCTGTAGGCGCAGAACGAAGCCGATTTGAGGATGTAGAGCGATGACGAAAGACAATAACAATACGGAATTATTTGAAAAAATGCCGGTGGCCCGGGCGGTGGCGACCATGGCGGCTCCCACGGTGATCAGTCAGCTGATCGTGCTGATCTGCAACATGGCGGACACTTTTTTTATCGGGCGCACCGACAATCCCTACATGGTGGCGGGAGCTTCCCTGATCCTGCCGGTCTTTAACATTACCCTGTCCCTGTCGGGGCTTGCGGGAGTGGGCGGCGGCGCCCTGGTGTCCCGGCTCCTGGGACGGAAAAACACGGAAGAGGCCCGGAAGGTTTACAGCTTTAGCGTCTGGCTGAGCGTGTTCTCCGCAGCATTCTTCTCCATCATGATTCTGCTTTTCATGCGGTCTCTGATGGAACTTTTGGGAGCCGGCAGCGAGACATATCCCTATGCCAGCAGATATGCCTTTCTGGTGCTGGTCTGCGGCGGGGTGCCCACGGTGCTTTCCAATACTCTGGCGGCCCTGCTGCGAAGTGTGGGAGAGTCCAAAAAGGCGGGTTTCGGCATTACCATGGGCGGCCTGATCAACATCGTCCTGGATCCTCTCTTTATGTTCGTGCTGCTGCCGGAAGGCATGGAGATCACTGGCGCCGGTGTAGCCACCTGTCTGTCCAACTGCATGGCCTGCGCTTATTTTATTGGAATCCTGCTCCGAAAGAGGGAAGGATCGGTGCTGCGTCTGGGTTCGCCCCTTCGCCTCCCCGCCAGAGAGAGTCTGATCGGGGTGTTTTCCGTGGGCGTGCCCTCCGCCATCGCCACCCTGCTGTTTGACCTGGATTACGTGGTGATCGACCGCCTGATGTCCGGCTACGGGGATATCGCCCTGGCGGCGGTGGGCATCGTGCTGAAGGCGGAACGTCTGCCTCTGAACGTGGGAGTGGGAATCTGCCAGGGGATGATGCCCATCATCGCCTACAATTATTCCGCCCGCAATTATGACCGCATGAACGCAGTCAAGAACTTTTCCCTGAAGCTGGGCCTGGGCTGCGCCGCCCTCAGCATCGTGCTGTACGAGCTGTTCGCCGGGCAGATCATGCACTTTTTCATTGCGGACGTTCAGACCGTGTCCCTGGGCACCGGATTCCTCCGGGCCCGAGTGCTGGCGACGCCGCTGATGTTTTTGAGTTTCTTCCATGTATATCTGTTCAACGGTTTTGGGAAGGGAGGCCATGCCCTGTTCCTGGGGGTCATGCGCTGGCTGGTCTTCAACATCCCCATGCTGTTCCTCCTGAACTTTTTGGTGGGCATGCAGGGGTTGGTCTGGTCCCAGGCGGCGGCGGACACCCTGACCGTGTTCTTGTCCCTGGCGGTGTACCGGGGATTTGCCAGGCGGGGGCTCGGAGAAGAAGGGAAGGGCCTGGGCTGATCCGGCCTTTTTGGAGGTAATCCTGTCTTTCTGTAAGATTATTGCAGAGAAAAGAAATTGTGAATAAATATTTTGTCGAAAATGTGAATTTACAGAGCGAAAATTTTTCAATACAATGAAAGGGCATTGTAAAAAAATTTTTACGAGGTAGAGACAATGAAAATGACAAAAGAGATGTCACCGGCAGCCTACGAATTTGAAGGAAAGCTGCCCCTGTCACAGGCAATTCCCCTGGGACTCCAGCACGTGCTGGCCATGTTCGTGGGCAATCTGACACCGATCCTGATCATCACCAACGCCTGCGCCGCCTTGAGTGACGGCGGGGATTTCGCCAGCATGCAGGTGTCCCTTCTGCAGAACGCCATGCTGGTGGCCGGTATTGTCACATTGGTGCAGTTATTCGCCATCGGGCCCATCGGCGGCAAGGTTCCCATCATCATGGGGACGAGCTCCGGCTTCATCGGAGTGTTCCAGAGCGTGGTTTCCACCATGGGCGGAGGGGTGCTGGCCTATGGAGCGATCATGGGCGCTTCCATCCTGGGCGGTCTTTTTGAAGGGGTGCTGGGATTTTTCCTGAAGCCCCTGCGCAAGTTCTTCCCTTCCGTGGTAACGGGCACCGTGGTGCTGTCCATCGGTCTGTCCCTGATTTCCGTAGGCATCAATTCCTTCGGCGGCGGCAGCGGCGTGAAGGATTTCGGTTCCATGGAAAATCTGCTTCTGGCGCTTTTCGTGCTGGTGGTGATCCTGGTGCTGAAGCATGGGACCAAGGGCTTTACCAGCAGCTCTTCCATCCTGTTGGGCATCATCGCCGGATATATAGCGGCATTCATCATGGGCCTGGTGCTTCCCCACACGGGAGTGACGCCGGACGGCGTGGAATATACCAAATCCTGGGTGCTGGATTGGAGCAAGGTGGCGGAAGCCAGCTGGTTCGCCATTCCTTCCATCGTCCCTGTGAAGATCGTGTTTGACTTGAGGGCCATCCTTCCCGTGATGGTGATGTTCATCGTGACCGCCGTGGAAACGGTGGGAGACATCTCCGGCGTGATGGAGGGCGGCGTTGGAAGAGAGGCCACGGACAAAGAGCTTTCCGGCGGCGTGATCTGCGACGGCATCGGTTCTTCTTTCGCCGCCATTTTCGGGGTGCTGCCCAACACATCCTTCAGTCAGAACGTGGGCCTGGTAGCCATGACCAAGATCGTCAATCGTTTCGCCCTGGCCACCGGCGCCATTTTCCTGATCCTGTGCGGCCTGATTCCGAAGCTGGGAGCCTTGGTGTCCATCATGCCTCAGTCCGTCCTGGGCGGCGCAGCGGTGATGATGTTCTCCTCCATCGTGGTCAGCGGTATCCAGCTGATCATGAAGGGGCCCATGACTCCGAGAAATCTGACCATCGTGTCCGTATCCCTCGGCGTAGGCTACGGCATGGGAGCCAACATGGGAATCTTAAGCCAGGCCCCGCAGTTCATCAGCCTGATCTTCGGCGGTTCCGGCATCGTGCCTGCGGCCCTGTTCGCCATCGTGCTGAACATTCTGCTGCCGAAGGAAAAAGAAGAGAAAGCCTGATGCACTTGCGGCAGAGGAAAGGCTGGAAAGCCTGATGCGCCGCAGCAGATTAAGCAGACGATAAAAAATAAACAGGAAAGTAAAAAGGACGGTATGGCGTTTGACCATGGCGTCCTTTTTTTGCGATCGTTGGCAATCCGCTGCATTGATGTGGTTGAAAGCAGAGGGCATTTTTGATATACTAAGTGTCAGTGGATCCTCATTTTGGTGGAAATTGTCTTTTTTCTATGCGCTATAGATTTTGGGATGCCGACAATAGGGAACGCATCCTGGCCTTTGACCCCATCGGCGGCGCTATCGAAATCATTGTTTCAGACAATCGTATGGATATTTTCACTGAAGAGTTAAAGAAAGGTCCCATGCCATAGGAAATTTCATAACCTTAGATGCGGTTAAATTCACTGGAAGGCGTAAGGTCGCTTTCCAGTGAATTGCTGCGTCCCTGAATATTTCCGCATTATTTTTTATGTGCGGGCCAACAGGATGCCAGTTTCTGCAGCGGTTTTTCAAACCATTCGTTCCAAACGGCGGCCAGCCCTAGACTAGCGGCAAAAACGGCGCAGAACGTTCTTTTCGGCGATGGAAAAGTGGCATATGGAATCATAAAGAAATGAACCAAATAGATTACATAACTCATTTGTCCGATATAGACGATAAAAGGCAGTCGGAAGAGTTTGGAAATATACCCCTGGTTGTTCAAGGTGAGAATCAAAAGTAACGAACCGCTTCCAAAGGCACACCAAAGAGGGTGGTTCCACCCTACATAATATTCAGATAAATTCGGATTGAACTTCGCAAGAAAATATGCGGAGCTGAAAAGGGAACAGGCCAGAAGCGCTATGCTTGCCACATCCGCCGTAATTTTTCCAGGAAGACTTTTTATGGAAGAAAGGAGTCCTGACTTTTGGACATAGCCAAAAGCCATGCCCATTAGAAAAATTCCAAAGCGAAAGTTTTGTCTTTTGCCATTTCCCATTAGATAGAACACATTAGCCCCCAAGTATTTCTGCGCAAACTGTGCGGCGACAAAGAGTAAAATTGCAAGCAAAAGATTGGGCAATTTTACTCTTTTCTTTAGAAATGCGAGTATAAGCATTAAAACCGGAGCGAGGATATAAAAGAGGACCTCCTGCTGTAAAAACCACAGATGGCCGGAACAATTTATAAATAGCAGATGTTCTATAATACTTTCCGGCGAATTAGTAAGCCAATGCACCGCCAGATATACAACATAGTAAACCGGAATCAAGCGCAGAATCCGTTTCCAATAAAAGTATAAAATCCCAGACAGGGAACAGAACCGTTCCTCTCCGTCTTTTTGCCACGGAAGCACGAGAAGGTAACCGCTTAATACAAAAAAGAAAGCCACTGCAAGACCGCCCTGTCCCGTTAATTTAAAGGCATGTGTATGGCTTGCTACTACAAGACAGGTGGCAAATGCACGCAGTCCGTCTAATTGTTTGTATCGTTCTGTTTTCATAATAAATTACCGTACCTTTTTCTCCGATTTTTATGGACAGAGCTCTTTACGATTACATATGTTATTTTAATTTTTTCAGTTGATTTTGTCAATGCTTAGCAAAAATACAGGAAAAGGTTGCTCGAGTATTATGACCGGATAAGTGAAGCGCACCGCAAGAGAAGCGGTTTCAAATCGCAAGTTTATTTATAAACGTTCTTAAGGTTGAAATATAAGCTGCGGTTATGTATAATCAAGGAAAATATGTTTATATGACAGGAAAGGAGCGTAGTTTTATGACCAGAAGGTATGTTATGGCTCAGTAGTCTGAGCTTAAATAAATGAATCGTAAGCTCAGATGAATCCTGAGAGCATTATTGGGAGGAGCATTATGAGCTATATTAAGGCAGAGAATGTGCTGCCGCAGGAATTAATAGAAACGATTCAGCAATATGTGGACGGAAAACTGATTTATATTTAGGTAATTGCGAAACTCGCTAAGCTCGTTTACGATCTTGAACCAAAACAAGGAAGAATTTGTGCAGAGCACAAAT
>CANQPH010000064.1 GCA_947625675.1 uncultured Acetatifactor sp.
TTCCCTGCCGGAAGATTGGGACTACACCCTTGCGGGGCTGTCCCTTATCAACCGGGAGAAGATCGACGCTATCCGGAAAGCGGTGCGGGAGCAGGAATGCGCCGGATATATTGTCCGCTCACGGGAGCGCGACGAAAAAGGACGCTTGTGCGGCGCAGAGTATGTAATATTATGTGTTAAAATACTGAGGTGTTCTGCCATCTCATCCCACAGGAAAGGTATTCTCAAAAACCCTTGACTTTATATCACTGTAGAGATACAATGAGGATGAAAGGGGTGAAAACAATGCTTGTTTATCACGGTTCAGACCATATGATCGAAATGCCGGTGTATCATGGAAGTAAAAGGACAAATGATTATGGGTATGGCTTTTATACGACAGAAGATATGGAACTGGCTAAGGAATGGGCTTGCGCTGACGGACGGGATGGTTTTGTCAATATCTATGAATTGGATTTGGACGGCTTAAAAATCCTTCGGCTTAATTCCCCGGAGTACAACATCCTGAACTGGCTGGCGATTCTGACAAAATACCGCAGTTATTGGCAAAACGGAAGTATTGCGGAAGAGGCTAAGGAATATCTTCAGAAGCATTTTTCCATTGATCTGTCCCCTTATGACGTTCTTATTGGTTATCGTGCGGACGATTCGTATTTTACATTTGCCCAGGATTTTGTTGCGGGTACGATTTCGCTCAAAAAATTGTCAGAGGCGATGCGTCTGGGCAGGCTCGGCGAGCAGGTCGTTTTAAAAAGCCGGCTTGCATTTGAACGGATTCATTTTGTAGATGTAAAGTCCGTTGCAGCAGATATTTATTATGGGAAAAAATGTCTTCGCGACAGGGAGGCTCGGCTTGCTTACCGCAGTACCCGAGGGTCTTCCGATGGGATCGACGAGTTGTATATGATTGATATTATGAGGGAAGGGATGGAAAATGGCGATCCACGCTTACTTTGAAGAATATGTTGCCGGGGCACAGCGTAATTTGGGAGATGCGGTGGATTTTGCAGTGATGACTCTGGGGCTGGAGCCTGATGTTTTTGGCAGAGCCTTTGCTGCTTCCGACACATCCAGGCAATTTGGCCGCGGCAACCCGCGCTATGTCGCAGGAATGAATGGATGTGAATTGGCGCGCAGGGTACTGACGGAAACCAATACCCCTTTTGCAGATGCAGAGGATGCCATGTACCTCGACAAAGGACCGGAGTATTGGGCAGGCTGGGCATTGGCATTTTATCAGTGGTACAGCGATGCTTCCTTTATGGAAATCCTGTCCGCCGTGTCTATGGAGGAAATCATCGCTATGTATCCTGTCTGCCACGAGATGGATCTCATGCAGTTTGTGGACCGGATGCAGGAAAAAATGAAAGAAGCATATCCCATGACGAGGCTGCGCAGACAACGGGAAATCAGCGGTTTCTCCCAATCGGAACTGGCGGCTGAATCAGGCGTGCCGCTGCGCCAGATTCAGCTTTTCGAGCAGTGCCAGCGCAATATCAACAAAACAGCGGCAGAAACGTTGCTGCGCCTGAGCAAGGCTCTTTGCTGCAGGATGGAAGATTTGATGGAACGGTAAAAATATGATTGAGTTCGCTTTCCTGCTCTTACGGGATGATCACCGTCCTTTTGATGGCCTTGTGCGGGCTGGGCTGGCGGCGGAATGCTGTCAGCGGGAAATAATAAGTACGGAGATGTTTTTAATAAGGACTAGAGATAATGCTCTCAAATACGGACATATCCGGTAGAAGGGCCGGCTCCGACTTTGGCAATATAACCGCTTTTTACCAAAGCTGTTAAAGTGCGTTCCACTGTGACCTTGCTTATGTCCGGGCATAGTTCCATGATTTCTTTTTTTGTGATCTTGCCGATTTTCTGTTCAAAGACAGCCTGAATCCGTTCCGGCTTGGAAAGGCGGTTTTTCAGGTGTTCTACCCGGTTTTCAAACTCGTTGTACGCTTTGAGTATAATCCCCAGATAATACTTCACGAACGGCGCATAGCTGTTCGCACCGTCATGCCAGCCGTCTGTCACTGGTGAAAATCCCCTCAATTCGATTTGAAGCGCCGGTGCTTTGGATCAGCGCAACTTCAAGGAGGGTTTTTAACTCATCTGCATTTGCTTCCAGAAACAACTCCTGCCTGCCTTTATGCTCATGAATGCTTCCTGTCATTTGAACGATTTCCGGTGTCAAAAGGCGTTCCGGCGCTTTTACATAATCAAACGCTCTCATAAATATCTCCTTCATTTAGGATTTATCTCCTTCATTCTAGCATCAAATGAAGGAAATTTCAACAAGTATGAAAGAGATTGCCTGTTTAAAAAAGGGCCCACCGGCTTAAAACCGACGGGCCTGATTCGTCCATTCGCATAGAACCCTTCGGAGATCAATAGTTCTCCGCATGAACCTCGAAATAGCTCTGGGGATGATTGCAGGTCGGGCACACTTCGGGGGCCTTGGTGCCCACCACGATATGTCCGCAGTTGCGGCACTCCCAGACTTTCACTTCGCTCTTTTCAAAGACCTGGGCGGTCTCCAGGTTCTGGAGCAGGGCCCGGTATCTTTCCTCATGGGTCTTCTCGATGGCGGCTACCAGGCGGAACTTGGCGGCCAGCTCCGGGAAGCCTTCTTCCTCGGCGGTCTTGGCGAAACCGGCGTACATGTCGGTCCACTCATAGTTCTCTCCGGCGGCGGCAGCGGCCAGGTTCTCGGCGGTATTGCCGATGCCCTGCAGCTCCTTGAACCACAGCTTGGCGTGCTCCTTCTCGTTGTCGGCGGTCTTCAGGAAAAGGGCGGACATCTGCTCATAGCCCTCCTTCTTGGCCACGGATGCGAAATAGGTGTATTTGTTCCTCGCCTGGGATTCGCCGGCGAAAGCGGCTTCCAGGTTCTTTTCCGTCTGGGTTCCGGCATATTTGTTGCTCATGTGATTTTCCTCCTTTGATCATAAGTTGCTGGATGATTTCATTATGAAGGATGGAGCCGGTCTTGTCAATTCTTTTTCCGAATTTCGCAAAAACCATTGTCAACCTTTCCAAATTATTATAAAGTAGAAGAGAGTGTGAAATTGGCACTGTGAATAAATAGGAGGGCCTATGTATTTTTTAGATAAAAGAGTGCGTGTGATCTGCAGGGAGCTGGAAGGCCTCTGCTGGAAGAACAGGAGGCCGGTGACGGGCTGGGAGTACAAGAAGGGATTCTATCTGCACCCGGAGGAAGCGGAGGCGGGGAGGCCGACTTCCCCGAAAGCGGTTTTCGGGGAAACTGTCGGTACCGGGCAGGCCGTTATGGCGGACGTTTCGGAAGGGATTTCTCGGGAAACCGTCGATTTCGGGCAGGCCGTTTCGGCGGAGGCTTCGGCGGGAGCTCCCTGGGAACCTTTCGATTGTGCGTCCATGCGCTGGTACGGGCCGGACGCCCATTATTGGTTCCGGGCCCGGATGCGGGTGCCGGAAGAACTGGAGGGAAAGGATGTGTGGTTCCGGATCCAGCCCCAGGTGGAGGAATGGGACGATGCCAAGAATCCCCAGTTTTTGCTGTTCGTAAACGGGGAAGCGGTGCAGGGCATCGATAGGAACCACAGGGAGATCCTTCTGCCCAGGGAAGCGGTCTGCGGGCGGGAATTGTGCCTGGAGCTGCAGGCTTATACGGGAACCAAATATGACGAATTCCGGCTGGAAGCGGAGCTGGGAGAAGTGGATCCTCTGATCACCAAGGTATATTATGATCTGTTGACGCCCCTGTTGGCTTTTTCCCGGATGGACAAGGAGGATGGGAACCGGCTGGCATTGGAGCGGGTGCTGAATGAGGCGGTGAATCTCATTGATCTGCGGACGCCCTATTCGCCGGAGTTCTATGCAAGCCTGGAGGAAGCCAGCGGCTATCTGGATAAGGCCCTGTACACGGATCTGGCGGGCTGGGACGAGGTGATCGCTACCTGTATCGGCCATACCCACATCGATGTGGCTTGGTGGTGGACGGTGGCCCAGACCCGGGAAAAGGTGGCTCGGAGTTTTTCCACGGTGCTGAAGCTCATGGATGAGTACCCCAATTACAAATTCATGTCCAGCCAGCCCCAGCTCTATGTCTTTTTGAAGGAGCGGTACCCGGAATTGTACGAGAAGCTGAAAATGCGGGTTCGGGAGAAGCGCTGGGAGCCGGAAGGCGGCATGTGGCTGGAGGCGGACACCAACTTGACCTCCGGGGAATCTCTGGTGCGACAGTTTATGCATGGGAAAAAATTCTTCTGGGAAGAATTCGGGGTGGACAGCCGGCTGCTGTGGCTGCCGGACGTGTTCGGCTATACGGGAGCCTTGCCACAGATCATGAAGAAATGCGGCATCGACTATTTTATGACCACGAAGCTGGCCTGGAATCAGTTCAACAAGGTGCCTTATGACACCATGCGCTGGCGGGGCATCGACGGCACGGAGGTGTTGACTCATCTGGTCACCACCCTGGACGTGGGCCAGCCCGCTTCGAAATATTTTACCACCTATAACGGGATGCTCCATCCCGACGCCGTCATGGGAGGCTGGATGCGGTATCAGAACAAGGACATCAACAATGACATTCTGGTTTCCTACGGCTACGGGGACGGGGGCGGCGGCCCCACCCGGGAAATGCTGGAGATTTCCTCCCGCATGGAAAAAGGGATTCGGGGGATTCCCAGGGTGCGGCAGGAATTCGCCGGAACTTATTTCGACCAGCTGAAGGAGAGGGTCTGGGGCAGCAAGCGCCTGCCGGTCTGGGAGGGAGAATTTTACTTCGAGTATCATCGGGGCACCCTGACCTCCATGGCCCGGAACAAGCGGTTCAACCGGAAATCGGAGCTGGGGCTGATGGATCTGGAACTGGTGTCGGCGATGGCGGCGAGACTGCCGGGCCATGCCCTTCCTTGCCCGGCCAGGGAAATCTGGAAACTGTGGGAGATGGTGCTCCTGAACCAGTTCCATGACATCCTGCCGGGCTCCGCCATTCACGAGGTTTACGAGGTGACGAAGGCGGAGTATCTGCAGATCGGTGCCAGGATAAAGGAGCTGATGGAAGAGCGGCTCCGGGCTCTGGCCGGGGAAGGGGACTGCGTGATGCTCCTGAACACCACCGGCTGGGAACGGGATGACGTGGTATCTCTTGGAAAGATCGGAACTCCGGAAGAAGGAAGCGGGAGCTCTGTCCAAAGCCTTTATTTGGAGGACGCCCGGGGCCTGCGTTTCCCCTGCCAGCGGACGGCGGAGGGAGGAACGGTGGCCTACGTGCGGGGGATTCCCTCCAAAGGTTACAAGACTTTTCATCTGGTGCGGGGAGATGAGCCTGCGTCCCCCTTCCTTTTGACGGATCCCTACACCCTGGAGACTCCTTTTTATACTGCGCATCTGGCGGAAAACGGGGAACTCGACCGCCTGTATGACAAAGGCTGCGGCAGGGAGATTCTGCAGGAAGGCCGCCATGGCAATGTTCTCAGGATGTATGAGGACAAGCCCATGAATTACGATAATTGGGACATTGACATTTATTATACGGAAAAAAGCTGGGACGTGGACCGCCTGGAACGGATGGAATGGACGGAGCTGGGACCCGTCCGGGCTGTCCTGGAGATCGAGAGGAAGGAGAGCCGTTCCCGGATCTGGCAGAAGGTCATCTTTTACGGGGACACCGGCAGGATCGATTTTCAGACCCGTGTGGACTGGAAGGAACATCAGACTCTGCTGAAAACCTATTTTCCTCTGGCGGTGCACACGGACGAGGCCACTTTTGAGATTCAGTTCGGCAATCTCAAGAGGAAAACCCACACCAACACCAGCTGGGACGTGGCCAGGTTCGAGAGCTGCGGCCAGAAGTGGGCGGATCTTTCCGAGGGACATTACGGCGTAAGTCTTCTGAATGACTGCAAGTACGGTCATTCCGTGAAGGACGGGGAGATCGGCCTGACCCTGATCAAATCCGGGATTATGCCCAATCCCACGGCGGATCAGGAGATGCATGAGTTCACCTACGCCCTGTATCCCCACAGGGAAGGCTGGCAGGCGGGCGGAACCGTGGCGGAAGGTTATAAGCTGAACCAACCCCTGATTTCGGTGCCGGGAGCGGCTCCGGTTCCGGATTTTTCTCTGGCTTCCGCAGAGGCTTCCAACGTGGTGTTAGAGACCGTCAAAGCCTCCGAGGACGAAAGGGGCGTGGTGCTTCGGCTGTATGAATCTGAAAACAGCCTGACCTCCACGAACCTCACCGTCAACCTTCCTTTCCGGAGGGCCTGGCTTTGCAATCTGCTGGAGGAAGAGGAAAGGGAGCTGGAAGTGCGGGAGGGCCGGATTCCGGTGACCTTGAAACCCTACGAAATCCTGACGGTGAAGATTTTGGACGAGGAGATAGGGAGGTGAAGGTATGGATTTTTGTAATGAACCTATACATTATGCACTTGCTTTAAATATATGGAAGGATGGTGTCAGAATTGCTAAATAGTGAAGACAGACTTATTGTATCGGCGGCGGAAGCCCTGGAATTATTGAAAAAAGGAAATGAAAAATATCTGAATACGGAGAGGGGCTTCGGGGACGTCTCCCTGCGTGTCCGCCGGGAAACCTGGGAACACGGCCAGCATCCGGCAGCCATCGTGGTGACCTGTTCGGATTCCCGGGTGATCCCGGAGGCGATTTTCAGCATGGGAATCGGGGAATTGTTCGTCATAAGGGTGGCGGGCAACGTGATCGATGATCATCAGCTGGGCAGCATCGAATATGCGGCGGATCACTTGGGCTGCAGGCTGGTGGTGGTGCTGGGGCATACCAATTGCGGGGCCGTCGATGCGGCCATCCATCACGAGCCGGACGGCTATATCAAATACATCACCGACGAAATCCGCAGAGCCATCGGAGAGGAAACGGACGGCTACAGGGCCTGCTGCCTGAACGTGGAGCGGAGCAAGCGGCTGATCGAGGAAAACCTGGACATTCACCGGATGGAAGAGGAACGGGGGTTGAAGGTCCTGGGGGCCGTCTACCATATCGAGGACGGAAGGGTGGAATTTTTATAGAAAAATATAGGAGCGGTACGAAGCTTTTATTTGACAGAGAATCAGGGGGAGTATATTGAACAATGAAAGAAAAGAGATCGATTTCGGGAGTCGGCCGCACTCTGTTGGCGCTCATCCTGCTCCTGGCCGCAGCCCTGCTTTCCGGCTGCGGAGGGGAGGGTTCCCGGGCGGAAGGGCAGTCCTCCGGGGCGTCTGAGGTAGCGGCGGACTGGAAGACGGAGGGCTTTGCGGCTGCGGGAAAAGTGGAGGAGCGGCAAGGGTATTGGATTGCGGAATACATCCCCTGGGGCCATGAGGGAGTGGTCCTGGAGGAAGGGGAGGAAATGACCGGCTTCCTTTCCTTTTATCCCCTCACCCAGGCCTGCGGGGACAAGATTTACCGGCTGAGCATGGTCGTTCAGCCCCCGTCAATCCGAGCCCTGCGGTGGTACCTGGAGATCTATGATACCGCATCCATGAGTTCCTCCCTCCAGGAACTGTCCCCGGAGCGGTTGGGGGTGGAAAATATTACTTCCAACGGCTGGCTGGCGGGCATGGCCGTGACGGGGGACGGCGGCTGTGTTTTCCGATGGATGGAAAAAGAGAGCGGGTCCGACGGCAAATACCATCAGACGGCGGAGCGGATGATCTATCTGGACTCGGAGGGAGAAGTCCGGGGGACGGATTTTTGGCAGGTTTATCTGGAAAAAGAGATTGAGAAGGATGCCCTGGAAGATGTCCTGACCATGGAAGGAGGAAACTGCGTCTGCGACGGTGCAGGGAACATCTATCACAGGACGGGGCTGGCCGATGATGGGTATGGGAGCACGGATCTCTACGTGTTGGACAGGGAAGGCAACATCCTCCTGGAATACAAGGGGCCGGGGGAACAGGTCATCGAGGATCCTCTGCGGACGGAGGGAGGGGAGTTGGTGTTTCCTGTCAATGACATGAGGAAGCATGTCTATTCCTTCCTGTGGCCGGACCTGGAAGCCGGGGAAATGCGCACCCTGGGCACCGTGAGTTCTTCGGAGGATAAGATCGTCCGGTTCTACGGCATGCAGGGGAATCTGATTTATTATGAAAATCTTGAGGGCATCGTGACCTGGAATATCGAGAGCGGAGTCAGGACTCTGGTGTTTCATTGGGAAAAGAACGGCCTTGCCGGACGGAACTATCAGACGCAGCTGGCCTTCCGGGAGGGGCAGCCCCCGGTGCTTCGCCTGTATCGGAGCAGTGAAGAGGGGGACGAGGACTGGCTGGCGCCCCTGTCCGAGGAGCCCGTGGAGGAAGAGTCCGCCATTCAGGTGGCGGATCTGGTGGGAGCGGATGCCGACGGGGCCCGAGGCAGCAGACAGGTGTCGGAATGTGCGAGCCGTCTGTCGAGAAAGGATCTGAACCGAACCTTTCTTTACCAGACGAACACTTCGGATGCGGACGCTTTCCGGACCCAGGTGCTGGCGGAGGTCGCCGCAGGGAAAGGGCCGGACATGCTGTATGTGTCCAGGGCCGACATGGAGATGCTGCAGGAGCTGGGGGTCTTGGCGGATTTGAGGGAGCTGATTCCCCAGGAGACTCTGGAAGATCTGTGGCCAGCCGTCCTTGACATGGGAACCCTGGACGGGAAGCTGGCGGGGCTGCCCGTGAACATCACGGCGGCGGAGAGTCTGGCGGTATCCGGGGAAGTCTGGTCGGAAGACACCTGGCGCCTGGAGGATTTTATCGCTCTTCTGGAGGAAGGACGTTTGGAAAATCTGTATTATCCTTCCGCCCATGCCTATCTGGCGCCCCTGGCGGCATCGAATCTCCTGATCGAGCGCTGTCTGGGAGATTCCTTCCTGATCGACTGGGAGAAGCGGGAATGTCATTTCGAGGACGAACGCTTCATCCGTTTCCTGGATCTCTTGAAGGGAATGGAGCAGCCTGGCGGAACCGATGATTCGGAGAGCTGGTTCCACGGAGGAAAAAGCGTTTGCACCATTTCGATGAGCGGGTACGATTCCTGGTATGATTTCGGTGCGGCGGCGGATCAGGAAGGCGGCCATTATGTGGGCTTCCCCACGGAAGGGAACTGCGGAAGCTACATGGATTCCGCCGGTATGCTGGTGGTAAACGCCAAAGCCGAGAACATGGAAGGAATCAAGGCCTTCCTGGAATATTATCTGGGAGAGGAAATCCAGGATCTCTGCGATGCGCCTTTTTCAGGGATTTACGGCAGCGCCATGAGCGTCCGCCGGGTTCACGAGGAGGAGATCGAGGAAACGCCGGAGGGCGATTTCCTGTGGCGGGGAGAGAAGCTGTCGGTACTGCCGGACGGCACCACCTCCCTTCATCGGGCCATAGAGTTCATGGAAGGCTGTACGGCCGCCCCTTCACCGTATCCCGAGTTGATGGCCATCATTTCCGAAGAATTGCAGCCTTATTTCGCCGGGGACAAGACTCCGGAGCGGGCGGCGGACATCATCGACGGCAGGATACAGATGTATTTGTCCGAGGGAGAGTGAGGCGTCGATTAATTGCATTTATTTTCAAAAAACCGGTTGACAAGGCTCCTTTCTTCATGTATACTGAATCAGTGTGCGAATGACTCTGCGTAGGAGGCTGTTATGTTGGTGGATTTATCTGCTGTGTTCGCTTCCGGCGGGAAGGAAGGATATGAGGGCATAACGACCGAGTTACAGGTTCCTTTGGAAATGACGGAGTTTGCGGGGCCGATGGGAAGCTTTCCCATTTTGGAGAAGACGCCGGTGGCGCTGAAGCTCCAGAACATCGGCGGAGGCAAGGCCGAGATCGAAGGGAACGTGAAGCTGGTATTCCGGACGCAGTGCGACCGTTGTCTTGCAGAGGTGGAGACTCCCATGGAGCTTTCCTTTGAAAGGACGGCGGTGGCTCCGGAAGCGGAAGGGGAGGAAGAGGATTCCGATGATTCCCACTTCATGGAAGGGTACCAGCTCAACGTGGAGACATTGGTGTATGACGAGATTTTATTGAATTGGCCTATGAAGATTCTGTGCCGGGAGGATTGCAAAGGCGTGTGCCCCGTGTGCGGCAGGAACCGCAACGAAGGGGACTGCGGGTGCGATACCTTCGTGCCGGATTCTCGCCTGGCAGCATTGCAGGATATTTTCAAAGCGGATAAGGAGGTGTAAAAATGTCAATTTGTCCTAAGAATAAAACTTCCAGAAGCAGAAGGGATAAGAGAAGAGCGAACTGGAAGATGACTGCGCCCACCCTGGTGAAGTGCAGCAAGTGCGGCGCTCTGATGATGCCTCACAGGGTATGTAAGGCCTGCGGTTCTTACAACAAGAAGCAGGTTGTAAACGCTGACTGACATGTTTTGCCCCTGAAGGATCGGGGATAGGTCTGCGGAAACGTGAAAGTTTGCGGAGATGTGAAAGTTAGGTGAAAAGGGCTCTTTCCGGAGGGGAAGGGCCTGTTTTTCTGTGTGGAAAAGAGGAAATTCCCCATGCCGCCAGCGGCTTGCGACCCGGCACCCCATGCGCAGCTGCGCATATCTTAGCACCCCATGCGCAAAACCAGCCGGCTTGCGCCGTCTGTCGTGGCTTGCGCCGTCTGTTGTGGCTTGCGCCACTCTTCGTTTTGCTTATTTGGGGGCGGTGACCAACTGCGGTTCCTTCTGTAATGTTCCGGACGTCTTGAAAACGGAGGCAAAAGGTCTGGCAGCACAGGATGTGCGTATCCTGTGCTGCCAGCACCCAGCGGAAGAAAGCGTGTGGGAAAGCTAGCTTTCCCAACCGCTTTTTCACGCTGGGTGTCCATGCCGCCTGCGGCGGCAGGTCCTTTTGCCTCCTGGTGGACTAATGCGGGAACCGTGAATGGTAACCTGTATAAAAAAGTCCTTGATTTTTGCAACGGTGTTTAGTATAGTAGATATGAATATGAGCCGACGGATGCACAGGCCGATAGGCGGGCGTCTTTCGGCACCGGTTGGGAGGTAAGGAGATGGCAGAGGTCGTAAACGTTGCGGTGGACGCCATGGGCGGCGACAACGCTCCCGGGGAGATCGTCAAAGGTGCGGTGGAAGCCGTGAACGAGGACGAGAGGGTGAAAGTTTTCCTGCTGGGCAGGGAGGAGCTGATCCGGGAGGAACTGAAAAAATATACTTACGAGGAGTCCCGGCTGGAAGTCGTGCATACGGAGGAAGTCATCGAGACTGCGGAGCCTCCCGTCATGGCCATCCGGAAGAAGAAGGATTCTTCCATCGTGAAAGGCATGTACCTGGTGAAGGACGGTACCTGCGACGTCTTCGTGTCGGCAGGGAGCACCGGTGCGGTCCTGGTGGGCGGCCAGATCATCGTGGGCCGGATCAAGGGCGTGGAGCGTCCTCCCCTGGCTCCCCTCATCCCTACGGAGAAGGGCGTCAGCCTGCTCATCGACTGCGGGGCCAACGTGGACGCAAGGCCCTCCCATCTGGTGCAGTTCGCCAAGATGGGAAGCATTTATATGGAGAACGTCATGGGGGTGGCGAACCCCAAAGTTGGCATCGTGAACATCGGCGCCGAGGAGGAGAAGGGCAACGCCCTGGTGAAGGAGACCTTCCCCCTGCTGAAGGAATGCAAGGACATCAACTTCATCGGCAGCGTGGAAGCCCGGGACATTCCTTCGGGGCTGGCGGACGTGGTGGTCTGCGAGGCCTTCGTGGGCAACGTGGTCCTGAAGATGTATGAGGGGGTGGCTGGAGCTCTGATAAAGCAGGTGAAGGCTGGCATGATGACCACTTTCCGCAGCAAGATCGGGGCCCTTCTGGTGAAGCCCGCCCTGAAGAAGACCCTGAAAAGCTTCCAGACGGAGGAATACGGCGGAGCGCCGCTCCTGGGCCTGAAGGGTCTGGTGGTGAAGACCCACGGGAGAAGCAAGTCCGTGGAGATCAAGAATTCTATCCTGCAATGCATCGCATTTAAGGAACAGAAGATAAATGAAAAAATAAAAGAAAAAATCCAGACAGAAGGATAGAAAGAAGGAGTGATTATGGTTTTTGACAAGTTAAAAGAGATCATCGCCGACGTGCTGAACGTGGATCCTGAGGAGATTACCCCGGAGTCCACCTTCATGGATGACCTGGGGGCTGATTCCCTGGACGTGTATCAGATCATCATGGCCCTGGAAGAGGAGTATGACATCGAGATCCCTGCGGAGGACGCGGAGCAGATCGCCACGGTGGGAGAAGCTGTGGATCTGATCAACAGCGTGCTGAACTGAATAATTGCCAGTGAGTATTCCGGAATAAGGGGTAAGTGTGCAATATTCTGGAATACTTTCTTTTGGGAGTATCAAATGCCGCTGATCGGCGGCAGAATGCGAGGAAATATGATAACAGGGGGATATTATTTGCCTGTGCTGGAGGAGCGGATCGGCTATCGGTTCCAGGATCCGTCCCTGCTTCGGCAGGCTCTGACCCACAGTTCTTTCAGCAACGAACAGAAGATCAATAAGCAGAAGCATTATGAACGGCTGGAATTCCTGGGGGATGCGGTGCTGGAGCTGGTGACCAGCGAATTTTTGTACCGGCACAATCCGCAGATGCCGGAAGGGGAGCTGACCAAGACCAGGGCGGCCCTGGTGTGCGAACCGGCCCTGGCCTTCTGTTCCCGGGTTCTGGAGCTGGGGCAGTTCATGCGCTTCGGCCGGGGGGAGGAGCTGACCGGCGGCCGGAAACGGGATTCCATCGTGGCGGACGCCATGGAGGCGGTGATCGGGGCCATCTATCTGGACGGGGGAATGGAACCGGCCAGGGACTTCATTCATCGGTTCGTCCTGTCCGACCTGGAGGACAAGCAGCTTTTCTATGACAGCAAGACCAATCTTCAGGAGCTGATCCAGGGCACTCTGAAAAAGGAGCTCCGCTACGTGGAGCTGAAGGAATATGGTCCGGAGCATGACAAGACCTTCGTGGCGGAGGTTTACATGGAGGACGAAAAAATCGGCACGGGAGAGGGACGCACCAAAAAAGCGGCGGAGCAGAAGGCCGCTTACGAGGCGCTTCTTTTGTTGCGCAGAAGAGGAATACGGTAAGCCGGAGGACACATGTATCTAAAAAGTATCGAAGTACAGGGCTTCAAGTCATTTGCGAATAAAATCGTATTTCAGTTTCACAACGGCATTACCGGTATCGTGGGGCCCAACGGGAGCGGCAAGAGCAACGTGGCCGACGCCGTCCGCTGGGTGCTGGGGGAGCAGAGGATCAAGCAGCTCCGGGGAGCCAGCATGCAGGATGTCATTTTCTCGGGCACAGAGATGCGCAAGCCTTTGAGCTACGCCTATGTCGCCATCACCCTGGACAACGGGGACAGACAGCTTTCCATCGACAGCGACGAAGTCACCGTGGCCAGGAGGCTCTACCGTTCCGGAGAAAGTGAATATCTAATCAACGGAGCCGCAGTCCGTCTGAGGGACGTCAATGAAATGTTCTATGACACCGGGATCGGCAAGGAAGGTTATTCCATCATCGGCCAGGGCCAGATCGACAAGATCCTGAGCGGCAAGCCGGAGGAGCGGAGAGAGCTTTTCGATGAAGCCGCCGGGATCGTGAAGTTCAAGCGCCGGAAGGCGGCGGCCCAGGCCAAGCTGGAAAGCGAGCGGCAGAACCTGGTGCGCCTTTCCGACATCCTTTCCGAACAGGAGAGGCAGATCGGGCCTCTGGAGAAGCAGGCCCAGGTGGCCAGGGTATATTTGCAGAAGAGAGAAGCCCTGAAAGCCCTGGACATCAATGTGTTTTTGCTGGAAAGCGAACGGATCCGGGCCCAGCTGCGGGACGTGGAGGAGAAATACGGCCTGGCGGATCAGGAATTGTCCGAAACCAATGAGCAGTACGAAGGGATCAAGGCGGAATACGAGAAGATTCAGACGGAATTGGAACAGCTGGACGCTTCCATCGAGGAGACCAGGAAAAGTCTGACCGATACCGGTCTCCTGCGGGGGAAGCTGGAGGGAGAGATCAACGTCCTGAAGGAGCAGATCAATTCCGCCAGGGGCAGCGAGGCCCATTTGCTGAACCGCCGGGACAAGGTGGAAGGAGATATCCGGGACAGGCTCCGGGAAAAGGAAGAGATCCTGGGCCAGAAAGTTCAAATCGATGAGAAACTTCAGGACATCTCGGCTACCCGGGACGCCCTGAAAGAGAGACTGTCGGAACTGCAGGAGCGGATCGAGGGCCTGAGCAAGGCCATCGAGGACGGCAAGAACGCCATCATCGAGGAACTGAACAAAAGGGCCGGGATCAAGTCCCGGATCGGCCGCTTCGACACCATACAGGAACAGATCGGCATCCGCAGGGCGGAGCTGAATTCCCGGCTGCTTCGGGCCAAGACCGACGAGGCGGAGCGGGAGGAAGGGCTGCGGAAGCTGGAAGAAGAATTCGCCGCCGTGACGGAGGAGTTGCAGAAGCTGCGGGGGGAGGAAAAACAGACGGAGGAAACCCTGGGAAGCTTCCGGGGAAAGCTGGCCTCCTGCGATGAGAGGCTCCAGGAGACCCGCAGCAAATATCACCAGGAAAGTTCCAGGCTGGAAGCCCTGGTGAACCTGACGGAGCGCTACGAGGGCTATGGCGGAAGCGTGAAAAAGGTCATGGAGCAGAAGGACCGGGAGAAGGGGATCATCGGCGTGGTGGCGGACATCATCAAGACGGATCCCAAATACGAGACCGCCATTGAGACCGCCCTGGGCGGCAGCATCCAGAACATCGTCACGGAGGAAGAGGAAACCGCCAAACGTTTGATCCAGTATCTGAAGACCAACCGTCTGGGCAGGGCGACCTTTTTGCCCCTGACCAGCCTGAACCATACGCAGGAGTTCCATAACGACCAGGCCCTCCGGGAAAAGGGCGTGGTGGGATTGGCGGACGGGCTGGTGCTGATCCAGGAGAGATACCGCAACGTGGCCAGGTCCCTGCTGGGGCGCATCCTGGTGGTGGACAACATGGACAATGCGGTGCGGATCGCCCGGAAATATTCCTACAGCCTGCGGATGGTCACCCTGGAGGGAGAGCTTCTGGTGCCCGGCGGAGCCATCAGCGGCGGCGCGTATAAGAACAGCAGCAATCTCCTGGGAAGACGCCGGGAGATCGAGGAGCTGGA
>CANQPH010000065.1 GCA_947625675.1 uncultured Acetatifactor sp.
CATTCTATTTCACCATCTTTTTCAGCGCCTGTTTGATGATCTGCTCCAGGGTCAGGCTGTCCATATCGATCCCCTTCAGGGCAAGGCCGATCTCGCTCTGGGAATAGCCCAGCGCCGCCAGAGCGGCGGAGGCCTCGCTGACCTTGTTCTTCTGGAAAGCGGACAGCACCTTCAGCTGGTTGTACTCCGCCAGCTGGTCGATCCTGTCGAACCGCTCCTTTAATCCCCGCAGGATCTCTTCCCCATAATCGAAGACGCTTTCTCCGATTCCCAGGGTTTCATATTGTTTTTGACGCAACGTAGAATCCATGGTAATGTTTTTTATCCTCCAAAGTTCATTTTTGGTCCAGCAAACCATCTCCATCGGTTGCAGGGCTCCAGATCCCGGCTTCTTCCAGCTTCCCCAGCATGTAGGCCAGGATTTTGTCCTCCTGATCGGAAAACTCTTCTTTATTGATCCAGATCACGGACCGCTCCCTGCGGAACCAGGTCAGTTGTCTCTTGGCGAAATGACGGGTGTCCCTCTTGATCCGGTATATGGCTTCCTCCAGGGTGCAGTTTCCTTCCAGGTAATCCAGGATCTCCTTGTAGCCCAGGCCCTGCATGGCCACCTGTCCGCTGCGGCAGCCCATGGCCCGGAGGGCTTTCACCTCTTCCACCAGCCCGTCCCTGAGCATCTTCTCCACCCGGGCGTCAATTCGTTCATAGAGCCGTTCCCTGGCCTCGTTCAGGACAAAATAACAGGAGCGGTAGGCGCTTTCCCTGGCCCGCTCCCGCTCATTATGCTCCGAAATCCGTTCTCCCGTCAAGTGAAAATATTCCAGGGCCCGGATGGTGCGCTTGATATTGTTGGCGTGAATGGCCTCTGCGGAAGCGGGATCCGCCTGGGCCAGCATTTCATGAAGAACCTCCGGGCCTTCGGCAGCAGCCAGCGCCTCTAGTTCCCGGCGATAAGCGCTGTCCTCTTCATTTTCCGTAAAATCGATACCATACAGCACCGCCTGGATATAGAACCCGGTACCTCCCGTCAGGATGGGGATGTGTCCCCTCTCATAGATACCTTCCATGCATTCCCGGCATTTCGCCTGGAAGGTCACCACGTTAAACTCTTCCCAGGGCTCCAGAATGTCGATGAGATGGTGGGGAACTCCCTGCATCTCTTCCCGGGTGATCTTGGCGGAGCCGATGTCCATGTGCCGGTAGACCTGCATGGAATCCGCTGAAACGATTTCCCCGCCCACCGCTTTCGCCAGGGCAATGGAAAGCTTCGTCTTGCCCACCGCCGTGGGGCCGGTCAATATGATCAGGGGCGACAGCTTCTCTTCCATCCGGTCTCCTTTCTCACGGGATTCGCCTTTTTATACGATCCGCTTAAACTTTTTTTCCAGCTCCGTCTTGGTCATGGATATGATGGTGGGACGACCGTGGGGGCAATGATAGGGATTCTCCAGGGTCAGCAGCTCATCGATCAACGCTTCCGCCTCCAGGCGGCTCAAACGATGATTGCCCTTGACCGCAGCTTTGCAGGACATGGAAGCGATTTTCTCTTCCACCGCCTGGAGCGTTCCCCGGCCTCCCTCTTCCGCCAGGGCGTCCAACGCCGCCAAGAACAATTCCCGTTCCCCGCAGCCGTAGAGATCCGTGGGCACCGCCCGCAAGGCGTATTCGCTGCCGCCGAAAGGCTCCACTTCGAAACCGAGGGAAGCGAAGGCCTCCTGATGTTCCCGCAAAAGAACCTCATCCTGGGCCGTCAGGGACACGATGATGGGAGGCATCAGGTTCTGGCTGACCGGCTGACGCTCCCTGTACTGCTTCATCAGACGCTCATATTTTACCTTTTCATGGGCGGCATGCTGATCGATGATCAACATTTTCCCCTCGAATTCCACGATCCAATAGGTCTCGAACACCTGGCCGATGATCTGATAACGGGAACGGTTTTCCACGGTCAGGATCTTTTCTTCAAAAAGATTTTGCTGCAGCCCGGGCTCTTCCGCCCGGTAACGAGTCTCCTCCATCACCCGGAACTGCTGGGCCCGAACCGTCTCAAAGGGCTCCGGCGCATAGTTGGCCCGCTGGGGGACGGCAGGGTCGGGGCTTCCTGCGGCAGCAGAACCGGCACTTGACAGTCCCGTTGTGGCGCTCAGCGCATCCGTTTCCAAAGGGCTCCTGAACCTGATTTTCTCCGAAGCGGGGCCGAAATCCTCTTCGGCAGCGGGCCTGATATTTCCAGCGGCAGATTTTTGATTTTCCCTGGCGACAGACTCCTGACTTCCTGTCGCCGCAGATCCAGAACTTTCCACAGCAAAGCGGGCAGTCGCCATCGTTTCCCCGGAGTTTTCATGAAAAGCAGACTTCTCCTGAAGGTTGACCGATTGTTGATCAACTGCTTTATCAACCGTTTTATCAACTGCTTTACCAACCTCAACCGCTTTATGAACCGTTTTTCCGGCCGCCCTATTGACCGTTTCAGTCAGTGAAACTTCCTGAATCATCTCCCGCTGGCGCAGCCCCTCTCGAACCACTCCGGTCAGCATATCGCAGAAAGCGGGGCCGTTGGAGAACCGCACGTCCATTTTGGCGGGGTGCACGTTCACGTCCACGGACTGGCTCTCTACCTGAATATGCAGGACGCACAGGGGAAATTTATGCTGCATCAAGTATTCCCGATAGCCTTCTTCGATGGCCCTGGCGATGAGCTGGCTGCGGACAAAGCGCCGATTGATGAAATAAATCTCCAGGTTTCGGTTGGCCCGTCCCAGGACGGGTTTCCCCAAGTACCCTTCGATCACCGTTCCTTCCCGCTCCGCCCGGAGGGGCACCAGCTCGGCGGCGATATCCCGCCCGTACAGGCGGTAAATTACCTCCCGCAGATCTCCGTTGCCGGAGGTGTGGAAGCGCTCCTGGCTCCCCAGCAGAAATTTAAAGGAAATATCCGGCCTGGACAGGGCCAGATGTTCCATCAAGTCCGCAATATAGCCCCCCTCCGTGGCGGGCTGTTTTAAAAATTTGCGCCGCACCGGAGTATTGTAGAAAAGGTTCCGCATCAGAAAGGTGGTGCCATCCGGCGCCCCCACCTCCTCGAAAGCCTTTTCCTGCGCTCCCTCCGTCACGAAGCGGATCCCGGTCAGGGATTCTTTCGTCTTGGTGATCATTTCCACCTTGGATACGGCGGCGATGCTGGAAAGAGCCTCTCCCCGGAACCCCAGGCTGGAAATTCTGGAAAGATCCGCCGCAGACCCGATCTTGCTGGTGGCGTGCCGCAGAAAGGCGGTCCGCACCTGATCCGGGGCCATGCCGCTCCCGTTGTCCGTCACCCGCAAAAACTCGATGCCGCCGTCCCGGGCTTCCACCGTGATGGCGGTGGCCCCGGCGTCAATGGCGTTTTCCACCAATTCCTTCACCACGCTGGCGGGCCGTTCCACCACCTCCCCGGCGGCGATCTTGTCTATGGTTTCGGAATCCAACACATGTATCTGGGCCATTCCAGGGCCTCCTTTCTCTTCCATCCATCCGCTCCGAGCAATCTCAAACTGCCTGCCAACGGAATCTCCTTGCCCTTCCATCAATCCGCTGGCCCGTTCTGGGAAATCCATCCAACCTCCAATTTCACTATCCCTGCCAACGGTTTTTGAGCTTGGTCTGCAGGCGGTACAGGGTGTTCAGAGCGTCCAACGGGGTCAGGGTGGAAATGTCCACCTCCGACAATTCCTTCAGCACGTCCTCGTCCGTCACGGTGTCGAAAAGGGAGATCTGGGCCAGATCCACTTCGTCATATTTGGGCTGCTTTCTGGCCTTGCCTTCTCCTTTCGTATCCACCTGGATCCCCTGGACCTTTTCCGTGATATCGTTGTCGGAAAGCTGCTCCGCAATCTCCTTAGCCCGGTCGATGACCATGTCCGGCACCCCGGCCAGTTTGGCCACCTGGATGCCGTAGCTGCGATCCGCCCCTCCCTTGATGATCTTCCGCAAAAACACGATGTCGTCCCCGGATTCTTTCACGGCGATGCAATAATTGTTCACGTTGCTGATCTTGCCCTCCAGCTCCGTCAGCTCGTGATAATGGGTGGCGAACAGGGTCTTGGCCCCCAGAAGCTTGCGGTTGCTGATGTGCTCGATCACCGCCCAGGCGATGGAAAGGCCATCGAAGGTGGAGGTGCCCCGGCCGATCTCGTCCAAGATCAGCAGGCTTTTGGAAGTGGCGTTCCGCAGGATGTTGGCCACTTCGTTCATTTCCACCATGAAGGTGGATTGGCCGCTGGCCAGATCATCGGAAGCCCCCACCCTGGTAAAGATCCGATCCACAATGCCGATGTTGGCGCTCCTTGCCGGTACGAAACAGCCGATCTGGGCCAGGAGCACGATGAGGGCGGACTGCCGCATGTAAGTGGATTTGCCCGCCATGTTGGGGCCGGTGATGATGGAGATACAGTGGCTTCCGTTGTCCAAATAGGTATCGTTGGAGATGAACATCTCGTGGTCGATCATCTGTTCCACCACCGGATGTCTGCCCTCCTTGATATCAATGATTCCCTTTTCATTCAGCTTGGGCCGCACGTAGCGGTTGCGCTCCGACACCAGGGACAGGGAGGCGAACACGTCCAATCTGGCCACCGCCTTGGCGGTCTTCTGGATCCGCTCCACCTCCTGGGCGATGGTATCCCGGATCTGGCAGAACAAATCATATTCCAAGGTGCAGAGCTTGTCCTCCGCATTCAGAATGGTGTCCTCCAGTTCCTTCAGCCTGGGGGTGGTGTAGCGCTCTGCATTGGTCAGGGTCTGCTTGCGGATATAGTCTTCCGGCACCAGATTTTTAAAGGAATTGGTCACTTCAAAATAATAGCCGAAGACT
The DNA here is from genome assembly GCA_947625675.1 of uncultured Acetatifactor sp. GTDB lineage: Bacteria > Bacillota > Clostridia > Lachnospirales > Lachnospiraceae > Acetatifactor. The sequence continues at coordinate 4,853 of CANQPH010000065.1, forward strand.
TTATTGTATTTGATCCGGAGGTTTTTGATCCCGGTTCGTTCCCTGTCCTCGTTTTCCAACTGGGCCAGCCACTCCTTGCCATCGGTCTTGGCCCGGCGCAGCATGTCGATGTCCTGATCGTAGCCGCTCTTGATCATGCCCCCCTCCCGAATGGTGATGGGAGGCTCCTCCTCGATGGCCCGGTCGATGAGCTGGTAAATGTCCTCCAGCCCGTCGATCTCCGCCTCGATCTCCCGCAGGGCTTCTTTGGAAAAGCCTTTCAGCACACTTTTCAGATGAGGCATCATTTCCAGGGAATTGCGGAAGGCGATCAAGTCCCTGGGATTGGCGGTCTTGTAGGTCACTTTGCTCAAAAGCCGCTCCAGATCATAGATCGGGTTCAGATATTCCCGGATCTCGTCCCGGGACACGGAATCTTTACAGAGTTCTTCCACGGCGTCCAGCCGCTTCTCCATCTCTTCCTTTTCAATCAGGGGCTGCTCCAAAAAACCTCTCAGAGTCCTGGCACCCATGGCGGTCTTGGTCTTGTCCAATACCCACAGAAGGGAACCCCGCTTCTGTTTCTCCCGAAGAGTCTCCGTCAGCTCCAGGTTCCTTCTGGTGGAGCTGTCCAGCAGCATGTATTTGCTGTTGAGATAAGGGGACAGGCGGGTGAATTGATCCAGGGAGGTTTTCTGAGTGTCTGTCAAATATTGGAGCATGGCCCCAGCGGCGATCATTCCCAGCGGAAAATCCTCGATTCCCAGGCCCATGGGGGTGCTGGCCTTGAAATGCTTCAAAAGCGCTTTTTTGCAGGCATCCTCGTCAAAAACATGGGCGTCCAGGGCGTTCAGGCTGATCCGAAGCCTCCCCCGCAGATCCCCGATATCCGCCCCGCTGACCAGGAAAGCCTCGTTGCAGACGATTTCCGAAGGCTCATATTTCATCAGCTCATCCATGAGTCGCTTTAAGTCCTCCACTTCTGTCAAATAGAAATCCCCGGTGGTCACATCCGCCGCGGCAACTCCGATTTTGGCAGGAGTATAGGCGATGCACATCAGGTAATTGTTCCGGGATTCCTCCAGGGACTGCATGTTTAGATTGGTGCCGGGGGTGACGATCCGCACCACTTCCCGCTTCACCAGTCCCTTGGCCAGCTTGGGGTCCTCCACCTGTTCACAGATGGCCACCTTGTACCCTCTATTGACCAATTTGGTCAAATATCCTTCCACGGCATGATAGGGCACGCCGCACATGGGAGCCCTCTCCTCCAGACCGCAGGACTTGCCGGTGAGGGTCAGCTCCAGTTCCTTGGTGGCCGTCAGCGCATCATCAAAAAACATCTCGTAGAAATCCCCCAGCCGATAAAACAGGATACAGTCGGGGTATTCCTTCTTCGTCTCCAGATATTTCTGCATCATGGGCGTCATTTCTGCCACTTCGCTTACACTCCTGTTCTAAGGCGGAAGCATTCGGCCTGCATCGGATTCCGAACCTGCGCCAGACTAACCTGCTCCAAACTTTCCTCTGGGGCCGGATTTATACTGCATACCGCCTTGATTTCTCTTACGCATAATGAAACGGACACACAAGTTCTTGCGTATCCGTTTAAATTTTAACACAAAATATGGATATTGTAAATCAGCAACTTGCCGCCGTTGCAAATTTTGCTCTGAAAAACGATCAAGGCGTTCCGGGGCTATATAGAATGGCAAGTACCACGAGTGCGCAAAATCCGCATGATATTAACAGGGTTTTATCGGATAGAATCAGATCTGTCGGATCCGCTTCCGCATGTCCCGAAAATACCTGTAAAAGATATCTTATTATGATAAACAGTACAATCGGTACCGAATAAATCAAATTTGACTTTTGCGAGATTGACCACAAAGAATAAAATGTCATAGACAAACCGGCACACATGAAAATAACCCCATTCAGGAAAGTCAGCTCATAAATTCCTAAGACATCCCGGGTTCCTCCCGCCCCATAATTACTTAATTCTCCTCTGCGTTTTCCAAACGCCATGAATAAAGATAATGATACTACCGTCAAAAACATCCAGTCGGAAATACCCTCGCTGACTATGGTGCCTCCTACCATCACCCGTATTACGAAACCCGCCGCTATACAAAAGCAATCAATAACCACTTTGGTTTTCAACCATTTTGAATACAAAATATTCATGACCACATAGATCACAACCAATAAGAAAGAAGAAAAATTCACCGAAAGGGCCAATAGGAAACCCATTATCATCAGACATACCAACAATGTCCATGCGCTGGGAATGGAGATCTGGCCTGCGGCAATAGGGCGATTCTTTTTTATCGCATGCTTCCTGTCATTTTCGATATCATTGATGTCATTCACTATATAGACCGATGAGGATATGAGGCAAAAGGACAGGGTCAGAATAAAAGCTTGGCAAAATTTCTCCCACTCAAACAGTTCTCTGGAAAAAATGACTGCACAAAAAACAAATAAATTTTTCATCCAGCTTTTGATTCGCATTTGTTTCAGATAGGTTCCGATCGATGCTCGTTTTTTCATACTCTTCCACACTTCCCCCACATTATGGCCTGATTACGGTAGAATCTGATACAGCCGGATCTCGTAACCGGTTGCCGCACCCCGCATATATCTATAAACACTTCTTGCCGCAAACCAAATATTTTGCAGTTCCAGGAAATGACTGCTCGGATTTTCCACGGTAAACAGATACACCAATGGATAATCTTCATCCAGCCGTTTGTAAAAATCCGCAATCCATCCATATATTTCAGGATCTGATTCCAGATAGAGGTCCCGTTGCGCAGAAGACGTCATGACATACCTCTTATATCCGCCATATTTATATTTCCCAGGATCTGCTCCCTCAAAATCTCCGAATGCCCCATAGTATCCTCCTGGATCCAAAGGGGTGTTACAGTCGTTTACGGTATTTTCAGATGTTACCCCCATGTCTGCGAACACTCCCTGGAGCAGAATACGGCTGTCCGGCGCCAGAAATTTTCCACAAACCGCCATGGATCCGGCCAGCAAACTACATACCGGCAGCAAAAGGAGTATGAGGGAAGCGGCCGCAAAGGCAAGGCGCTTGTCCTTCAAGAATTTCTGGAAATATTTTTGAAAATCTTCCAGGAAATAAAAGAAACCAAAACTTCCAAACAAAAGTCCGGTTGCATAAATCGGCAGAGTATAACGTTCCCAATGAATGCTCAAAGTAGAAATAGGCACTATATATAATCCGAAAGCAAGCAAAACAAGCGTCGGTTTCAGATTCTTCCGAAATGACTTTATCATCCCGTAAATGCCGCCCGCAGTCAAAAGCAATCCCAAATGCACCCCTGCGGTTTTCGTATAAAAAAGTAATGTTTCTCCAAAATTCAGGCCATCCGCTCCTAAATGGTATTGATGATTTTGTCCTGCCATCGTCTCCAAAACAGTTCTGAAATCAACCAACAACACAGGCGAAACAGCCAGGATTCCCAGTACAAGGAAGAGGACCGCCAGGCACCCGTCCTTTACAATTTTGGAAAACTTTTTTGTGTGCACGGTGAACACGGCAACGGCAATGATGAGACAACCGTAAATCCCGGGATATTTTTCACAGGTGGCGAGAGCCGTAAAGAAAGACATCCAAAACAGCCAGGATACAGACGGTTTCTTTTGATAACAAAGTGCGGACCACAAGGTACCCATCATAAAAAATAACAGAGGCATATCCGGCGTAATATAATGGGAGTGCTCAATAAATGACGGAAATACCGCAAAAAGCAGGGCCGCAAACAGACCTTGCCTTTTCCCCCAAAAAGAACCGATCAGCCAGGCCAGGACAACTGCGCCCATGCCGAAAAACGCTGTTAAAATGCGGGAAGCCGTGGTAAACAGAGAGAAATGTGCATTATAGTTAAGGGAAAAATCGTTCTGCCCTTGCGGCGCAAAAAAAAGTTCCTGTATTCCGGTATATAAAAGAGTGTTTAATTTTATTGATACATGATTTGGTCTATAATAAGTATGAACCTCAAAATTGTGATTCAAGGCACACTGATAAGCTTCCCCAAAAATAAGTTCCTCATCAGGATGCAGGTTGCCATATGGCATTCCCCATCCGGCTCCCACGACACGCAATATCATGGCCAGGGCAAAGATAAAGGCCAACGTCATAAAATACCAGCGGCGAGATCTTCCTTTAAGCTCCATAAACTTCATTTTTCCTTCATTTCTGCGCTGCTTTACCTCCCAATGAGTTTGTGTCAGGCAGCGCACAGACACAAATCCTGCGATTGAAAAATTCAGTTTTCCATCTTATCTCCCTGCCTGCTTTGAAGCGTATCCAATCCGCAGTCTCCGCATATTCCTATGAAGGCCAGCGGCAGCATCAAACAAAGAGGCCACGAATAACGAAATGATGTAATTGGCGAAAGCAACATAATTCCATATTGTGCGATCAAAGGGAAAAAGAGAGGGAAAACCCTTGTAAAAAATCCCCGCTCTTTCCATGCCAATATCAGCGCATAGAGTAAAAACCAAAGGGTAAATCCCGGTACAAAAAACAATCTCAAAACAGGAGTCCTTCGCCAAAAGTCAGAGTTGCAAAGGCTCTCATAATATTTTTCCAAAAGTTCCGAATGCAATATGCTTTTACGCTCCAATGGTTCCGCAAACACCTCGGGGGGATAATTCTCATACATAACGTAGGAGAATCCATAATAGCCGGGATACCAATAGCCCAAAGTGTTAGAAAGGAAAGCCATGACATATTCTTTTGAAAATTGCCTTCCGATCTGCAAATAGAATTTCCAAAAGGCAAGCGGATCATCGCTATAATGTTCGGAATAAAAACAGCTTTTGGCGTGATCCGCACAAAATGGATCATATTCGCAGATGGAATCATCCGTCCATTCCAGATCATCGATGTAGTACTTCATCCGTTCCGACTGTTCCTCCGTCAGTTCCTCCGCTCTTTTGACAGCAACACGCTGCAGCTGCTGTATGGGTACGCTTAACGCCTCCCGCACCTCGGTCTGGGCTATGCCCAAGGCAGTGAAAACAGGGCCGGTATAAATTTTATACAAAAAGGGCGTTAACAGGATTACCGCTATGAGGGCAATATATGCTTTTGCCCTCTTTATTTGAACAATTTTCAGCAGGAACAAACCGATGAAACAAAACATGTAAATATAAATACCATTATTTCTGAAGGCACACATCAGGAAACCGATGACCGGGAAAAAAAGCAAATTCCGCTTTTGCCGGAAATACCCCGGCAGATCAGTCGCCATCTCCGTAAAATGACAGGCAAACAATACAAGAAACACGGCATGGAGACTGTCCTTTATCATCGATACGGACAAACATGCATTCATAAACCAACCAGCCGAGAGAAGCACGGTAAGTATGACGATGAGCAGGGGAACCTTCTTTCTCTTTAGCAAAAAAGCCAACCGAGTAAGGGCGTAGCTCAAAAGCAGCATTTGAAGCAATGACAGCAAACCTATTCCAAACTCATAACTGGAGAATAAAGCGTCCCCTAATCTCATAAAAAAGCGGATCAGCCATGTATGCAGGACGGGATGATGATTATCCGCAATCGTACCAAGAGCACTGTTCACCTGGGAAATCATGTCATAGGACAAAACACCCGGATAAAAAATGAGATAAGCCGGTACCCATGATGCGAAAATGAAGAGCCAAACCAACAAAAAAAGTTTACGGGAGCCAATTTTATCAAAATATTGTGATATATGTCCCTTCCCAAAGCGCAATTTCTTCCCGAAGCGTAAATACAACTGCGGTATGATCAAGAAAATGAAGTAATTGACTATGGAACATACTATAAAGCAAAAAAGGAAGGAAATCAGATATGACCACTTAAACGTTACGTCTTGAACTGCCACCATAGGCCCTGCCACTGTATAAACAACGCTATAGAAGAAAGCCAGCAAAATGGCCCAGAACGTTTTTCTCATTTCCTTCCTTTCCATTTCAGCGCAGTAAAAATCTCTTCCCATATACCCGTTTTCAGAGTACTGAACAAAAAAATACTATCACATTCTATCTGTATTGTCAATCTCTCCGGCCCGGATGGATTCTCAGGAAAGCCCCCCTTCACAGACCGCTTTCGCCGTTAATCTCCTGGCAGTTCAGGTCGCCCTCCACGCTTGCGTTTCCTTCGATGGTCTCGCAGCTCAAGTCGCCCTCCACGCTGACATCTCCCGCAATGGATTCGCAATTCAAATCTCCGGACAGTTCCACGCCGCCCGCTATGGCGCCGCACTCCACGTCCCCTTCGGCATTCACGGAAAGGGTGACATTGCCGCAGCTCACATCCCCTCCGGCGGACACGCTGCCCTCCACGTTGCCGCAATTTACATCACTTCCTGCAGAGACATCTCCGTTCACGTTGCCGCAGTCCACGTCCGCACCCGCAGTCACGCTGCCGCCCACAGTATTGCAGTCCACATCTCCGCCCGCCATCACGCTGCCGCCCACAGTATTGCAATCCACGCTCGTGCCCGCCGCCACGCTGCCGCCCACACTGCTGCAGTTCACGCTTGTACCAGCCCCCACGCTGCCGCCCACGTCTTCGCAGCACACGCTCGCTCCGGCGCTCAGGGAACCGCCCACGCTGCCTTCCAGGCTGGCGCTTCCCCAGACTTCCACCTGGAGGGGCCTCTCCCGGGAATCCTCCGGCAAAAGCAGAGGAATCTGCACCTTGGGATCATATTCCGCTTTTCCCAACAGCTTCCGTCCCCGACACTGCACGATGCGGAGCACGTCATCCTCCGGAAGCATGTCTTCCTCCGGAAAAAGAGCGGCTGCGTTCCTCTTCTCTTCCTTTTCGCAGGGCAAGTTGTCCGTTTTTCCGCACAACAGGCTGTCCAAAGAGACGCAGAAGGTCTCCGCCAAAAGAGGAAGCAGCTGAATGTCCGGATAAGAGAGTTCGCACTCCCATTTGCTCACCGCCTGGACGCTGACATTGCAGATCTGGGCGATCTGTTCCTGGGTAAGGCCTTTTTGAGTCCTCAGTTCTTTTAATCTGGAAGCAATGATCACTTTCATGGTTCTGGATTCCTTTCTTGACTTGATATCCTTGTTTTTGTACTTCCAGTCTAACAAAACGGCCCTCAAAAAGCTATCATCCATTCGTTGAGATGGGCAAAAAGGCGGATTCAACCATAGGTTGATTTCAAACCATAATTCAAAGCATAATTCAAACCATATGTCCCAGGTAATAAAATCCTCTGCATTCCTCCAGGGAAACCTTTACCAGACTTCCGACCAGGGACGGATCCCCCGGAAAATGCACCAGGGTATTGTTGGACAGACGGCCCGTAAGCAGGGAAGCGTCATGCTCGTTGATCTCCTCCGCCAGGGCCTCCATCACCTGACCCTGATACGCCGACACCCGCTCCTTGGCGGTCTCCTGGACGGTTTGGAGCACCCTGTCGAAGCATTCCCTCACCTGTTTCTCCGGCACCGGCGTCATGGAGGCGGCAGGGGTTCCGGTCCTGGGAGAATAAATAAAGGTAAAGGCGTTGTCGAATCCCACCCGGCGGATCACATCGATGGTGTCCTCCACATCCTCCGGCGTCTCCCCGGGAAAGCCCACGATGATGTCCGTGGTGATGGCCATGTCCGGGATTTCCCGGCGGATCTTCCCGGCCAGCTCCAGATACTGCTCCTTGGTGTAGCGCCGGTTCATGGCCTGCAGGATCCGGGTGGAGCCGGACTGAAGGGGCAGATGAAGGTGCCTGCAGATCTTACTGGACTCCTTCATGACCTGGATCAGCTCGTCGGACAGATCTTTGGGATGAGAAGTCATGAAGCGGATGCGTTTTATTCCCTGGATCTTCTCCACCCTCCGAAGCAGCTCCGCAAAGGAAATGGGCTCCTCCAGGTTCTTGCCGTAGGAGTTCACGTTCTGTCCCAGGAGCATCACTTCCACCACGCCTTCCGCCGCCAGTCCCTCGATTTCCCGAAGGATGTCCTCCGGTTTGCGGCTGCGCTCTCTTCCCCGCACGTAAGGCACGATGCAGTAGCTGCAGAAATTATTGCAGCCGAACATGATGTTGATGCCGGACTTAAAGGGATACTTGCGCTCCACCGGCAGATCCTCCACGATCTTGTCCGTATCCTTCCAGACGTCCAGAACCAGGCGGTCGCTTTCCAGGCACAGGGACAAAAGCTCCGCAAATTTATAAATGTTGTGGGTGCCGAAGATCAGATCCACGAACCCATAGCTTTTTCGGATTTTTTCCACTGCGGAGGGCTCCTGCATCATGCAGCCGCAAAGGGCGATCTTCATGGCGGGATTCCTCCGCTTATAGCCGTTCAGCACCCCCAGCCTTCCGTAGACCCGCTGGTTGGCGTTGTCCCGTACCGTGCAGGTGTTGAAAATCACGAAGTCCGAATTTTCCTCCTCCGTCAGGAGGAAACCGGCGCTCTCCAGGATCCCCGCCAGTTTCTCCGAGTCCCTGGCGTTCATCTGGCACCCATAATTGACGACGCAGGCGGTAGGCAGACGGCCGTTTTTTCCTTCAAAATCCTTCACCCAATGCCTGCACTTCGCAATATAAAAATATTGTCTGGAGAGTTCCTCTGCAGGCGGCTGCCCACTGATATCTATTTCCTTCCAATCCATTTCGCTGCACACTTTTGTATTCTTCATTTCCCCATTCCCAATTTCAGTATCAATGTTCTCCGGCTTCTGCAGTTCCGTATTTTTCCGCCAGCCGGATCAAAAGCTCCGTGATCTTTTCCATGTCCTGGACGCAGGCGAATTCATATTTTCCATGGCCGTTCTCTCCGCCCACGCACAGGTTCGGGCAGGGCAGGCCCTGGTAGGAAAGCCTGGCGCCGTCCGTGCCGCCCCGGATGGGAGAAATATGGGGCGCAACGCCCATTTCCCGCATAACGTCGCAGGCGTTGTGGATCAGGTGCATGTGCCGCTCCATGATTTCCCGCATGTTGTAATAGGAATCTCTCATTTCCACCGTCACGGTACCCTCCCCGTACTTCCGGTTCAGGAAGGCCGCCGCATCCAGGAACAGATGCTTCTTCTCTTCAAACAAGGTTCGGTCATGATCCCGGATGATGTAATCCGCCCGCACCTCTTCCACCGTGCCCTGGATGCTGTCGCAGTGGAAAAAGCCTTCGTAGCCTTCCGTGTACATGGGATTCTGGAAAACAGGAAGCAGGGACTGGAATTCCTGGGCGATGAGGATGGCGTTTTTCATGGTTCCCTTGGCGGAGCCGGGATGGACGCTGCGGCCCTGGACGCGGAGCCTGGCCCCGGCGGCGTTGAAGTTTTCATATTCCAGGCTGCCCAAAGGCCCGCCGTCCACGGTGTAGGCGAAATCCGCCCCGAAGAGTCCCAGGTCGAAATGATCCGTCCCTCTGCCCACCTCTTCATCGGAAGTAAAGCCCAGGCGGATCCTGCCGTGCTTATGCTCCGGATGGGTCAGGAAATATTCCGCCATGGCCATGATCTCCGCCAAGCCGGCCTTGTCGTCGGCGCCCAGCAGGGTGGTGCCGTCCGTGACGATCAGATCTTTTCCGGCATATTCCGACAGCCTGGGGAAATCTGCCAGCCGCAGCACCACTCCCTTTTCTTCATTCAGCACGATGTCCCGGCCGTCATATTCCTTCACGATCCTGGGCTTCACGTTGGCCCCGCTGACCGCCGGAGAAGTGTCCATATGGGCGATGAACCCCAGGGTGGGAGCCTTCTCACATCCCTCAGACGCCGGAACCGAGGCGTAGACATAACAATGCTCTCTGTCATAGGTGATCTCCGAAGCTCCCATGGCTTCCAGCTCCTCCGCCAACACTTCTGCCAAATCGTGCTGCTTCCCGGTGCTGGGAACGGTCTGGGAATCCTCGTCGGAACAGGTGTCTATCCGTACATATTTCAAAAAACGATCAATGGTTTCGCTCATGCTGTCCTTCCTTTCCAAAGCTGAAAAACTTATCATGCCCGTTTCACAGAGGCCTTTGCGCCTCTGCGGTTTCATTATACCACAAGCGCAGACCGGGAAGCGCTGCGAAGCAGCATTTGCCGGTCAAGCGGTGGATTGCTGGTATAATCCGCCGCTTTAGCGGCGGCAAGC
>CANQPH010000066.1 GCA_947625675.1 uncultured Acetatifactor sp.
ATATCGGCTTCCTCCGTTTCGTTTTAATTTACCATATGTCGAAACGGCGAAAATTAGCACGAAAAAGGGGACCGCATATGCGGTCCCCTTTTTCGTGCTAATTAACGAAACAAAAGCCTACAAAACTCCCGGACCGAACGCCGCCACACATCCCACTCGTGGTAGCCGGGACAGGAATAGAACACATTGGGAATGCCCTTCTCCCGCAGGGCGCTCAGCTCCGCCCGCTTCTCGTCACACATGGGCTGCTCCTGCTCCCCTGCGGACACAAATAACAGCCGGAAAGTCTCCCGGAACGCCTCTGGGTCTGAAAAGAGCTCCGTGAGGTCATAGCCGTCTCCCTTATAGTTGAAGCCGCCGCTGAAGATGCCCACGCTGGCGAACTTGTCCAAGTGCTTCATCACAGTGGCGTTGGACTGCATGGCTCCCATGGAGAGCCCTGCCATGGCCCGGTGCTCCCGGTCTGCCAGGGTACGGTACTTCCCGTCAATAAAGGGAATACAGTCCTCCACGATCACCCGGTCCATGCCGGCCCCCGCGGCGATCCCCTTCAACAGATCCACGGCGGAGATCATCATGCCCTTCTTCCCGGTCTTCTCCTGGAAGGAGGAAAGCGCCGGGCGGGTTCCCGCTCCCCAGAACCAACAGCAGTTGGCGGGATGCAGCCCTTTTTTCTTTCTTTCTATATTAATGGGATGGTTCACCAATATCTCATAGCTTCTCTTCATCATCTGCCGAAGCTTTTCATCCTCGGGAAGATACTGGCCGATGGTCTGTCCCAGCACGTCATGAGGAGGCGTCAGCTCCACCACCCTGCCGCCGTTCCAGATCAGGCAGTGTCTGTAACTGGTGCCCACGTAGAATTGATAGGTCTCGTCTGCCAGTTCCTTCGCCACCTCTTTCAAAAGCGCGCCGCAGTCCTCCGTGCTGATCTCAGATGAGCTGTGATCCAGGATGACCTTGTTTTCAAAAGGCTCCTCTTCCTCCGAAAGCGTCACGATATTGCACCTCAGAGCGATGTCCGTGTCCTTCATGGGAACGCCGATGCTCAACGCCTCCAAAGGAGAACGGCCGGAATAATATTTTCGGGGATCATATCCCAGCACGGACAGGTTGGCCGTGTCCGAGCCCGGCTTCATTCCGTCCGGTATGGTATGGACCATGCCGATCTCAGACACCTTGCTCAGCCGATCCAGATTGGGCGTGGCGGCATATTCCAACGGTGTCTTATTGCCCAGAACCTCCAGAGGTTCGTCTGCCATGCCGTCTCCCAACACAACGATATATTTCATCAAAATCTTATCCTTCCACTCGAATTGTATTGCACACGGTATCTCCCAGGATCCCGCATCTTTCCTGGAAATCCTTTTCCTTCATGCTCACCGTGATGTAGCCGAAATCTTCCTTCCTGTCGGGAAAGCGAACGATCTTTCCCTGGGGGAACAAAGCCTCCATAGCTTCCTCCGCTCCCGTCTTCACCCGCAGGAAAAAGCGGTTTTCCACCTCTTCCAGGCCGGCGTAATCCGCTTCCTCTTCATCCCAGAAGCAGGTGATCACCTTGCCCAGGTGTCTGGCGCAGTCGATCACGTCTCCCACCACGGCGCTGGCGGTAGGCAGCTTTCCGGCCCCCTTGCCGTAATACATGGATTTTCCAAGCATGTTGCCGGTGACGCAGACGGCGTTGAACACCCCGTCCACCGCATGAAGGGGGTTATCCGGCCCCACCAGGAAGGGCGCCACCATGACCTGCACCTTTTCTCCCACCCGCCTGCTGATTCCCAGCAGCTTGATGGTTCTGCCTGCTTCCTTCGCATAACGGATGTCCGCAGCGGTGATCTTGGAAATGCCCTCCGTATGGATTTTGTCCACGCTGACGTTCTTGCCCAGCATCAGAGAAGAAAGGATGGCCAGTTTGCGGCAGGCGTCATGGCCCTCCACGTCCGCCTCCGGGTTGCGCTCCGCATACCCTTTTTCCTGGGCCCGGCGCAGCATTTCCTCGAAATCCGCACCTTCTTTTTCCATCTTGGTCAAAATATAGTTGGTGGTGCCGTTCAGGATCCCTTCGATGGATTCGATCTCTTCCGCCGTCAGGGCGCTGTTCAGGGGACGGATAATGGGAATCCCCCCGCCCACGCTGGCCTCAAACATATAATTGCAGGTATGGGCTCTGGCAAGGGCCAGAAGCTCCGGGCCATGGGCGGCCACCAGCTCCTTGTTGGAGGTGCACACGCTCTTGCCCCGCTCCAGCGCCAGCTTCGTGAACTGATAAGCCGCACCCACGCCTCCCATGGTCTCGCAGACGATGGAAACCTCCGGATCCTCCAGGATGAGATTCACGTCGTGCACCAGCTTATCCTCATACGGATCCCCCGGGAATTCCCTGAGATCCAGGATATATTTCACACTGATCTCATCCGTCGCCTTTCTGCGGATGCTCTCCTTATTTCTCTCCAGTACCTCCACCACGCCGCTCCCCACGGTGCCGTAGCCCAAAACTGCGATATAAATCATATTTAACTCCATTCCTGCGCCTTGCGGCGCATTTTTTCACTTTCCCTTGCGGTGCGCTTTCCCATTCTTCCCGGGTGGCACAGCTTTCTTGCTCCCTCGGACGGTACGCTTTCCCGTTCTTTCCGGGCGGTGCAGCTTTCTTGCTCCCTCGGACGGTGCGCTTTCCCGCCCTTCCCAGGCGGTGCAACTGTTTGCTTCCTTCGGCGATGTGCTTTACGCTTCCGCTGATAATGCGCCCTGGGCCGTCACTCCTTCGCCAACACCTTCACATGATGCACGCCCCGCTGCTCCTCCATCTCCTCGATCATGCGGGAGACGTCCATCGTAGCTTTCAGGATCTGGACGCTCAGGCTCAAAGAAGCCACGCCGTTGATGGGAATGCTCTGGTGAATGGTCAAAATATTGGCCTGATAATCCGCAATGATTTTCAGCACATCCGAAAGCAGCCCCGGCTCGTCATCCATCTGAAAAGTCAGCGTGATCGTGGTTCCCTGGGAATTATCATGAAACTGAAAGATGTCGTCCTTGTATTTATAAAAAGAACTGCGGCTAATGCCCACCGCATCAACCGCCTCTTGAATCGTCGCCGCTTTCTCCGATTCCAGAAGCCTCTTTGCTTCCACCACCTTTAACAGCACCTCCGGTATCGCCTTCCGGCGCACCACAAAATACTTCGCCGATTCTCCCATAACGGTTACCTGCTCCCTATTGTTTTCGTAGGACGGACACTTGTTTACAGACGATGGATATTTTAACATAAGGCTTCTGGAAAAGCAAGGGGGAAATTTAAATTTTTTACTCCGTAGGGTTGCAATCCGGGCGCAGGTCTGCGCACAATTTATTGTAGCGCAGACCTGTGTACGGATTCGCAACCTGCCCCCAAATGAGCAAAACGCATCTGCGCAGCAGATGCAAAAGTGCGTCAGCACGAGTTTTGCGAATGCTGGGAGGCAGGCCAGGGCATCCGCAGGATGCCCTGGCCCTACAAACCTCCACCCCCAAAATAAGCAAAACACAGAGTGGCGCAAGCCACGACAGACGGCGTAAGCCGGCTGGTTTTGCGCATGTGGGACAAAGTGACCGTGAATGGTAACACCGTTACTACGTCCTATACCAGCGGATACCGATCCGTCAAAGTCTGGACGATGGCCCGGGCCTCCGGAATCTTCGCCTCGCCCTCCTTGATCACCATGGCGATGGCTTCCGCAATCTTGTCCATATCCTGGGTGTTCATGCCCCTGGAAGTCACAGCGGGCGTGCCCAGCCGGATGCCGCTGGTCACGAAAGGCGATTGCGGATCGTTGGGGATGGTGTTCTTGTTGCAGGTGATATGGGCCGCATCCAGAAGCTTCTCCACGTTCTTGCCGGTCAGGCCGTAATTGGTCAGATCCACCAGCATGAGATGGTTGTCGGTGCCGCCGGACACAATCTTGATCCCCCGGCTCATCAGGCCCTTGCAAAGAGCCTGGGCGTTGTCCAGGATCCCCTGCTGGTAAACCTTGAAGTCATCGCTCAGAGCCTCCTTGAAGCAGACCGCCTTGGCGGCGATCACGTGCATCAGAGGCCCGCCTTGGATTCCCGGGAAGATGGCCTTGTTGAAGTTGAACTTCGCCGCGGCTTCCTGATTACAGAGGATCAGGCCGCCCCTAGGCCCCCGCAGGGTCTTGTGGGTGGTGGTGGTGACCACGTCCGCATAGGGAATAGGGCTGGGATGCAGCCCTGCCGCCACCAGACCAGCGATGTGGGCCATATCCACCATGAGCACAGCTCCCACCTCGTCGGCTACCTCCCGGAACTTGGCGAAATCAATGGTGCGGGCATAGGCGGATGCGCCTGCGATAATCATCTTGGGCCTGCTTTCCAAGGCCAGTTCCCGCATCCTGTCATAATCCAGGAAACCATCATCATTCACGCCGTAAGGCACGATATGAAAATACTTGCCGGACATGTTCACCGGACTGCCATGGGTCAGATGTCCGCCGTGATCCAGATTCATGCCCATGATGGTGTCCCCGGGCTTGCACACCGCAAACTGCACCGCCATGTTGGCCTGGGCTCCGGAGTGAGGCTGCACGTTGGCATAATCGCAGCCGAAAAGCTCCCTGGCCCTTTCAATGGCCAGGTTCTCCACCACGTCCACGCAGTCGCAGCCGCCGTAATAGCGCTTGCCGGGATACCCTTCGGCATATTTATTGGTCAGGGGGCTTCCCATGACGGCCATCACCGCCTTGCTCACCCAGTTTTCAGAGGCGATCAGTTCGATGTGACTGTTCTGTCTGGCTTGCTCGTCCTCTATGGCCTGAGCGATTTCGGGATCCACTTTCCTTACTTCTTCTAATGAATACATTGCGTTTCCTCCTGATAAAATTTGTATTGGAAGCCATTATATCATTCTTTTTTTCCCTTGAAAAGGGGGGCTGGGCACATTTTTCCTTGCCAAAGGGCCGGGGAGCGTATAAAATAAAGAAAAAGACTGCAAATGACGGCGAAACCAGCCGTAACAGGCACAGGAAAAGAGGACCCAGGCCATGTATCACATCATCATCAATCCCGCTTCCCGTTCCGGAAAGGGCCGGAAGCTATGGGAAGAAAAAATCGAGCCCCTTTTGCAAAAAGAACAGGTTCCCTACCAGGCCTATTTTTCCGAAAAACCCGGAGACATGGAAAGGCTGGCCCGGGAAATTGGCGCAAAGTGCAGTCTGCAGTCCTCCGAAGAAAGCTTCCTCCAATCTCCCGATGGTGCTTCCGGCCAGGTTTCGGCCAAAATGTCCGATGGCGCTTCCGGCCAGGCTCCGACCCGAATGTCCGATGGCGCTTCCGGCCAGGCTCCTCAAACAGTTCTCATCCTCTTAGGCGGCGACGGCACGGTGAACGAGGCTCTGCAGGGGCTGACGGACCCTTCCGGGATTCTCCTGGGCTACATCCCCACCGGCTCCAGCAACGACCTGGCCAGAGATCTGAAAATCCCCAAAGACCCGGAAGCCGCCCTGCGCCGGATCCTGCATCCGGCCAAGATCCATTCCATGGATCTTGGCATCGTGACCGCCCCCGACGGGAAGAGCCGCCGCTTTGCAGTGAGCAGCGGCATCGGCTTCGACGCCGCCGTGTGCGAAAACGTGATGACTTCCCCTCTGAAAGGATTTTTCAACAGGCTGGGCCTGGGCAAGCTGACCTATCTGGCCGTGGCCCTGCAGCAGCTTTTCGCCGCCAAAGCCGTCTCCTGCGATCTGATTCTGGACGAGCATGAGCCCATTCATATCCGGCGGATCCTTTTCGTCGCCAGCATGATCCACCGTTTCGAGGGCGGCGGTTTCCGCTTCTGCCCGGACGCCGACGACGGGGACGGCGTTCTGAACCTGTGCGCCGTAGGAGATCTTCCCAAGCCGCTGATCCTTTTTGCCCTGCCCACCGCCTTTTTCGGGAAGCACTATCTGTTCCCGGGCGTGGACGCATACAGCGCCCGGAAAGTGCGGATATCCACGTCTCTTCCACTGTGCGTCCATATGGACGGGGAGATCCTGGGCCATTATTCCCAGCTCACCATAGAATGTCGGGAAAAAGCCCTTCGGATAATCTAAAGTTTTTCTTAAAAAAGCTTAAAGTTTCCAAAATATGATTGACCAAACTCCTTTTTTGATTATACTAATACTTGTCGAGGGCCAAATCCTTGACGATAGCTGGGGAGCTATAATAAGACTTTTCGTATTAATCAATAAGGGAGCTTGTTTTATGGGAAAAAAGGTAAATTGGAAAAATTTTGTGCATGAATACAAGCATGTCCTGCTTTCGGCAGGATATCTGCTCTTTTACCTGGTCTGGTTCTTTTATCTGGAAAAGAAGGTGACCAGGCATTTCACCATCATCCACACGCCGCTGGACGATTACATCCCTTTTTGTGAGGTTTTCATCATCCCTTACCTGCTGTGGTTCGCCTACGTGGCGGCGGCGGTGATCTACCTGATGCTGTACGACAAACAGGAATACTACAGGACCTGCGCTTTCCTGTTCACCGGCATGACGATCTTCCTGATCATCTCCACCCTTTGGCCCAACGGCCATTATTTACGGCCTTTCGTGATGCCCAGGGACAACGTCTTCACCCGGATGGTGGAAGCCTTGTATTACACGGATACCTCGGCCAACCTCTGGCCCAGCATCCACGTATATAATTCCATCGGGGCCCACCTGGCCGTCCTGCACTGCAGCAGGCTGTCCAGGAGACGGGGGATCAAAATCACCTCCTTTGTCCTGTGCGTGTCCATCATTCTGTCCACCATGCTGCTCAAGCAGCATTCCGTCTTCGACGTGGTGACCGCCTTCTTCATGGCCGCCGTGATGTATCATCTGGTATATCATAAGGACGCCATCCTGGCCAGCCTGCGTTCTCTGCGGGAAAAAAGTCCGCTGCTGCGGTTCCGGGACGTGTGATGTTTTCAGATTCCGCATCTCAGAAATTTAATTGGAATTCCTGCCTGACGGGCAGGAATTCTTTTTATTTGCTTCAAAATCCCGCCTGGTCTTTTCAAGAATCCAGGATTGACATTGAGGCCTTCCTGTGATATATTTATAACATAAGTTAGAAATATATCACAAGGAGGGACCCCTATGAAGGCTTTTTTAGACCAACTGAATCTTCGCACACTCCTGCTGATGCGATCGCTGACCATGCTCATCCTTCCCCTATGGTTCATTATCTATCGTTCCGCCTGGCCAAGAGTCTTTTTATGGTTCCTGGTGTTGTGTCCCGTCCTGCTCATCGCAAAACGGCTGGACCGGGCCGTTGAGAGACAAATGGATGAATGCGCCCAGGGGATCTATGATAAATTGACTCACCATGCGGAATACCTGACTTATATACTGAGCATCGCCCTTCTTATCTTTCTGACGCAGCTTCCCAGAGCGGAAAATCCGGGAAGCCTGGGCCTGATTGCGGCACAGATCCTGGCCTGGGGACTTTTTGGCATTTATCTATTTCGAGGAATCGCTTTCTGGGTTCTGGACAGGAGGGAAAACTGATGCTGGTCACCCATCTCAAGGCCCGCAGAGAGGCCGCCGGCCTGACCCAGGGGGAGTTGGCCGGAATGGTCGGCGTGCGGAGGGAAACCATCGTCCACCTGGAAAACGGCAGGTACAATCCTTCCCTGAAACTGGCCATGGATATTGCGCACGTCCTTTCCGCCACCGTGGAAGACCTGTTCTTTTTTACCGAAGACTAAAGCCTTTTTCCATTTCCAGGGAGGAAGGTCTGGTATGCCCGGTTATATCGGGCATATCCGGCAAACCTTCTTCAGGCTTCCAGCCGCACGAATAAAATCTCCGGCTCCGGCACCGTCACGCCATCCGGCACCGCCTTGTACCCCCAACGCAGATCGATGCCCAGCCACCCGGCGATCTTTTCAGAAGAAAAGGGCAGGAAGGGCGCCAGAAGCACTGCGGCGTTGGCGATGATCTGGACACAGTTGTACAGGGTGTTGCGGCAGGAGGCCGGATTCTCGGTTCTGGCCGTCCAGGGGGCCTTCTCGTCAAAGAACTTGTTGGCCTGCCGCAGCTGACCGAACACCGCCTCCAGGGCTTCCCGGAAACGTCCTTCTTCGATCAGCCTGGCCACTTTCCCATAAAGGATGTTGATCTGGCCCTGGATCGAAGGATCCACCTGTCCCACCGGAACTTCTCCGCCATAGTACTTATACAAAAATTTCAGACTCCGGTTCACAAAATTCCCATAGGTTCCCAACAATTCCCCGTTCACACTTTTTATGAATTCCGCCCGGGAAAAATCCGTGTCCCGCTTCTCCGGCCCGTTGGCAAGGAGAAAATAGCGCAGAGCGTCCGGCTGGAACTCTTCCACGATGTCCTTCGTCCAGATGGCCCAGTTCTGGCTGGTGGAAATCTTGCGCCCCTCCAGAGTCAGGTATTCGCTGGAAACAATCCGATCCGGAAGATGATACGGGCTACTCTCCAGCCCTCCCTCCGCCAGAAGCAGCGCCGGCAGGATGATGGTATGAAAGGGAATGTTATCCTTGGCATGGACATAATAATGCAGGACGTTTTCCCCTTCCGCCCAAAGACTTTCAAAGCTTTCTCCCCGCTTTTCCGCCGCCAGCCTGCTCATGGACAGATAGCCCAGCACGTTTTCCGCCCAGATATATATTTTTTTGCCTTCGTAGCCTTCCTTAGGCACTTCGATGCCCCAGTCCAGATCCCTGGTCAGGGCCCGGTCCCGCAGACCTTCCTTCAGATAACGGTTGGTGAAGGCAATGGCGTTCCTGCGCCAGGCCGGATGGGTGTCCGCCAGCTCCTGCAGCCGTCCCTGCAGCTTTGACAGAGCGATATACAGATGCCTGGTTTTCCGAAAAGAGGGGGCCGTCCCGCAGACCGTACAATGGGCATCTACCAGGCTCTCCGCCTCCAACATCGTCCCGCAGATGTCGCACTGATCCCCCCTGGCCGTCCCGCCGCAGTTCGGACATTTCCCCTCCACGAACCGGTCAGGCAGGAATCTGCCGCACTTTTCACAATAAGCCTGCAGGGTCTCCTTCTCATACACGTAGGGAGAACGATAAAGCTTTTCATGAAACTCCCGCACGAACCGCACGTGCTCCGGCTGGCTGGTTTTGCCGTAAACGTCATAGGAGAAACCCAGCTTTTCAAAACAGCTGCAAAACTCCCGATGGTAGGCATCGCTGACCTCCCGGGGACTGCGGCCCTCCTCCGCCGCCCGTATGGACACGGGCGTTCCATGGCAATCGCTGCCGGACACATAATATACCTCGTCCCCAATGGCCCGATGATACCGGGCCAGCACGTCTCCCGGCAAAAGCCCCGCCAGATGGCCGATATGAAGGGAACCGTTGGCATAAGGCCAGGCCCCGCCGATCATTACTTTTCTGCACATACTAATCTCCATTCCGGAGCGTTTATGCGACGACGGCGATGGGAAATTCGCGAATGCGATTTCTCATCTGCCAACAGGGCTATTTGTGACGCTCCGGCACAAATAGCCGATTGAAAAATAAGCTATCGAGCTTATTTCTCAATCTTCCTCCTTGTAAAAGGGGACAAAAAAAGCCTCCGTCCCCGAATGATTCTTCGAGGACGAAAGCTTCCCGCAACGTCTCCGGCTCCGCCGGAAACCCATATCCGCTTCGTGTTACCACCTCAAATTCGTTCCTGCCTCACAGCAGAAACCTCTGCGACTACGGGCCTTTGAAACGGTTTCTCCGTTCTCCTGCCGATAGTCCGTCGCTATAACGGGCGCTCCCGTCGCAGCCTATAAAGCGCCTGAAAAAAGCTTTTGTCAGCATTCTTTTCCTCTATCGCTCTAGTCGGTACGCAGCTCCAAGACCATGTTCGGAACGAACCTCCGCATCCCTTTCCACCCGCCGGGACTCTCTGTAACTTCCTTTCATTCCTACTCTTCTTTTCCTTGCCTTTGCGGTTTTCAAATGTTATGACCAGAGTATAAGGTATCCGCCGGGATTTGTCAATAGAAATTTTCAGCTCATTCCACCATAAAAGCACACTCCCAGCCGCCGGATACGCAGAGGGGCTGATCCGCTTTTGCGCCGAATACGAGAGACGTAACCTCCAGCCTGTAGACCCCGGGCGCCAGGTTTTCCAGAGGGATCTCCGCCTCCGCATGGTTTCCCGTCACCTCGAACAATTCCGTGGGGCTGCCCTTCAAAACAACCTTTCCGGCCCCGTCCAGAATTCGATAGCTGTCAAGTCCCAGTTCCTCCGCCTCTCTATAGGGGAATTTATCGGGATAGAGCATGGTGACGTCCACCAACACTGTATGATCCCGATAAATTGCGGAAATACCCAGCTCTTCCGTGGCCTGTTCGTACTGCGTGCCGGTAACGGCTCCGAATAAACTGACAATATTCTTGAAATAGCCCTCCCGAACTGCTGCTGCGGCGCCCAGGGTGAAGCACAGGCAAAGAACCGCTGCGGCGGCAAGCGCCCCCATGCCGGGCCTGGCAAATCTCTTCGCAGCAACCTCTTTCCTTCCAACGCCTCCCGCTGCCGCAGCTTTGCCGCTTCCCACTATTGCGGCCATGCCGTTTCTCATCGCAACCATACGGCTTCCTGCCGCCGCAGCCTTACCACTTCGCATCGCTACAGCTTTGCCGCTTCCTGCCATTCCAGCCCTGCCATCTTCTGCCGCTATTTTGACGCCTCCCGCCGCTTCCAGACGGCACTTCTCCAGGATGCGCTCCCGCATCCCTTCCGGCATTTCGATTTTCTTTAGACTTCTCATCATTTTCTCCATCTCCATCTTACAAATATTCCTCCTTACAAATACTCCTCTCGATATTTTTCTTCCAACAGCTTCCGCCCCTTCTGCAGACGCATTTTGACCGCCGACGGGGTTCTCCGGATGATTCCGGCGATTTCCGAAATCCCGATTTCTTCCACATAATACAGGGTAAGAACGATGCGGAACTTCTCCGGCAGGGAACAAAGCGCTTCCAGGATCCGGCTGTCCGCAGACTCCGGGCCCGGGATTTGCGCACCATCCAAAATTCCGGCATCCTTCTGCACCCGCCGTCCCAGATCCCTCTGCACCCGCCATTCCTGCATATCCCGTCCATCCCGGGCATCCTGTCCATCCCAGAGATTCGGCGCTTCTTCCAGGGGGATCTGGGGATGTCTCGCCCGGAACCGCAGCATGTCCCGGCATTTGTTTTTGGCAGTGGTGATCAGCCACGCTTTTTCATGCTCTGCGCTTTCAAAGACCGGGGCCTTCTGCAGGTACTTGAGCATCGTCTCCTGGACGGCGTCCTCCGCATCCGCCTCGCTGCCCAACAGGATCAGGCACAACCGAAACAACAGATTGCCATAGGTCTGTAACATTTTTTCCGCGCCATCAGTCGGCCGCACTGATGAAGGTTTCATTTGGCACCCCTCCTTTCACTTTATACACGTTTCAGAGCGCCTTTCGGTCAATTTTTCCGAAATAAATCTTGATAAATCCCTGCAATCTAGTAAAATAGAAGACAGGAAACTGCGAACCGGCGGCATAGGAAGCCGCACAAAATGAACATTCATACAGGAGGAAATTTATGTATTATCAGAACAAAATCTGGATAGGGGATGCGGAAGGAGAGAAAATCTGCATTTTGCCCAAGATGGCCAACAGACACGGCCTGATCGCTGGAGCCACCGGCACCGGCAAGACCGTCACGCTGAAAGTCCTGGCGGAATCTTTCAGCGACGCTGGCGTTCCCGTCTTTCTGGCGGACGTGAAGGGAGATCTGTCCGGCATGTGCCGCCCCGGAACGGACTCGGAGGACATGCAGAAGCGCATCGCCCGGTTCGGCCTGGCGGACTGCGGTTTCCGCTATCAGTCCTATCCTTCCGTATTCTGGGACATCTACGGCAAAATGGGAATCCCCCTTCGCACCACTGTTTCCGAAATGGGGCCGATCCTTCTGGCCAAGCTGATGGATCTGAACGCCACCCAGGCCGACATTCTCACGGTGCTTTTCAAAATTGCGGATGACCAGGAACTCCTTTTGATCGACACCAAGGACCTGAAGGCCATGCTGCAGTACATCGGGGAAAACAGCCAGGAGCTCTCCTTGGAATACGGCAACATCTCCAAACAGAGCGTCAGCGCCATCGTAAGACATGTGGTGGCCCTGGAAGCCCAGGGCGGCGATCAGTTTTTCGCAGAGCCCGCCCTGAACATCAGCGACTGGTTCGCCACCGGCATGGGCGGCAGGGGCAATATCAATATTCTGGACTGCCGGGAGCTCATCAACAACGGCACCCTGTATTCCGCCTTTCTGCTGTGGATGATGTCGGAACTGTTTGAGATTCTGCCGGAAATCGGAGATCAGGAAAAGCCCAGGATGGTGTTTTTCTTCGATGAAGCCCATCTTCTGTTCAAAGACATCTCCAAGGCCCTGGAAGAGAAGATTGAACAGGTGGTAAAGCTGATCCGCTCCAAGGGCGTGGGAATCTACTTTATCACCCAGAATCCCCGGGACATTCCGGACGGGGTCTTGAGCCAGCTGGGCAACAAGATCCAGCACGCTCTCCGGGCCTATACTCCCAGCGATGAAAAGGCCATCAAGACCGCCGCCGATTCCTTCCGCTCCAACCCGGCCTTCAACACCCGCCAGGCACTGACGGAGCTGGGCACGGGAGAAGCCCTGGTGTCCGTCCTGGACGAGGGCGGGATCCCCGGCGTCGTCCAGAGATGCAGGATTCTGCCGCCCCAGAGCCTGATGGGGCCCATCTCCGACGAGGAAAAACAGCAGGCTGTGAAAATGGACAACCTCTACCTGAGATATTCCAACATGGTGGATCGGGATTCCGCCTATGAATTCCTGGTGCGCCTAGGCAAGGAAAACGCCCTGGCCGCAGAAAGGCAGAAGCAGGAGGAAGCGGAAGCCAAACAAAAGGAGGCCGAGGCGAAACTGGCCCAGAAGGAAGCGGAACGGGAAGCGAAGGAAGCGGCCAAGGAAGCCGAACGCAAAGCCAGGGAAGCGGCCAAGGAGGCCGAGCGCAAGGCGAAGGAAGAGGCCCGAGAGGCGGAAAGGCGCAAGCGGGCGGTTTCCTCCGGCGTCAAGAGCGTGGCCAGCACCGCCGCAGGCACTATCGGCCGGGAGCTGGGCAACAACCTGGGCAAGCAGGTGGGCGGAAGCTTCGGCAAGAAGCTGGGCGGCAACCTGGGGGCCTCCCTGGGACGAAGCATCCTGGGCACCTTCTTCAAATTATAGAATTCGTTTCCTACAAAGAATGTATCAAGTAAGTGCCGCCGACAGCCTGTGCGAACAGGCGGCCGGCGGCGCAAACGTCTGACGATCAGTTAAACTTGAAGATTTTCTGGCAGATCCGGTATCCTTCCACGGTGATCTTCCGACCGCCTCTGCCGGGAAGATTCATGAAACTCCCCATGACGCCGTTCCGCATCCGGCGGTACAGTCCCCTATCCTTTCCTTTCAAATACCTCCAAAGATCCTTTTTCAGCTCCAAATGCTCCGGGGTACCGGAACGGGTCAGCAGGGAAGAGGACACGGTCATGATGATTTCCAGATAATTGTACATATACTGATATAATCTCTTATTTTTCAGGATTTCCGCCTTATGATCCACCAAATAGTCGATCATCAGCTTGTTCACCTTCAGCTGCTGGTCGATCCTGGAAATCATCACGCTCTCGTTTACCGACTGGCCCTCCCTCCCGATATAGTACCGGTAGAAATTCACGTCCAGATAATAAATATTTTTCACGTAAGGCAGGGGCTCATACACATACAGATTGTCCACATAAAAAGTGTGCTCCGGCAGATGAATGCCGCAGTCCCGCAGGATCCTGGTCCGGAAGATCACGGAATGCATCAGGATATAATGTCCTTTTAAAAAATGGTGGCAGTCCTTCCAGGTGAAAACCATGTCCTGAGGCAAAATGTGGCGGTAATGCATGACCTTTTTGCGCCTCTCGCCCTCTTTGTCATAGACGAAATTGCTCACCAGCATGTCCAGAACCTGCCCGTCCTTCACCATTTCCCGCAGGGTCTCGAGAATCTTCAGATAAGCCTCCTGCTTCACCCAGTCGTCGCTGTCCACCACCTTGAAATACAGGCCGCTGGCATTGGCGATCCCGGCGTTGACGGCGGAACCGTGCCCTCCATTCTCCTTGTGGATGGCTTTCACGATGGTGGGGAACTGGGCCTCGTACTCGTCGGCGATTTCCGCCGTCCGATCCGCCGCAGAACCGTCATCCACGATCAGGATCTCCACGTCCTCCCCTCCCACCAGTAAGGAATCAATACACTTGCTCATATAGGCTTCCGAATTATAACACGGAACCGCAATGGATAATAACTTCATCGCACACTCTCCTCTTACCTCGCATTCTGCCGCCGATCAGGCGGCATTTGAATTTAGGGGACTTTGTGCGGCAGCACAAATCCCGAGATTGGAAATAGCCGTTCGGCTATTTCCAATCTT
>CANQPH010000067.1 GCA_947625675.1 uncultured Acetatifactor sp.
GCTTCCCCGCCTCCAGCATTTCCTGATGATCCCTGCAACCCTGACTGACATTGGGCCACACGGAAAACATGACTCCGATCCCTTCGTCATGCAGCTTCTCCACGGCTCCCTTCCAATCCGGATAACGGGTCTTGTCCAGATGCTTGTCCCCCCATTTTCCTTCTTCCCAGGTCTGCCAGTCCTGCACGAGGCAGGACAGGGGAATGTCCCGCTTTTCAAACTCTTCCGCCACCTGAAGCAGCTCCTCCTGGGAACAATACCTCTCCTTGGACTGCACATAGCCATAGGCCCACAGAGGCAGAAGAGGCGCTTTTCCCGTGATTTTCCGGATTCCCTTCTCCACTTCTTGCAGGGAAGCTCCCTCTATGACGTAGTAAGAGATCTGTTCCACCGCATCAAACTGCACCGTGATCCTGTTTCCCCGTTCTTCATAAATCATCATGCAGTCCCCATCCAACAGCACGGCGTATCCATGGGTGGATACCAAGACCGGCATGGGAATCTGCATGTTGTTCTGGTAGAGATACTGCGTACAATCCCGATAATTGGCCACCCCGTCCTCATGCTGACCCAGTCCCAGAATCCGCTCCTCGGGCCCTATGGAAAAAACAAGCTTTCCCTCGAAGCCATGTCCGACGCAGACCTCCTCCCCTTTTTCCACGAAAGCCCGTTCCCCGTCCACGGTCTTGCGGGTCACGATCTCAGCGCTGCCCCCGATGCGGAGCCCCAGGAAATCCCTGGGAATCAGTTCCCAGCCCTCCTGACGCAGAAAAACAAGGCCCGGTTCCCTGCGGAAATCGATGGGCTGGCTGCACTCCTGCCAGATCACCTCGTCCGGCACGAAATCCTTTTCGACCATGCAGCCGGACCCTTGATCGACGCCCTGGGCCGTCCCGACCACCCTCGTAATCTTCATAACGGTTCCCTCTTAATCCTTGAAACTCTACTTTTCAAACTTTTTTTAACTTTATTTTTAGACTTTCTTTTTAAACTTTCTTTTTAAACTTTTTTTCAAACTCGTTTCTCTAGCTCAACTTTTAAAAACTCGTTTTTTCCCTCTTAGTTTTTAAAACTGTGAATGGGTGCCGGGATCCTGCCGCCCCGGTTGATAAAGGCGTCGCAGGAAAAAGGATTCACCGGCATGATGGGCGCATGGCCCAAAAGTCCGCCGAACTCCACCGTATCCCCCACGCCCTTGCCGATGACGGGAATGACCCTCACCGCCGTGGTTTTCTGGTTCACCATGCCGATGGCCATTTCATCCGCCAGGATGCCGGAGATGGTGGTGGCCTTGGTGTCCCCGGGGATGGCGATCATGTCCAGGCCCACGGAACAGACGCAGGTCATGGCTTCCAGCTTTTCCAGGGTGAGGGCCCCGGCAGCCACCGCATCGATCATCCCCTGGTCCTCGCTGACCGGGATGAAGGCCCCGCTCAGGCCCCCCACGAAGGAGGAAGCCATGACGCC
This sequence comes from uncultured Acetatifactor sp., assembly GCA_947625675.1. Taxonomy (GTDB): domain Bacteria; phylum Bacillota; class Clostridia; order Lachnospirales; family Lachnospiraceae; genus Acetatifactor. The sequence continues at coordinate 1,468 of CANQPH010000067.1, forward strand.
GCCTTTTTTCACCTGATCGTTGAGCACCGCCAGGGCCGCCGTGGTCCCGGGCGCCCCCGCATATTCCAGACCCATCTCGCACAAAATGTCCGCCACGCTGTCCCCGATGGCCGGGGTGGGGGCCAGGGACAAATCCACGATGCCAAAGGGCACGTTCAACAGCTTGGAAGCCTCCTGGGCCACCAGCTGCCCCACCCGGGTCACCTTGAAGGCGGTTCTCTTGATGGTCTCGCACAGCACTTCAAAATTCTCTCCCCGCACCTTTTCCAGGGCGGTCTTCACCACACCGGGGCCGCTGACCCCCACGTTGATCACCTTGTCGCTCTCCGTCACGCCGTGAAAAGCTCCAGCCATAAAAGGATTGTCGTCCGGCGCATTGCAGAACACCACCAGCTTGGCGCAGCCCAGGGAATCCCTCTCCCTGGTGCATTCGGCGGTCTCCTTCACCACTTCTCCCAACAGCTTCACCGCATCCATGTTGATGCCGGTGCGGGTGGAGCCCACGTTGACAGAGCTGCAGACCCGCTCCGTCCGGGACAGGGCCAAGGGAATGGAACGGATCAAAAGCTCCTCCGCCGGGGTCATGCCCTTGCTCACCAGGGCGGAATAACCGCCGATGAAGTTTACTCCCACTTCCTCTGCCACTTTGTCCAGCGTTTCCGCCAGTGAGGCGAAATCCTCCTCCGTCCGGCAGGCCGCCCCGCCCACCAGCGCCATGGGTGTCACGGAAATCCTCTTGTTGATAATGGGAATCCCGTATTCATGGGCGATCTTCTCCCCGGTGCTCACCAGGTCTTTGGCCGCCTCATATATTTTCGCATAAATCTTGCCCTTCAGCGTCTCCAGATCCGAATCGATGCAGTCCAACAGGCTGATGCCCAGGGTGATGGTCCGCACATCCAGATGCTCCTTTTCGATCATCTCATTGGTCTCGCTGACTTCCAGAAAATTAATCATGTTTCCCAAATTCCTCCCGATTCTGCACGTTCTGTGGAAGATTTCCTCCTCAGGTTCCCTGCGCTCTGCCCAGAGATTTTTCCTGAAGCTCCCTGTGCTCCTGCCAGGATTTCCCTCAGATTCTGTGCATCTTATCGAAGATTTCCTCCTTCTGACAATGGATGATCACGCCGATCTCCTCCCCCAGGGCCTCAAGATCTCCGGCCATGTCCGCAAAATGTCTGGAAGAAGCCGCCGTGTCCACGATCATCATCATATTGAAATATCCCTGCACGATGGTCTGGGAAATCTCCAGGATATTGATATTCTTCGACGCCAGATAGGTGCACACCCGGGCGATGATCCCCACGGTATCCTTTCCCACCACGGTAATAATCACTCTTTTCATAAAAAACCTCCTGTACATTCCAATAAATTCTCTATTTCCAACCCGATAGATTTTCAATTTTAAACCCGACAGATTCTGAAATCTCAACCCGATAAATTTTACCGGCATGACTTTCTCAATTCAATAGACCATCAACTTTGGTGTTCTCACAATATCTCCACCGCCGGGGAGATCACGTCCCTCTTGGCCACCATCAGGCGGAAATCATTAGCATTATAGGGATTGTCTCCCATGGTGATCTCCATGCGCACCGCCTCATAGGCCAGCTCCGGCAGATTGTTTTCCTTGGACAAATGGCCCAGCAGAATGGTCTGGAGGCCGTCGTGGACGATGCGGCTCAAGAGTTTGCCGGAATTTTCATTGGAAAGATGCCCCTTTGGGCCAAGGATCCGGCGCTTCAAGGGATAGGGATAAGGCCCGACCTCCAGCATGTGTACGTCATGATTGGCCTCCATCAGAAGGGCGTCCATCCCTTTCAGGCATTCCACCGTGTAATCGTTGTAAACGCCCAGGTCGGTGCAGATGGCAACCCGCTTGTTTCCGTAAGAAATCCGGTAAGCCACCGGTTCCGCCGCATCATGGGAAATCGTCATGGGATTCACCGTCAGGTCCTTGATCACAAATTTTTGATCCGCCCGCACCTCCCGCAAAAGCCCGGGATCCACGCTGCCCAGGACGCCGGCTCCCCGGAGGGCCCGCAAGGTTCCAGCCGTAGCATAGACCGGCACCTCCAGCTTCCTGACCAGCACCCCCAGGCCGCTGATATGATCCGCATGCTCATGGGTGATGAGGATGCCGTCCAAATCCCGCCCGGAAAGTCCCAGCTCATTCAGGCCGCATTCCGTCTTTTTCCCGCTGATGCCTGCGTCCACCAGCAGATGGGCGGCCTCCGATCCCACGTAAATACAGTTGCCGCTGCTTCCGCTGGCAATGCTACATAATCTCATCCAACTCTCCTATCCGGAAGGCTCCTCTTCGCTCCCCCTCGCCTGGCCTTCCGGTTCGTTTTCATCCTATTTTATAAAAAAACTATTATCAGACTCTGGTATACCCGGCCAGCCGTTCATCCACCTGTCTCAGACACTCCTCCAGGCTTCCCGAATTATCCAGGACGAAGTCGCTTTTTTCCCGGAAAAGCCGTTCCGACAACTGGTTTTCCATGGTCTGGCGGATACGGCTTTCATCATATCCCCGAGACTCCATCAGGCGCTTCCTGCGCACCTCTTCCCCGGCATGGACGTACCACATTTCGTCCACGATTTCCCCATAACCGGCCTCGATCAGAAGGGCCGCCTCGATGAAAAAAAGCTCCACCTCCGGGTTCCTTCTCGCCAGCGCTATCTTCTCCAACAGATAGGTCTTCACCGCAGGATGAATCAGGCCGTTGACCTTCTGCAGCAGCTCCCGGTCTCCGAAAATCCGGGCGGCCATGGCCGCCCGATCCAGCTTTCCGTCAGGGGCCAGGATCCCAGGGCCCAGCAGCTCCACCAGCTGCGCATAGCAAGGCTGCCCCGGCTCCTTCACCTCGTTGGCCACCTGATCCGCCAGATAAATCTCACACTTATAATGTCTGCCTATGTAGGCGAGAATCTCCGATTTCCCGGCTCCCACTCCGCCGGTGATCCCGATCAATCTCATCAATCTTTATCCCTTCCAACTTTCCCCTCAATCTTCATCCCTTTTCGACTTTTCCCTCTGGCTAGGCCGCCTCAATTTCCCCTTCCAAATTTCTTCCAAGCTCCAGACTCTTATTCCCTTTCTCAAGACCTGCCGAAAAGTTCCGGGCAAAGTGCCGTCCCAAAACGATAGGAGCGAACTTCCAAGGAATACAATTCGGACAGGATTTTACCGGAAGGCGATCTGGGCAAAGTTATAAAATCCCAGGTACCAAATGTTGAAATCATGGCCTCCGGGAAGCTCCTGCCACAGGAAATTCTCTCCTTCCGCAAATTGATCACAAACCTCCGGAAGCTTCTTAGCGGCAGCGGAGGCGCTGGCATAGGCGATGCCGTCCTCCGTCCCGCAGATGTTGTAAAAATAGTGGATGGGAAGCTCATTCCCCTCCAAAATCTCTGCGGTCTTGGCAGCGGTGTTGCTGGTGGGGGCGGCGGAAAACGCCCCGAAATAACTGAACAAATCCACGCATTCCCCGATGCCGATATTGATGGTCTGCATGCCGCCCATGGAAAGCCCGGCCATAGCCCGGTGATCCCTGGAGCCGGACAGTTCGTAATCCTCGGAATCCTTCTCTCCGTAGATGCTGTAATGCGCCTCAATATAGGGGATCAGATCATTCCGAAGCTCCTGGCCGAAACAGTAAAAAGAATGATAATCCGAACCGTTGGCAGCATGATTTGCAGCGGAACGGCCGTTGGGCGTGACCACGATAAAGGGACGGATATCACCGAAATAAGCCAGATTGTCCATGATGATCTTCACCCGGGAATTGATTCCCGTCATCCCCCACTCGTTCTCGTCCCCGCCGATGCCGTGCATCAGATACAGGACGTCATATTTCTTGCTCTCGTCATAACCATAAGGAAGATAAACATTGGCTTCCTTGGTGACTTCGGCCCCGTCCCCGAAATAATCATAGGATGTATAAGTGATCTTCTCGATGGTTCCGGCTTCCTTCAGCTGAAGGCTGGTATATTTGACCGGGATGCTGTCGCTGATTTCGGCTGTAGGAACCCTTTCCTCTATAGTATTTTCGCTCATAATGTTTTCCTCCACAATGTTTTCATTTGCAACCCAAGATTACTTGCGGCCAAGATATTTTACTTGGCCTGGTACCAGTTCTCCCCCGTGTGCAGATCCACCTCCAGGGTCACCTTCAGATCCGCCGCCGAACGCATATTGTCCCGCAGGATCTGCCGCACCTGCTCCTCTTCCTCCACATAGGTTTCGATCAGCAGCTCGTCATGAACCTGCAGGATCAGCCTGGAACGAAGCTTTGCCTCCCGCAGGGCCTTCCAGACACGAATCATGGCGATCTTGATGATGTCCGCCGCCGTGCCCTGGATGGGAGAATTCATGGCCACACGCTCCCCGAAGGAACGCTGCATGAAATTGGAGGAAGACAACTCCGGCACCGGACGCCTCCTGCCGAACATGGTGGTCACATACCCCTTTTCCTTGGCCTCCGCCACCTGCCTGTCCAGGAACTCTTTCACCTTGGGATAGGTGGCAAAATACTGCTCGATATAGTCCGCCGCTTCCTTTTTGCTGATGCTCAGATCCTGGCTTAAACCAAAGGAACTGATGCCGTAAACGATGCCGAAATTCACCGCCTTGGCGTTGCGCCTCTGCAGATCCGTCACCTCTTCAAAAGGCGTGTGGAACACCTTGGAGGCCGTGATCCGATGGATGTCCTGATCCATGTGATAGGCCTCGATCAGCTGCTCGTCCCCGGACATATGGGCCAGGACCCGCAGCTCGATCTGAGAATAATCCGCATCCATGAATTCGCATCCTTCCCGGGGCACGAAGACCTTCCGGATCCGGCGGCCCAGCTCCATCCGCATGGGAATATTCTGGAGGTTGGGCTCCGTGGAACTGATACGGCCAGTGGCGGTGATGGTCTGGTTGAAGCTGGTGTGGATCCGGCGATCCGGCCCGATGTAGGCCGCCAGCCCGTCGGCATAGGTGGACTTCAATTTGGTCAGCCCCCGGTATTCCAGGATGTCTCCGACAATGGGATAATCCGGGGCCAGCCGCTCCAGCACGTCTGCGGCGGTGGAATACCCGGTCTTGGTCTTTTTGCCGCCCTTGATGTGCATTTTTTCAAAAAGAATCTCGCCCAGCTGCTTGGGAGAATTGATGTTGAACTCCTCCCCCGCCTGCTCATGGATGGAGGCCTCCAGCTCCTGAATCCGCTCCACCAGCGCATCCCCGTAAGCCTTCAATTCATCGGGCTTCACCTCCACCCCTTCCCGCTCCATGTCATAGAGCACCAGGGACAGGGGCATCTCGATTTCCCTCATCAACGCCTCCATGCCGGTCTCCCGCAGGCGCTCCGCAAGCTTTCCCGCCGCCTTCCTGGCCACGTAGGCTCCATAGCAAAAATATTCCTTCAACTCTCGGGGCTTGCTTTCCCAGGCTTCCTTCAGGGAGGCCTTTCCAAAAGTCTCCTTATAGCCGGGAATCATCAGGCCCAGGTACTCGTTGGCAATGGCCTCGATGTCATAATCATTTTTCAGGGGATTCAACAGATAGGCCCCGATGAGCACGTCAAAATAACGGTCAGTGTCCTCCCAATCCAGGTAAGCATACTGCTTCTTGATATCAAAAACAGCGATCCTGGCCTCCCGAGAAAACTTAAGCAGGGCCTCTCGGAGGGCCTCAGACACCTCTTCCGTTTCTTTTCCGCCCACCCAATAAAAGTAAGTCTCTTCCTCGGTCAGGGACAATGCCGCCGCCCAGAGTCTTCCCTGCTCCAATGCCAGCCACAGCCCCTTCCAGGACTGGGTTTGGACGCCGCCCTGCGGGGTGAAACCTTCCGCCGCCTCCTGCCGCAGCTTCTCGATCAACTCTTCCTCGCTGCGCAGCTCCCGGAAGGTATCCGTCACCTGGCTCACGGGAGCCTGGTTTTCCTCAAAGCGGCTCAGCATGTTTTTGAATTCCAACTGTTTAAACAGGGCATAGGCTTCCGGGGTGAAAAAACCTTCCGCTTTCGCTGTCTCATAATCCAATTCCAGCTCGCAGTCCGTCTTGATAGCAGCCAGCACCTTGCTCAGATCCGCCAGATCCCGGTTGGCCGCCAGAGTCTCCCGGATGCTCTTCTTGCCGATCTCCTCCAGGTGGGCGTAGATATTGTCCAGGGAGCCGAATTCCACCATCAGAGAAATGGCGGTCTTCTCCCCGATCTTCGGCACCCCGGGAATATTGTCGGAAGCATCCCCCATCAGGGCCTTGAGCTCGATGAACTGGGCGGGCGTCACCTGATAGGCCGCCTGTACGTCGGCGGCATAATAATCCTCGATCTCCGTTCTTCCCTGCCTGGTCTTGGGAATGCGGATCTTGATATGCTCCGAAGCGATCTGCAAAAGATCCCGGTCCCCGGACACAAGGGAGACCTCCCTGCCCGCCGCTTCCGCCTTCTTCGCCAGGGTTCCCAGGATATCGTCCGCTTCCAGACCGGCCTGCTCCATGATCACCACGCCCATGGCCTTCAGGACTTCCTTCATCACCGGCACCTGCTGCCGCAGCTCCTCCGGCATAGGCTTCCTGGTGCCCTTGTAGGCCTCATAAATCTCATGGCGGAAAGTCGGCGCATGAACATCGAAGGCCACCGCCAGATATTCCGGCTTTTCCTCATCCAGAATTTTGAACAGAATATTTAAAAAACCATAGATGGCGTTGGTATGCAGTCCCTGGGCATTGCTCAAATCCGGCACCCCGTAAAAGGCCCGGTTCAGAATGCTGTGTCCATCGATCAAAACCAGTTTCTCGCTCATCTCAAACCTCCCATATTTTCATCGGTTTCAGGCGGATCGCTGCCAAACAATCCACTTCCAAACGGATCGCTCCCGGGCTTCAGTGCAGAAGGATCCACAACGCCAGGATCGCCACGGCTGCCATGGCCACCGTCTCCAGCATGGTCCCCAGGTTCAGAAGGTTGTCGTCCTTCTCCACCTGCCGCCCCGCTTCCTGGATCCGCCGGTTCAGCTCGTTCTGCAGGTCAAAAGCCTCCCCCTTTTCCAGCCGGTTCAGCCCCTCGAACACCAGGTACTGGATGGCCAGCTCTTCCTGACACTCGGGACAGGAGTCATAGTGCCCCTTGAAGCGCTTCAAGGCCCAGTAATCCAGTTTTTTTTCAACGAAATTCGGAATCTGTTTTTCAAATTCCTTGCACGTCATGGTTCCCTTCATTCCGGCGCCTCCCCTCCAAAGATCACTTTTGATATCCCTTTATTCTCAAATCCCCGTCCGCTCGGACCAGAGTTACCCACTGATTAAAAAAGTTTAAGGCTCCCTGCCAGCCATAAAATCCCTGGCTTGCGGAAAATATTCAATACATTTATTCATTTTGACATTCTTGACACAATATATATCATGTTCATCCATTATCTTCAATATTAGATAAACGTCCCTTATATCTTGAATTCTCGGTGGTTCTTCCGCCCTTGATATTTTGTCATCAAGCGCTCTCATTTTAAAGAAAAACAGTGTCTCGATGTCAATAATATATAAATTTATATTCTTGAAAGTTTCGGTCTCTATACGTTTCCACTCGGCGAAATATTCTAACTCCTCTTTTTCATTCTTGGCCACAAGCCAGTCATTATTTAACCAGTTCTCATCGATTTGATGCTTCTTCCCAACTAAGGCAATACACTTGACAGCTTCTTCCGGTAATTTTGACAGGCTATCTATATCTCTCGAAGACGATCTGGATTTTTCGTTATATTGTCTCGCCCAATATATCATTGCAAATCCGCCAATCGCTTTTACATCTATGCTCATGTCTTTCTCGGCCAACAGTTCATCTAATTCTTTCAAAAGAGAAATAAAATCATCGTAATTGCATATTTTCATAAGATGATATTCATCCTTTCATAAAATTCAAATAAATGTGTCGGTTCATCGGTCAAATACAAAGGATTTTTTAATGGTAGAATTTCCTTGATACCTTTCAGATTTTGATTCTCTTGTGTCACAATATCCAATATTCCATAGGTTTCCAGAATCGCCCTTATCATTGCCTTAGTGGTATGCGCCATCGCATAAAGATTCATATGCGCTATTCGGTACCTATACTCTTCCCTGTCTCTATAAAGAAAAATTTTATTTAAAAAACTATTTAGATAATCGTAATCTTCCATACTCCAGTTTCTCTGTCCAGAGTAATAAATGTACCTTTCCATGAGAATCTATCACACTCCCATTCAATTTTCGCAGGACACCTAAATCAAATTCAATTCTCCCTTTTGTTATAAGATAACACAATTCTTCTAAAATAACAATCTTTTTTCATCATCAGCAGTCACGCCATGGCGCACCAAAGAGAGAATTTTATTCCATTGAAATTTCCTCTTCCTTGTTTTATAATTTACCTGAACCCTTGTGAAAAATGAGGTGGGAAAAATTTGAATCAGATCATCATTCACGTGGACATGGACGCTTTCTTCGCCTCCGTGGAAATGCGGGACGACCCCTCCCTTCGGGGAAAGCCGCTGATCATCGGCTCCCTGCCGAGAGAACGGGGCGTGGTGTCCACCTGCAGCTACGAGGCCCGAAAATACGGCGTCCACTCCGCCATGAACATCAAAGAAGCCTATAGGCGCTGCCCCAACGGCATCTACAAACACCCGGACATGGACAAATACAAGGCGGTTTCCGGACAGCTTCACCAGATCTGGGACGCCTATGCCTCCGCCGCCGAAGCCGTGGCCCTCGACGAAGTGTACCTGGACGTGACGCAGCAGGCGGGAGATTTGGAGGGGGCGAGACGGATCGCCCGGACGATCAAGCAGCGCATCAGAGACGAGGTCGGGCTCACCTGCTCCGTGGGCGTGGCCTATTCCAAGACAGCCGCCAAGACGGCCAGCGAAGAAAAAAAGCCTGACGGCTATTTCGAGATCCCCACGGCCCAGGATTTCGTGAACCTGATGATGGACCGGGACGTGCGGGCCCTTTACACCGTGGGGGAAATGACGGCCAGGAAGCTCTACGCCTCCGGGATACGGACCGTCCGGGACATCCGGGAAAAACAGGACACGGTCATCCGCCTCCTGGGAAAACAGGGACGATGGATCGTCCAGCTGGCCTTCGGGATCGATGAACGGAAGGTCACGCCCTATCGCCCCCAGGATGCGAAGTCCATCGGCCGGGAGGTCACGTTTCAGGAGGACGTGGACAACTACGAACTGTTGAAGGACGTGCTGGTCCTGCTCGCCCTGTGCGTGGAGCACAGGGCCAAACGCTACGGTCTGTACGGGAACGGCGTGACTTTGAAGCTCACTTATTTCGACATGAAGGGAATCACCCGCTCCCGGCTGACGCCCGGCTGCGACTCCGCCGTCACGATCTGGCAGGAAGCCGTCCGGCTGTTGGAGGGCGTGGAAAAGCGGCCTGTCCGCCTGGTCGGCGCCAGCATTTATCATTTATCCAGCGAAGACGGCAGGCAGCTCACCCTGGAAGACTTTTTGACGGATACCAAAGAACGCCGGGAAGAAGAATTGAAGGAGATGCTGGATGCCCTGCAAAACCGCTATCATCTCGATTTCGCAGGGCACCTGGACCAGATCTATCAAGGGGACACGCTCCACAAAACGGTGGAGTACATGCGGAAGCACAGCTCATGAGGAAGATTTATATCTGTTGCAGTTTCCTGCCGCCAGCTAAGAAAGGAGAGGTTCCTATGACGTTTAAAACAGCACAAAAATTAAGAGACGCTCTTTTGTGGGCTGGGGTGATTATTGCGATATTGGGTTATTCCAATGTTGTCATGTTAATAATTGGTATCCTATTTGCATTTTCCGGCCTTATGATAACTCGCCTTTTCAATAAATGTCCTCATTGCGGAAAACAATTAGGCACCACCAAGGCGGGCGAGCATTGTCGGTTCTGTGGAAAGCGTATCGACTGATCATGAATCCGCGATGTGCAATAATTTCCGATGGCTGCCAGCCCTGTCATTCAATACCTTATCCATGATGCCTGATCAAACCGCAGGCTTTGGAGATTTCCATGACCAGAACCGGTACCAGGATCAGACCCACACCCAAAAGATACAGTCCCCACGGCAGGATGACGAGACCAAAAGCCGTCCTTATCGGCGTGAAAAGCACCAGAGCGACAAGGAGCGTCGAAGCAAGTGCCGCCCAGTCAAGATTATGATTTTTGAACGGGCCGATCTTGAACAGGGAGTGATCCGACCGCATATTGAACGCCTGTACGACCTGAGAAAGCGCCAGCACCATAAAGGACAGTGTTTGTCCGCCTTCTGTCGTTCCCGTTATGCGTTCACCGAAATAATACGCAAGAAGCGACAGCGTTCCGAACAGAACTCCCTGCAGAATGATTCTCACACCGAATCCGTGAGCAAACAGCCCTTCATTCTTCGGCTTGGGTTTGCGGCTCATTACATCGTTTTCCACCGGCTCCATGCCTAACGCAATGGCTGGCAGGCTGTCCGTGACGAGGTTGATCATCAAAAGCTGCATGGAGAGAAGCGGGGACGTGTGCCAGAGCAACATGGCGACGAACACGGTGATGACCTCCCCGATATTGGTTCCAAGCAGAAATCCCACGACCTTTTTGATATTCGCATAAATCCCGCGCCCTTCCCGAACCGCATCAACGATGGTTGCGAAGTTGTCATCCGTCAAAGTCATATCGGCGGCTCCCTTTGCCACGTCCGTGCCGGTGATCCCCATTGCGCAGCCGATATCCGCAGCTTTCAGGGCGGGAGCATCGTTCACACCGTCCCCCGTCATGGAAACGACCTGCCCCTTGCGCTGCCACGCCTTGACGATACGGATCTTGTTCTCCGGGGAAACACGGGCGTAAACGCTGATGTGTTCCACCTGGGCATCCAGTTCCGAGTCCGTCATTGCATCCAATTCCGGGCCGGTAATAGCCAGGTCTCCATTTTTGAGAATACCCAATTCTTTTGCAATCGCAGAAGCCGTCACCACATGGTCGCCGGTGATCATGACAGGGCGGATGCCGGCTTTTTTGCAGGTTTCAACCGCCGCTTTTGCCTCCGGGCGGGGAGGGTCGATCATACCGACGAGACCGAGGAACGTCAGACCCTTTTCCAACTGTTCTGCGGTCGGATTCTCCGGGATGGTTTCGATCTCTTTATAAGCAATGGCCAAAACCCGAAGCGCATCGCTGCTCATGCCGGTGTTGATCTGCCGGGCCGTATCCAGATCCCCCGCAATGCAGCGTGACTCCATGACATCGAAAGCGCCTTTGACGATCACAATATTTTTCCCGTTGATCCGGTTGACGGTGGTCATCAGCTTCCGGTCGGAATCAAAAGGAATCTCTGCGAGACGGGGGCAGGAACGGTTCAGTTCCTCCTTGGGCATCCCGTTCCTGTGTGCGGCAAGGACAATGGCGGTTTCCGTGGGATCCCCAATGTGCTGTTCCTCCTTGCCGTGAAAAACGACAGAACCGTTGGAGCATAGCGTCCCGTATTGAAGAAGTGTGCGGATATCATCGGAATTTTGGGTGGTGATATCCTCAATATGATGCCCTGCGTCCGCATACGCCTTTACAAGCGTCATGCGGTTCTGCGTCAGAGTGCCGGTCTTATCCGAGCAAATGACGGAAGCGCTGCCGAGGGTTTCTACTGCAGGCAATCGGCGGATGATCGCATTCTTTTTGACCATCCTCTGCACGCCGATGGAAAGCACGATGGTCACAATGGCGGGAAGCCCTTCCGGTATCGCGGACACAGCCAGAGAAACCGCAGTCATAAAAATCTCCAACGCGGGGATACCGCTGATGATGCCGATGACGAAGATGATCGCACAGGCGGCCAGCGCCAAAACGCCTAAATACTTTCCAAGCTGCGCCAGCTTCTTTTGCAGGGGCGTCTGTTCATCTTCCTCGCCCTCCAAAAGGTTGGCGATTCTGCCCATTTCCGTATCCATGCCGGTCGCCGTGACAACCGCCGTGGCAGTGCCATAGGTAATGCTGCATCCGGAGAAGACCATGTTGCGGCGGTCGCCCAGCGGTGCCTTCGCATCCACAATGGCCTCCGCATCCTTCTCCGAAGGGACAGATTCTCCGGTCAGCGCGGATTCTTCACTTTTCAGACTGACACTGCGGATCAGACGTGCGTCGGCGGGAATGAAATCCCCGGCTTCCAAAAGAATCATATCGCCGGGAACAAGCTCAGCGGCGTCAATGACCTTCTCCATTCCGTTACGAAGCACCCTTGCGTGAGGTGCGGACAGATTTTTCAGCGCATCCAGAGCCTTTTCCGCCTTGCTCTCCTGCAGTACTCCCATGATGGCATTCAGAACGACGATCAGAAGGATCAGCGCCGGTTCAAAGAAATCTTTTGGTTCCCTGTTGACACAGGCAATGATAAAAGATATCATGGCGGCAGCAAGCAGAATCAAGATCATTGCATCCTTGAATTGGTCCAAAAAGCGGCCCCAATTACTCTTTTTCTTCTTTGCGCGCAGCCGGTTTTCGCCATATTGGCCGCACTTCTCCTGCACCTGGCTATCCGTAAGGCCAACGACCGGGTCGGACCCAAATTCCTGCAGAACATCTTGTCTGTCAGCGTTATAAAATATCATGGCAAGTACCTCCATATGCTTTGTATGCGCTCATTTTACAGAGAGAATCATAAAATTTCAATGCCCAAAGCTGTCCGTCTGTCGGATTTTTCCTCTCAGGACGCACTTCGTTACATTTTTGGACACAGAGTGCTATCTGTCCAAAGCGGAGTTCACGAATTCTGTTGAAAAAACGCAGGTTCTCTGATACAATCGGTTTGAATAAGGAGGAAAACAGGATGGCAGATTCCAATATTACGAAACGGGCGCTGGCCGCTGCGCTTCGGGAACTTATGGAGGAAATGCCCTTCGATAAAATTCAGATCGCACAAATATGCGAACGGTGCGATATGAATCGAAAGAGCTTCTATTATCATTTCAAAGACAAATACGATCTGGTCAACTGGAT
>CANQPH010000068.1 GCA_947625675.1 uncultured Acetatifactor sp.
GCCTCCCTAAGACGGCGCTCTAACCAAGCTGAGCCACACCCCGACGACAAAGACGATTATATCGCAGACTCAGGAAAAAAGCAAGCACTTTTTTTCAGAAAAATGATTTTTTTCGTTACAGTTCAGACAAACGCTAAATTTGGATGAAAATCGTGCTTGCACGAATTTTCATCCGGATTCAGCGTGTGGATGGGCGCCATATTATGAGCAAAGGAAGCTGCAACGCAGCGGAAAGTGCGTAAGCACGACTTTGCGAATGGCGCCCCTGAACTATAACAATTTTTCACGCCTTCCTCTTCCCGGTTTTCCGGGCATTGCGCCGATTCACGTCCTCTCTGAGCAGGGCATAGACGGTGGACACCAGGGGAATGAAGGTCAACATCCCGGGGACGCCGAAAAGGCTGCCGCCCACGCTGACCGCCGCCAGTACCCAGATGGCAGGAAGACCCACGGAATTGCCCACCACCCTGGGATAGATCAGGTTGCCTTCGATCTGCTGCAGCACCTGGAAGAGAATCACGAAGGCCAGGGCTTTCATCGGACTCTCGATCAAAATAAGGAAAGCCCCCACGATACACCCGATAAAGGCCCCAACGATGGGGATCAGGGCGGTGAAAGCGATGAGCACCCCGATCATCACCGCATAGGGCATCCGGCAGAGGGTCATGGCCACCACGAACATAGTTCCCAGGATCACGGCTTCCAGGCACTGTCCCGTGATAAAGTTGCTGAAATTCCGATACAACAGAGCCAGCACGTGCAGGATTCCGGCATAAACCCGCTCCGGCAAATACGCCTTGAGCAGACGCCGCCCCTGATCCGCCAGCTTTTCCTTCTGGCCCAGCAGATAAATGGCAAAAATCAAGGAAACCAAAGTTCCCATGATTCCCCCGATGATGCCGCTGGCCACGCTGACGGTGGAGGACAGCACGTCGCCAAGACCGTTTTTCAGGAAATCCAGGGTTTTCCTGCCCATGGCGGGCCAATCTATCTCCGTCCGCTGCAGTTTGTCGATTTCCTCCTGCATCCAGGGATAGTTCTTCGTAAGCCTATCCAGCCAGTCAATGCACTTCTCTGCAAAGGAAGGCAGGTTGCTGCCCAGGGCCGCCACGGTGCGGGTAATCTGGGGCACCACCGTGAAAAACACCAGGGCCAATATCAATACCACGACCAATATCGCCGCCAGCATGCTGACGGGACGTTTTAACTTATCGGCGGCCTTTCCCTTCCAACGCTTCAAGGCCTTCTCCTCCACCAATTTCATGGGCAGATTCAGCACAAAAGCGATCACTCCACCGATCAAAAACGGTTCCAAAATGGCGAAGCAAAATCCTATCGCCCCGAAGATCTGGCCACTGTAAATAAGGGCCAGCACCAAGAGCGCTCCCAATATCATCAGGTTCCTGATCTGCTTTATTTTCTGCTTGTCAAATCCCATGTCACTCTTCCCTCTCCTCCAACAGTTTTACCAAAAACTCCCAGACCCGGGCCACGGAACTGATGCTCAGGGTTTCCTCCGCAGTATGGATGTTTTTCATGTTCGGCCCGATGGACACGCAGTCCAGATCTTCGATCTTGCTTCCCAGGAGGCCGCACTCCAATCCCGCATGAATGGCTTCCACCTGGGGCTCCCTGCCGTACATTTTCACGTAAAGCGCCGTCATCTTGTCCCGCAGGGGAGAATGTACCCGGTATTTCCAGCCCGGATAATCTCCCCGCACGCTCTGGCTGCCCCCGGCCAGACTGCCCAGGGCTGCCAGCTTCCCGATCAGGGCGTGCTTGGCGCTTTCCACGGAGCTTCTTACGGAGATATTCAGCTTCAGCCCTTCTTCCCCCAGGGCAAGGATCCCCAGGTTCAAAGAAGTCTCCACCAGGCCGGGAACGTCGGCGCTCATGGCCTGGACCCCGTCAGGCAGGGCGAAAAGATAATCCGCACAGGTCTTCGTCGCCGCCGGTGCGGTACAGGCATATTCATCCTTGCCCAGGCTCCGCACATGAACCTTCACCTCCGGATCCCTGGTAGCCAGTTCCTCCGCCACTTTGGCGTAAACCGTATCCACCACCTCCGCAAACAAGGCGCTGTCACAAGCATCCACCACCAGCACGGCCCGGGTGGATGCCGGAATGGCATTGTCCGCCAGACCCCCCTGGAGGCTCACCATACCTACCTGCATCCGTTCCGTCAGGCGATAAAGGATCCGGCCCATCAGGCAGTTGGAATTTCCTCTTTCTTTATGGATCTCCGCTCCGGAATGGCCTCCCTGCAGACCATCCACGACGACTTCGTAGGCGATCCCCTCCATCCGGGTCCACTCCGTTGGCAAAACCGCATCCACCCTGGCTCCTCCGGCACAGCTGGTCAGGAAGATTCCTTCTTCCTCAGAGTCCAGGTTCAGCAGGCGATTTCCGGTCAAAGAACTTAAATCAATCTCCCGGGCGCCGTCCATGCCCACCTCTTCATCCACCGTGAACACCACTTCCAACCTGGGGTGCCGAAGGACGGAGGAATCCAGCAGAGCCAGGCCATAGGCCACCGCAATACCGTCGTCCCCTCCCAGGCTGGTGCCTTCCGCATAAACATCGTCACCCCGGACGCCCAGGGCAAGCCCCTCTTTCGCCATATCCCTGGGACAATCCGGCTTTTTCACCGCCACCATATCCATATGGCCCTGAAGGATCATGGGGGGCTGGTCTTCGTAGCCCTGCGAAGCCTCCTTGAAAATGATCACATTTTTCCATTCATCCTGGATATAGGCCAAATTCCGCTTTCTGGCGAAATCCGCCAGATAATCGCTGATCTGCCCCACATTGCCGGAGCCGTGGGGGATGCTGCAGATTTCTTCAAAAAAATGAAAAACCTCTTTGGGTTCCAAATTCGATAACACGCCCATGCCGCTCACTCCTGTCTCATATTATATTATAATGTTTTTTTATATCCTGGCTTTGCGCACGATCACCAAATGATCCGTCTCTTCCACCGTACCATCCGCACAATATTCTTTCAACCAGTCAAAAAAGACGCCGCTCTGAAGAGATGCGGAAAAGCTCAGATAGCACACCGGATCCTCCGCATAGCTTCGATCAAACACGACCACATTGGGCAGCAACTCCGGATGCTCTTGATAATAATGCAAAAACATCTCATTATACACCGTAGTTCCCTGAGTGGAAGGAGTGGCGGCGACAGCGTCCGTCGCCACGTAAACCAGATTTTCCGCCCCAATATAGAGCAGTTTGTCTTCCGCCATGATGCGATCCGACAAAATCCTATAATTATCATTCCAAATTTCAGCGGTATCCCTCAGGACGTAAATCCCCGCCGCCGGACCGATTTCCAGCTTTTCCAGGGGTGCCAAGATGCTCACGGGCAGACAGCCCGACACTCGTATCAGCAAAATGCGGCACACCAAAAGAGTTGCGCACAACGCCGCCCCCGCAATCCGGCATAAGACAGGAAAAATTTTTCTTCGGCCATTCCCTTCTCCTGACATCCTCCCATATTCTCCAAATACCAGAACGCTGCCGATCACGCCCAAAAACGCCTTGGCATAAGTGACGTTCGTATCCATGTTCGTCACGAAAAGCACCGCCAGGACGGACAACAGCGCCGGCAAAATACATAACCAGAACCATGACGTCATCCGCCCCTTGTACCGGAAACACAGCAGGAGGGCCGGAAAAATCAAGGCCATAAACCGTCCCTGGTAAAAAAACTGATTTTCATCGCCCGACAAAAAGCCATAAAGCGCCTTCATCTGCAAAAAGAACGCCGCAAGCATTAAGGAAGCAAACAAAGCCGTCTCGAATTTTTTGAATGTGCCCCAAAAAATCTTTCCAAAGTACATGCCGCAAAGTACAATCAGAACCGCCGCCAAAAAATAAACAAAATAATCCAGCAACTGTCCGGACACCTGTTCAAGGTACATTCTCCACTTTTCATACATGGTGTACGTATTATGGGAAGCATCCATAAAAATATAGGACAAATAATGCGGCAATTCCTTCCAGGACAAACAGCTCAAAAGGCAGATCAAAATACCCCCTCCCGCCAAAAGAAGCCCTGCGGTAAACAGTGAACTTCCCTTCCAAACCATCCTGCCTTTCGCATCCCATCCTGTTTTTCCCTGACACCGCCGCTCCAGCCTGCGGATGCCGCAAAGATAAAAGGGATACAATATAATCATGGTCGGATAACACGTAATGCAGCCCGCCAGACAGACTCCGGCCGTAAACGGAAGAACCCCTCTGCTTTTTTCCCCCGCAAAATACGCATAAAGCGACAAAAAGATCCCCAGCAGGAACCAATAGTGCATCAGTTCAAATTCCAAGGACTGCACCCATTTTGGCAAAAAGAGTAAGTGGAGGAAGAGGACGCACAGAGCTTCTCTCTGACCAGTTCGTTTCCGAAGCAAACGATACATTAAAAATCCAAGGGAAGAATGAATCAGGACGCAGACGCTTCTCAAATAGATCACCAGATAATCCGCATTCCCTCTCAGCCAGACATAAGGAGCGGCAAAAAGAGCAACGCCAAAGGCGCTGAACTGATGCGGCTCCCACATATCCCGGACAAGTGCATCTCCCCGTACCAGGCGATATCCCATAGCCACCGCATAGGATTCGTCAATATCCAGGCTGATCAGGACGCCCTTCAAGTATGATAAAAGAACCAGCGCTCCTGCCGCCGTCAGCAAAAGTACCTTGCCACATGTTTTCTTGTCCATTGACAAACCCAAGGCCGCACCTCCAAGATAAATAAAGACCTTATAAACATAACGTCTACAAGGTCTTTACAACCTCCCGAACAGGGTTTACTCACAACGATATAAATTGTACCATGCATTCCCGGATTTGTAAATAAAAATTTTGCAGCCTCCGGAGGCGTGATGCGGCCTCCAAAGGTGTGATACCCTACAGCTCACATTCATAAGTCCCCGTCACTGCGTTTTCGTACCGTTTCCCATCTGGCATCACCACGATGGCGGGAACTCCTTCCGGAAGCTCCACCTTCAGCACGAAATGTCCGTCCTTCCGCTCCCAGTTGGAAACAATCCTGCCTGCGACGCTTTCATAGGAAGCCTTCGCATAGGTGAAGGTTCCCCCCGGCACGGGCCGGATCAAGATTCTCCGATACCCAGGCCCGATGGGACGGATCCCGGCGCAGCGGGAGAACAGCCAGCTCAAGGCGGCTCCCGGGGCATAGTGGTTCAGGGACTGGGTGCCCACCTTCCCGTCCTGGATGGCCATCCAGCCTTCCCAGATGGTGGTGGCCCCTTGTTTCACTTCATAGATCCACCCGGGGCACTCCTCCTGCTCCAGCATTTTGTAGGCCGTCTCCTGATAGCCGTTGTCCGTCAAAACGTTCAAAATCTGGTAAGTGGTGAGGAAGCCCGTACCGATCTTGTAGTTATTTTTCACGCAAAGCTCGTTCAGCGCCTTGGCCAGACGCTCCTTTCCCTCATTTTCCACCAGCCCCATGTACAGGGGACGGACATATTTACACTGTCTCGTGCTTTGTGGCATGCCCCCCTTCAAGAATTCCTTCTGATAGGCTTCTTTGACCTTCTCGGCCAGGGAGACGTACTCTTCCTCGTCCTCTTTTTTGCCCAGGATGCTGGCGATCTGGGACAGGGTACGGGAGCTGTAATAGAACCAGGCCGTGGCCACCTCGGAATCCGGACAGACGATGGCCTTCAAAGCATCCTTGACGTTGGAGCCCCCTGGCTCCAGCCATTCCCCGAAATGATAGCCTGTGTCCACGATATACTGCCGATGCTCTCCCCGCTTGAACAGATGCAGGAAATGGTTCTTCCGGGCCATTCCCCGGCAGCATTCCACGTAACGCTTGATGGCGTCATAGGCTTCCTCCAGAAACGTCGTATCCCCATAAGTCCGGTACTGGGCCATGGGAATGGCGGCGATGGCGTCCGACCAGCCTGAGCTGGAACTCTCGCCTCCGAACATGGGAACCCTGGGGGCGATCACCGGGAAATTCCCGTTTTCAAACTGCTCGCTGATGAGGTCATGCATCCATTTTCGCAAAAAAGCCCTGGTGTCCGTCAGATAATTGGCGGTCTCCACGAACACGTTGATGTCTCCCGTCCAGCCCGCCCGCTCTCTCTGAGGGCAATCCGTGGGGATGTCCACGAAGTTGGATTTCTGGCTCCATCTCATGTTCTGGAAAAGCTTGTTCACGTCAGGATTGGAACAGGTGAAGGTTCCCGTCTCCTTCAACCTGGAATAAATGGCCACCGAAACGAAATTCTCCGGACGCACCTCCTCCGGCCAGCCCTCCAGCTTAGCATACTGGAAACCGCTGATCAGGAAATGGGGACGGTATGTCTGCTTTCCTTCTTTTAAAATATAGGTCAGCCTCTGCCCCACTCCCATTTTTTCATTCTTATTTCCCTCGCCCTCCAGGTTCTTCATGGTGAAGTTACCTTCTTCGTTCAGGGTCTCCCCCAGGACCATGGAGACCTTGGTCCCCGCCTTGCCGCTCACGGTGAACTCCACGATACCGGCCAGATTCTGCCCGAAGTCCAATACCGTGTTCCCGTCCGACGTATGGAGCACCTTCGGGGTAAACCGCTCCTGCATAAGGAGCGGCTCCCCTTCCATGGGAATCACCTTTCCCGTGTATTCGGCAAGTGCGCACCCGTGCCAGCCGCCATCCTCAAACCCCGGTTCGTTCCAGCCGGGCATCTCCTTGGTGGCGTCGTACACTTCCTGTTTTTTCAAATCATTTTCCTGCAGAGGGCCGTCCTGGAAGCTCTTCCAGTCCTCCCCCGTGAGAATCCATTCCTCCCGGTCGCCGTAGACCAGCTGAATGCTGCAGGCGTACTTGGTCTTCTGCCCGTAGACGTACCGATTGTTGAAGGGGCCCAGGTTGCCCCGGTACCAGCCGTCGCCCAGGATGCAGCCCGCCACGTTTTCCCCCTCTTTCAAGCAGGACAGGATATCGTATTCCTGATACTGCACCCGCTTGTCATAGTCCGTAAAACCGGGCAGCAGCCGCCTTTCGTCCAGATCTTTGCCGTTTAAACTGGGGATGTAGACACCCAGGGCCGTGCTGTACATCCTGGCCGCCTCAATCCCCGGTCCGACTTGGAAGCTTTTCCTGATATAAGAAGCCTTCTGGGTTTCCTTCACATTGATGTCATTCAATTCCGGTTCGATAAAAACAAATTTCATGTTCCGCTCCTTTCCCTTCGGTTCCAGGGCCCGGCATACCTGCGGCAGCCGGGATCTTCACAGTTTCCGCTTTTTTCACGATCAATCGGTTCTTTCCACGAAAACCGGGATGTTACGGTTCCCGCAATCCATTCCGTTTCCAGTTTGTCTGCGGTTTCCGCACATCCCGGATGCTTTCTACAGCGCCGCCTTCACGTAAGGCAGCAGCTTCACCTCGCCCGTCATCCCGTAATCCCTGACGAGATTCTGGATGGCGAAGGCCGCAGCCATCGGATTTTCCTCAGGCTCCGCCTTGGGCTCTGCCGCAGATTCCGCCTCAAGCTCCGCCTTGGGATTCTCTCCGGCGTTCTGGAAAGAACTTTCCATGTCTGCGTTTCCGGCGCCCATCATGCGGATCATGGAGCGCATCAGGGAGGTTTCAAAATATCCCCTGGCCTTCAGACGGTTGTTCAGGGTGCTGGACACCTCTACTTTAATCTCGTTTGTGCCTTCCTTCAGATAATCCGTGATGTCCACCTTCAGGGCATCAAAGTCCACCGCCCCGCATTTCTGCCCGTTCACATACACGGCCAACGTGTTCTTGTGCACGTCCTCTATGGAAAGAACCAGCCCCATGCCCGGGCCAAAGCCTTCCGGCAGTTCAAAGCTCGCAGTATAGATCCCGATGCCGGAGACCTCCGGCCCGATCTCAGGAATGTCCTTCCAGGGGATCAGCTTCACCTTTCCTGCGTCAAGAGGCGTCTTCTTCGTCTCGTAATAAACCTCCTTCGTGACGATTCCCAGGCCTCTGTCCTCTATGATCGTCTTCTTGTCTCCCTCGTCCCAGCTCTCCACGGTCAGGTTCCACTCCGGCAGCGAGATGGGCTCCGGCACCTTCCCGGACACCTTCCGGACACTGCCGTCAGAAAGCTGCGCCGTATATTCCCCGGTTTTGCCCAAAATCAGAGACAAGCCGTCCCCGGCACACACGCCCAAGGCGTCCGTGCTCACCACGTGCAGACCCGCCTCTTCCCCGCAGGCGATCTCATACAGAGCCGCCTCGCCGGGAGCCAGACACACGGGGATCTCCAGTCCCTTTTCCGTGGCCCGATACAGTCCCACTTTTTCTATGGCGGCATTCCAGCAATCAATCCTGTAAGGCGTGCCGGAAGCCTTGACCAGGAGCGTGTTGGCATAGGGCGCCTTCTCGGTGTACTGCATGTTATATACATACACATACAGCTGATCCCCATCCTTCACGGTCATCGTAAGGAGGTTCTTGCTGCTTTCCGCATATTCCACGATGGGTCTCACGCCCAGCTCCTGTAAAGCCTCCAAAGTCTTCGACTGGTCGTCCACTTCTTTTACATTGGGAAGTTTCTTGAGTTCTTCCAGGATATCCCGCAGCTCCCCGTCACCGCCCGAAAGGCCCGGCACCTTGGAGGCAGCCTTTCCATGGGTCTTGGTAATGCCGCCGGGACGGATCTCCTCCGTCACGCCGTTCACCAGCACCACGGGCAGTCCCTGCTTCGCCAGCTGTAAAAGCTTTTTAGCGGAAAGAAGCGGCATATATTCCTGATATACGATCAGCGCCTGATAGCCCGGGCCCCGATCCTGCAGCCTGCCGTTCTCATAGACCACGAAATCCTCTTCCAGGATCTTCGGAGCGAAATAATCCCAGGTGTAACCGGCGTTCTGCAGCTTCATATCTTTCCAGTACAAGCCCTCGTTGCCCCGCATCAAGCGGTTTTCATAGGTATCCTCTTCGCCCTGGGGGGAGAAGGACAGACCATTGTTGAAATTATAATCCGTGCG
Organism: uncultured Acetatifactor sp.; assembly: GCA_947625675.1. GTDB lineage: Bacteria > Bacillota > Clostridia > Lachnospirales > Lachnospiraceae > Acetatifactor. The sequence continues at coordinate 8,986 of CANQPH010000068.1, forward strand.
CAGAATTCCCAGATCCATCCTGGGATATCCCTGCCTTAAGATCATCTGATAGCGGGCGACCATCTTCGTCCAGTCCTTATAATACACATAGGCCGGCTGACGGGAACCGAAACGCTCCGAGAACATGGGCCACATGCCCTCATGTCCCGGCCAGTAGGTATCCGGCTCGCTGCCCGCAATGCTGGAGTAGCCGTGGAGCACGGTCTTGGTCACTCCGGCGGCGAACTGGGTGAAAATGATCTGGGTGTAGAAATCCAAACCTTTCATATAATTGAGCAAGGTCGCACCGGTCTCGCTGGAATAGGTTCTGTGATAAATATGGGCTGGCCCCGCCAAATTCCGGTAGGATTCGATCTGGGAGGCGAATTCCAGGGATTCCGTCTCGATCCCGTCCACATATTTGCCCGGCTGGGAAATCTCGAAGGGCAGGCCGTAGGAAATCTCCGCCCGCAGGGTCATGTTATGGCTATGCAGCCATTCCTGCATGGGCTTCAGCATGTTGTCCATATACAGATCCGTGGTGGTCTGGTACAAGTCGTTCTCCAGCCTTGCAAACCATTCCGGATCGCTGCACAGGTAATGATAGATATAGACCTGCTGCATCATGCCCGCCTGTCTCACGATGAAGGGCAGATAAGGCGTGAGCTCATAGCCCCTCCTGGTCCTGAATTCTTCCAGGAAGGTAAAGCCCCACAGCTGGCCTCCCGCCGCATAGGTGGACAATTCCAGGGAATCCATGTACATCATGCCCCTGCCGTTCTCATCCAGGAGCTTCCGGATCTCCGGAGACAACACCTTGCTTTCCCAATATTTTTTGAAAGCCTCCACGCCGTCCCGATCCATATAGTTGATGGTATAGGACACGTCCACGGAGGGGCTGGCGGTCTGTCCGGTACCATGAATATAGAAGAAAAACAATTCATAGTCCCCGCCCTCCGGTGCCTGCCAGGCCAGTCGCTCCTCTTTCACCAAATGGGAAAGCACCAGGGTCTTGTCCTTGTCCAGAATCTTCTTGCCCTGTTCCTCCCCCAGGATCCCCGCAGCCACCACGGCGATCAGCGTCTGCTTCGTGACGCCGGGCATCTTGAGCACGGGCTTCAAGATTTCGCCGTCGAAAACAGTTCCGGCCTTTACCGTCACCGCCACGTAATCCAGCTCCTGGGCGGCGCACTTCTCATCGGGCGTGATCCCGATGAGGTTGGCGTTGGACCAGTTCGTGCCGCTGGTCATGCTGACGCCCATTTTCCGCTTCGTCGTCTCGGTAATGATGGTGTTGGTGTCATGGACCCACTCCTCGGAGCCCCAGCCGTACAGCTTGGAGTCCGCCCCGGTCTCGTCCATGGCCAGGAATTCCACCGCTCCGAAGCCGATTTGGTGGAGATCCTCTATCTCTTTTTTCAAAGTTTCATCGGTGTGCATGCCTTCCGCAAGCCACCACCGGACATCCGGCCAGTACTGGATGTCCGGATTCTGCAACATTTTCTTGATATCCATATGATTCCTCCCAGTCTGAGCATGGCGTCGTTGCAAACGGGATGCCGCTCCAGGCACCATGCCCTTTTTTAAGTTTCATGCCGTCTTGAGCATCATGCCGCTCCGGCTTACATGGATTCGTGCTTCTGGATCAGTTCTTTGTTGATGTTCTCCATGTCTTCCTTGGTAATGTTGTAGAACAGGGCGAAAATGATGCCGCTGATCAACAAGCCCGCAAAAGGCAGGATGGTGAAGTTCAGCAGAATGCCGTTCACGGCGGATTCCGTCTGGGTTGCAGCGTTGGCCACGTAACCCGTCGCCGCCAGAATGTACAGAGGGATGGAACCGCCCAGGCCCTGGGCGCACTTGGTGATGAAGGAAGAGGTGGAAGCCACAGCGCCTTCCGCATGCTTTCCGGTCTTATACTCCACATAGTTGGAATTGTCCGCCTGGATGCCGTAGATCAATGTGCTGGTCAGACCGGTGCCAAAGGTGTAGACCAAGCTGGAGATTATCACCACCAACAGATTGGCGGCAAAGGGAATACGGATCAGCAGACCCGCAAGGGCGATCACCACGCCGACCAAATAGGTCTTCTTCTTGCCTATTTTGTTGCCCAATATCGCCGACAGGATCATGGCGGGTACCTGAGCCACGACGCCTACCAGGGAAACCAGGCCCATCAGCGCCAGGTTGCCCAGAATATAGGTATAATAATAGGTTCCGACGCCGGAGATCAGCATGCTGGTAGTCGTGCTGACAAGGTTGACGATGAGCATGACCAGCACGGGACGGATCAGGATGATTTTGAACAGCTCCGGGATGGAATACTTTTCGTCGCCGCTCTCAGAAGTCCTCACCCTCTCATGGATCCCCATGACGCCGCCGATGGAGCCGATCAGCACTACGGCCAGGGAACCGAAGATCAGGATATAGAAGCTGTTAATGGTCATGGATTCCACGATGACGGGGCCAACGATGGAAAGGAACATAGCGCCGCCCATATAGCCGACCATCTTGATCACGGAAAGCTGGTTCCTGGTCTTCAGATCGTCCGTCATCAGCGGAAGCATGCTGTTCAGGGAAATGTCCATGATGTCAAAGGTGAATCCCAACAGCAAATAAGAGACATAAGCCACCGCCAGGCCCGCCGCCGGCATCCAATAAGGGCCGAACCACACGAACACGTAGTTGATAGTGCAGATCACGGTACCGATGATCAGGGCGGTCCGCATCCGGCCGAACTTGGTCTGAGGGAGCCGGTCAATCAGGTAACCCATGATGGGATCGCTGATGCCGTCCACCACCTTGGACAGCAGGAACATGGTGGCGACCTTCCCCGGATCCAGCCCGCAGACGTCCGTGTAGAAGATGGTCAGGAACAGAGAAAGCAACATCATCAAAGGAATGTTGCCTACGTTTGTCAGTAAAAAACAAAGCTTTTCACCGATTCCGATTTTTTGTGAGGTTTTGACTTTTTCCATGTACATTCTCCTTATAATTTGGTGAAATTGTTAAAAAGTTACTGTTTTTAGTATATAATCTTGCGAAATGATTTTCAATAAACTATCCTGTTTAGAAATTCAAGAATCCTGCTAAAACAAGTATGAATTTTTTGAAAATCGGTGTTTTTTCCTCTTTTTTATTGATTTTTCCTCCAAAATGGCATATAATGTGAATGAAAAGAGGCGCATTTTGTTTCCGATTGAGAGGGGAGTTTTCCATGATTTTTTTCTGCGAGGATCTTTCTTTTGACGAATACGTCAAGAATCCGGCCATATTGGACGGATATCAGCGGCTGATTGATTTTTATCCAGAGATCATAAGCATGACTACCGGCGCAAGGTATGACCTGAAGCCTTTGTTTAATAAATTCTGCGGAATCAGCGTTCCGTCGGCGGAGGTGTACCGCAACTGCATCTGTCCCCTGATCACCTCACAGTCCACCTTCCCTTCCACCTTTTTCACGGAAAGGGAACATTTTGCCGCTTACATGCTGCTTTACACCGTGAGCGGCAAGGGCAAGCTGCAGTATCATGACAAAACCTATGGCCTCCCGCCGGGAAGCCTGTTTTTGATCAACTGCAATCGGTACCATTACTATTACTCCGACTCTCCCGGCGGCTGGGAATATTATGTCACCCATTTTAAAGGCGGCAATGCGGATTTTCTATATGACAACGCCGTTCGCAACGGGCACTGTTTCTACAACATGCAGCATTCCAAAGCCTATGAAAACATGCGGAAACTGGAAGAACTGCTGCGCAGTCCCGGAGAGCATTTTGACTCCAAGGCCCACATGCTGTTCACGGAACTGCTGATCAGCCTGCCGGATCAGAAGGACAACATCCTGCACCGGGATCCCGTGCCGGAATGGGCCGCCCGGGCGGAGAGCTACATCATCCAGAACTACTACACCAACATCACCATCGAAAAGCTGGCCCGGCTGACCCACTTGAGCCCCAGCCACTTTTCCCACAAGTTCAAAGAGTTTTCCGGCGTCTCCCCCATCGAGTTCCAGCTGAGCCTCCGCATCACGAGGGCCATGGAGCTGCTGCAGACCACCTCCCTGTCCGTTCGGGAGATCGGGGAATCCGTGGGCTTCAACAATCAGCAGAACTTTATCTCCAAATTCCGCTCCCAGCAGGGCTGCACGCCGTCGGAATATAGGAAGGCCTGCGGGCGAGCGTGAAACGCATTATTTTCAAATCCAACGATTTTTCTTGAGTTTCCGCAAACTGCACCTAAAAAACGGCTGAACCTGTCCAAAGTGCCGCTCCGCCGATTTTTTGAAAGA
>CANQPH010000069.1 GCA_947625675.1 uncultured Acetatifactor sp.
GCCGTTGCCGTGATCGATAAACAGGCCTTTCCCGATCTGCGCTCCCGGATGAATCTCGATCCCGGTTTTGCGGGCGCCTCTCTGGGAAATATACCTGGCCAGAAAATAGTGTTTTTTCAAATACAGGCTGTGCGCCAGCCGGTAATGCAGCATGACTCGGAAACTGGGATACAAAAACACTTCCATGGAAGAATGGATGGCCGGATCCCGTTCCCTGACAATGCGTATTTCCTCCCTGACCTCCCGGATAAAACCCATATTGCCCTCTTTTCCGCAATTTTCATGCATAAAAACCGCGGTTCATTCGCTTTCCAGACGAACTATTCCGCGGTTTGGCTCGCACCACGCTTTTCCTACTTACCAGAATATGCAAAATCCCGGCATTTGTCAACCTGATTTTCTAAATTTTCTGAGCATGACATTACGCTGGTTTTGCGCATGCAGGAGGAAATGACCGTGAATGGTAACGGCCTGGACGAAGAGAACTGTAATAAGTGAAACGCACCCCGCCAGACGTCACCTGACAGGGCACCCGCTGCATCCGGCGCAGCCGCCGACCTTCTGTCCGCTCTCGAATTCATAAGACCGGGAAACCAGTTCGCTGGGGCTGGCCAGCAGACAGACCGCCTGGGCCGAAATCCCCTCCCCGGTTCCGGTAAATCCCAGTCCTTCTTCCGTGGTGGCCTTCACGCTCACCTGGGCCACATCGATATCCAGGGTTTCGGCGATGTTTTCCCGCATCCGGTCGATGTAAGGGCGCAGCTTCGGCGCCTGGGCGATGACGGTGGCATCGATGTTCTCGATCAGGTATCGGTTCTCCAAAAGCAGATCCCCCACCTTTTCCAACAGCTTCAAAGAGGAAATCCCTTCATAAGCCGGATCCGTGTCCGGAAAATGCAGGCCGATGTCTCCCAGGGCCGCCGCCCCCAGCAGGGCGTCCATGACGGCGTGCAGGAGCACGTCCGCATCCGAATGGCCCAGCAATCCCTTTTCATAAGGGATCTTCACGCCGCCCAAAATCAGCTCCCGGCCTTCCGTCAGCCGATGCACGTCATAACCCGTTCCAATCCTCATCGTCCTTCTCCTTTCCGAACCATGAAACCCTTCTTCTCTTCGAGCTGCAACGCCTCCCTGCGGCACCCTTCTCCGCTCCGCATCACGATGCCTTACCATGGCGCCTTTTTTCCGCTCCAAATCACCGTGCCTTACAACGCCCTTCTTCCGGTCTTCTCGCTCCGGGGACGGCCCGGCTCTCTGCGGTCAGGTTCCTTCAGCGCTTCTTTCTGTGCTCTCTGGTGGAAAATGGAAGCTTCCCCGTGTTCCACCAGCTTTCCCTGCTTCCCCGTTCCGAGGTCTTGCCCCTCTTCATTGCGGACTTTTCTTCCTCATAATCCTCCTGATCCCGGTATTTTCCGGCTTTTCCGGCGAACATTTCCCTTCTGCGCTCTTCCCGGTTCTTCAGGCGGACATCCTTGCGGTCTTTTTCCCGCTCCCGGTCATCCCTTTTCCGTTCTTCCTTCTTCCGGTCATCCTTTCGACGATCCTCTTTTTTCCGGTCGTCCTTCTTCCAATCGTCCCTTTTCCAGCCGTCCTTCTCCCGGTCGTCCCTCTTTCTGCGGCCGCTGCGTTCCTCTTCCGCCTTTCTCTTTTCCCGGCTTCCGAAACGACTTTCTTTGTCACGGGAACGCTCTTCTTTTTCCTCGAAACGGCTCTTCCTGTCACGGGAACGCTCTTCCTTCTCTCCGAAACGCTCTTCCCTGTCCTCGGAGTAGGCTTCCCGGCTTCTGGAACGCTCTTCCGGCTCGCCAGAACTTCTCCTCCGGCTTCTGGAACGTTCTTCCTTCTCTCCGGAACGTCCTTCCCGGCCCTCGGAGCCCCTTTCGCCCCGTCTGCGGCGTCCCCGGTCCTCCCGCTTCCTGCGCTCAGGACCTTCGTCCACTTCGATCTCTTCCCCTTTGTCCCCCACATAGTATTTCAAAAGAAGGGCCGCCATATCCAGGGCCTCGCAGCCTTCCTGCTCTATTCTGCGGGAAATGTATTTTTTCATCAGATCCAGATCTTCCGCATCCTTCAGCTGCATCACGTCATCCAGGAATTTCTCGGCCTTGACCTTCTGTACCTTCACGGTGCCGGGAAGATTCCACTCGTCAATGGTGGTGTTGCAGAACTTCTCAATCTGGCGGATCCGGAAAACCTCCCTCCCGTTCACAAAGGTATAAGAGCTTCCGGTCTTGCCCGCCCGGCCCGTCCGTCCGATGCGGTGCACGTAATATTCAATATCCTGGGGCACGTCATAGTTGATGACCGCCTCCACGTTCTCCACGTCGATTCCCCGGGCCGCCACGTCCGTGGCGATCAGGATGCCCGTCGTCCCGTTGCGGAACCGTTTCATGGCCACGTCCCTCTGGGCCTGGGACATGTCTCCATGGAGCCCCTCCGCCGCAAGGCCGTGCTGTTTCAGACAGGAGGTCAATTCATCCACCTTGATCTTCGTATTGCAGAAGATCAGGCACAGCTTGGGCTGGTAATACTCCAGGATCCTGATACAGGCCGCATCCTTGTCCTTATTGCGGATACGATAATAATGCTGGCTCACCAGGGGAATGGTCAGCTCCTTGCTGGCCACCCGGATGAACTGGGCGTCCTTCTGGAATTTCTCCGTGAGATCCAGGATGGGCTTGGGCATAGTGGCGGAAAACAGGGCTGTCTGATGCTCTCCCGGGATAGATCCCAGGATCAGCTCCATGTCCTCCCGGAAACCCATGTCCAGCATTTCATCCGCCTCGTCCAGGATCACCGTGCGCACGTTGTCCAGCTTCAGCGTATGCCTGCGCATATGATCCATGACCCGCCCGGGGGTGCCCACCACGATCTGGGTACCCTTCAGTCCGTTGATCTGTCGGCTGATATCCTGCCCGCCATACACGGGAATCACCTTGACCCCCTGCATGTACTTGGCCAGTCTGCGCAGTTCCTCCGCCGCCTGCACCGCCAGTTCCCGAGTAGGGCAGAGAATGATGGCCTGCAGGGACCGGTCATCCGGATTTACCTTCTGTATAATGGGAATTCCAAAGGCCGCCGTCTTTCCCGTTCCGGTCTGGGCCTGGCCGATGATGTCCCGCCCCTCCATCAAAGGAGGAATGGTCTGTATCTGGATGGGCGTCATCTGCACAAACCCCATCTCCTGAATGGCCCTCTCGATACGGCTGTCCAGGTAAGGACGCAGCTGTGCCAGGGTATCCTCCGTTTCCGCTTCTGACCCTTCCGGCGTTTCCTCCTCAGCTGCCGTCGTTTCCGTTTCTGATACTTCCTCTTCGGCCACAGCCCTTTCCGCTTCCGCTGCTTCCTCCGCTCCGCTCTCTTCCACTTCTTCCGTTACTTCTTCCAATGTTTTTTCTTCTAAAACGCTCATGCTTCTCCTTGCCAAAAAATTATTCGTTGTCCATATCTACGCAAAAAAAGAACCCTAAAAGCTTTCAGGTTCTTTTAAGTACGTCTAACATACCATGCCTTTTCCTTCTTGTCAAACACTTTTTATCTATTTCCAGGCTTTTTTTCAATTTTTCCTCGAAAATTATCTTGTCATATCCGAAAAAGTAGGCTAAGATAAAATAACGTATAAAGACTGTAGGAAAAAGTGAGGACATCCCATGAAAAAAATACTCGATCTTTTGACGGAAGAAATGGAACAGGCCTTTGAAATGGCTGGTTATGAGAAAAGTCTCGGGCGGGTCGCCCTTTCCAACAGACCCGACCTATGTGAATATCAGTGCAACGGCGCCATGGCGGGAGCCAAAAAATACCACAAGGCCCCTCTTTTGATCGCAAAGGAAGTGACCGTCCAGCTTTCTGAAAGCGATGTCTTCTGCAGTGCGGAGGCCGTCGCCCCGGGATTTCTGAACCTGAGGGTATCGGATGAATTCATCGCTTCTTATTTAAAAGGGATGAAAACAAGTCCCAAATTCGGTCTGGAGATGCCGGAAAAACCTCTGAAGATCATTATGGACTACGGCGGGGCCAACGTGGCCAAGCCCCTTCACGTGGGACATCTGCGCTCCGCCATCATCGGCGAAAGCCTGAAGCGCATCCGCCGCTATGCCGGCCACGAAGTCATCGGGGACGTTCATCTGGGAGACTGGGGCATGCCCATGGGTCTGGTCATCACGGAGCTGCGGGAACGCAAACCGGACCTGATCTACTTCGACGAGACTTACACGGGAGAATACCCTGCCGAAGCCCCTTTTACCATTTCGGAACTGGAAGAAATCTACCCTGCTGCCAGCGCCAAATCCAAGGCGGATCCGGAATTCAAAGCCCGGGCCATGGAATCCACCTACAAGCTCCAGAGCGGCGTGCGGGGATATCGGGCCCTGTGGAAGCATATCCTGACGGTTTCCGTGACGGATTTGAAGAAAAACTACGGCAGCCTGAACGTGGAATTCGACCTGTGGAAGGGAGAAAGCGACGTTCACGAGCTGATCCCGGAAATGGTGGAATCCATGAAATCCGGAGGCTATGCCCATGAAAGCCAGGGAGCCCTTGTGGTGGACGTGAAGGAAGACACGGATACCAAGGAGATCCCTCCCTGCATGATCTTGAAATCCGACGGGGCCGCCCTCTACAATACCACGGACCTGGCCACCATACTGGAACGGATGCGCCTGTACCATCCGGACGAACTGGTCTACATGACGGACAAGCGTCAGGAACTGTATTTTGAACAGGTCTTCCGCTGCGCCCGCAAAACCGGCCTGGTGACGCCCGAGACCAAGCTGACCTTCATCGGTTTCGGCACCATGAACGGCAGCGACGGGAAGCCTTTCAAGACCCGGGACGGCGGCGTCAAGCGCCTGGAAAGCCTGATTGCGGACACCCGGGAGGAAATGCTGCGCAAGATCCTGGAAGGCCGGGAAATGTCCCGGGAAGAGGCCGAACAGACGGCGGAAATCGTGGCCCTGGCCGCCATCAAGTACGGCGACCTCTCCAACATGGCCTCCAAGGATTATGTGTTCGATATCGAACGGTTCACTTCCTTTGAAGGCGACACCGGCCCCTACCTCCTCTACACCATCGTCCGCATCAAGTCCATCCTGGCCAAGTACCGGGAGCAGGGAGGAGAACCGGAAGCCGCCCAGATCCGGAAGCCCGAGAACCCTTCCGAGAAGGCCCTGATGCTCCAGCTGGCCCAGTTCCAGACCCAGATCGCCGCCGCCAGCGAAGAACTGGCCCCTCACAAGATCTGCGCCTATATCTACGAACTGGCCAATGACTTCAATCACTTCTACCACGAGACCCGGATCCTGGCGGAAGAGGACGGGGAGAAGAAAGCCGGTCTCATCGCCCTGCTGGTGCTGACCCGGGACGTTCTGGAGACCTGCATCGATCTGTTGGGCTTCTCCGCCCCGGAAAAAATGTGAGGCGGAAATTTTTTTAAAAAGTGGGTTGACAAAAGAGCCAATCATAGTTATACTAGAAAAGGTCAGTTGCCGAGAGGTTCTGAAGCGGTTGAAGCGATGCAGATCAATCAGCATCTGACGGATGGAATCTTAGCTCAGCTGGGAGAGCATCTGCCTTACAAGCAGAGGGTCATAGGTTCGAGCCCTATAGGTTCCACGGCGAGATAGCTCAGTTGGCTAGAGCATGCGGTTCATACCCGCAGTGTCGAGGGTTCAAATCCCCCTCTCGCTACGCAAGGCCCTCGGGATATTCCTGAGGGCCTTTATCTTGGCATTGCCGTACAGGCCTGCGCCATGCGAGAAAGAGGTTTTCATGGAAATCGAACGAAAATTCACATTAAAAAGGCTCCCGGCGAACCTGGAGCAGTATCCGCATTATGAGATTGAACAGGCTTACCTGAACATCGATCCCGTCATCCGTATCCGCAAACAGGATGACGATTATTACCTGACCTACAAGGGCAGGGGGATGTTGGCCAGAGAAGAAAGCAATTTGCCTTTGAACCGCAACGCCTACTATCATTTACGGGAAAAGGCGGATGGCAATATCATATCCAAGACCAGGTATTTGATTCCCCTGAAGCATCCGGGCTTCAACGAAGGTTGGCCCACGCCGCCTGAGGACTATACTCTGACCGTAGAGCTGGACATTTTCAACCCGCCCCATGCGCCCCTGATTCTGGCGGAGGTGGAATTCGGCAGCCGGGAAGCCGCCGTGGCCTTCCAGCCGCCCGATTGGTTCGACGAGGACGTCACTTACAGGCAGGAATACCATAATTCTTATTTGTCTTTGAACAGAAGGAAATTATAAATCTTCCAGAATACCGGCCGCTTTCAGGAGTTGGCCGGTATATGGATGCTTATGGGAAAAATAAATTTCCTTCGGACTCCCTTCTTCCACGATCTCTCCCCGCCGCATGATCATCACTCGGTCGCACAGCTGGTAGACCACCCGCAGATCATGGGAAATGAATAAAATGGCCAGCCCCATCTCCTCTTTCAGTTGGGCCAGGATTTCAAGCACCTGGGCCTGAACGGTCACGTCCAGGGCGGAAACGGGTTCATCGGCGATCAGCACTCGAGGGCGGTTCATAAGGGCAAGGGCGATACAGACCCTTTGCCGCTGCCCTCCGGACAGCTGTCCGGGATAATGATTCAAAAGATCCTCTTCCAGCTCCACTCTTTGAAGCATCTCCAACACTCGCCCTCGACGTTCTTCTTTGGAACGGACGCCCCGGACCCGCAGCGGCTCCTCCAGGATCCATCCCACGGTTTTGGAGGGGTTCAGGGAACTGTAGGGATCCTGAAACACCATTCCCACGTTGTGATCGGGAATCTCTATCCGGCCGGAATAATCTTTTTTCAGCCCCACCAGAACCTTGGCCAGGGTGCTTTTCCCGCAGCCGCTTTCGCCAATCAGTCCCAGGACTTCCCCCTGCCGCAGGGTAAAGGAAACATCCTGCAGGATCTGCTTCCGGAATTTTTTCCCCCACAAGCCCCCTTCCGCCACGTCATAACCGGTCTGGACATGCTGCGCCTCCATCACCACGGGAGCCCCGGCGAAATCTTTTTCCTCCTTCTCCCCATCACAGGAAGGGATGGCCGCAATAAGCCTCCTGGTATACTCTTCCTTGGGATGTCGGAAAATTTCTTCCACGTCACCTTGCTCCACGATGTAGCCATTTTGCATCACCACCACCCGCCTGCACAATCTCCGCACCAGGCTCAAGTCATGGGAAATGAACAGGATGGCCGTTTTTTGTTCCCGGTTCAGCTTCAGGAGCAGCTCCATGATCTGGGCCTGGATGGTCACGTCCAGGGCCGTGGTGGGCTCATCGGCCACCAGGATCTTGGGATGGCAGACGATGGCGGCGGCAATCATCACTCTCTGCCGCATGCCTCCTGACAATTCATGGGGATACTGTTCATAAACCTTTTCCGGCTCCGGCAGTTCCGCCTCTCCCAGGGCCCAAAGGGCCCTCTCCCGGCATTCCTCCGGGGATAGCTTCGTGTGGATCCGCAGGGCCTCTTCCACCTGCCAGCCGATTTTTTTCACCGGATTCAGGCTGGTCATAGGCTCCTGGAAAATAATGCTGATGTCGCTGCCCTGCAAAGTGCGCATCTCCGCCCGGCTGCAGGTCAAAAGTTCCTTCCCGCCGAACAAAATCCTGCCCGTTTTCTTCATGTCGTGCCGGGACAAAAGGCCGCAAAGGGCCAGGGCGCTCATGGTTTTGCCGGAACCGGATTCTCCCACGATGCCCACGATGTCCCCTTCCTCCATGACGAGGTCGAAGTCGTACACCACCGTCTCCGGGATGCTGTGGTCATGAAACTCGATATTCAAATCCTGGATCTGGAGCATGGGAGAACTAGCTTTCCGATCAATCCCTTTTTCCGCACCCGCAGTAGTCCCTGCGGCCGCAGCCGTTACATTTTCTTCTCTCATCTACTCACTTCGCCTCCAATCCGTCCGCCAGAAGGCTGAAGCCCAGCACCAGCAGAATAATGGCAAGCCCCGGAAAAATCGCATATAGGGGCTGGGAAAAAAGATGGGTCTGGGCCTCGGACAGCATCCTGCCGAGGCTGGCGTCCGGGGGCTGCACTCCCAGTCCCAGGTAGCTCATGCCCGCTTCCGCCAGCACCGCATTGTTGAAACCGATCATCACGGTGGGCACCAGGACGTTCAAAGTATTGGGCAAAATGTGCACGAAAATAATGCGCAGGGAACTGCAGCCCATGATCCGGGCATTTTTCACATAGTCCAGCTCCCGGCATTTCAGGAACTGGCCCCGAACCACCCTGGCAAAGCTGGGGATGAAAGCGATCCCCAAGGCGAGAATCACCTGGTATTTTCCCTTGTCCAGGAGGCTGATGACCACCAGGGCCAGCAGGATGCTGGGGAAGGCGAACAGGGCGTCGATAATCCGCATCATGACCTCGTCCAGCCAGCCACCGAAATATCCCGTGAAGGCCCCGATCAGGGTGCCGACGCCAGCCCCGATTCCCACCGTTCCCAGGGCCACGATCAGGGTAGTCCGGGCCCCTACCATGACTCTGGAGAAAATGTCCCGGCCGAAGTTATCGCAGCCGAAGGGGTGGGACAGGGACATTCCCGCAAATTTCAGCTCCAGGTTCATGGTTTCTGGATCCTGGGGCAAAAAGAACACTCCCGCCAAGATGAACAGCAGCATGCCTCCCGCCAGGATTCCGCCTGCGATCAGATTAAAATTACGCTTTTTTTTCATGGCTGCGCCTCCAATCTGATCCTGGGATCAATCCACTGGTACAACAGATCTACCAGGCCGTTGACCAGGATCACCACCCCCGCCAGGCACACGATCACCGCCATCACCACCGGATAATCCCTGTGGGAAATGGCGGTCAGGAGGACCCTGCCGATGCCCGGAATGCTGAAAACCTGTTCCACCACGATGCTTCCGGCGATCATGTCCGTCAGGGTCATGCCCAGGAAGGTGAGGATGGGAAGCATGGCGTTTTTCAACACATGCTTGTACAGCACACCCCCGGTATGATTGCCACGGCTGTAAGCGGTCCGGGCGTAATCCTGCTTTTTTTCACTGATCAGGCCGCTGCGCAGCAGCTTCACCGTCATGGCGATCTTGGGCAAGGCGATGGAAAGGGAGGGAAAAAACATGTAGGCCAGAAATCCGCCGAAATCCCGCCGATAAGAGACATAGCCTCCCGGCGTAAACATTTTTAAGAGGATCCCGAAAAACAGCGTGATGAGAATTCCGGCAAAAAAAGCCGGAACCGCCATGATGACCTGGTTCAGGGCATAGATCCCCCGATCCGCCCAGCTTCCCTCGTGCCGGGCAGTATAGAGCCCCAGGGGGATGGACAGGACGATGATCAAGAGCATGCTCATCAAACTCATGGTCAATGTGATGGGTATTTTATCCGCAAGCAGCTCTCCCACGGTCATTTCATAATCGTAAGATTCGCCGAAATCTCCTCTGACAAAGGACAGCAGCCAGTCCCCGTACCGCACGAAAAAGGGCCGGTTCAGTCCCATCTCTTCTCGCAGCATTTCCACCGCTTCCGGCGTGGCCTCGGTGCCCAGCCTGGCGCTGGCCGGGTCGCCGGGGATCACGGTAAAGCAGAGAAATACCAGAAAAGAGACCAGCAGAAGCGTCAGCAGCATGGTCAAAAGCTTTTTCCCAACGTACTTCACCTGTGGTCTCCTCTCTGAAATTTTATTCTTCTACGATATAGAGCTTGGAGAAATCCTGGACATAAAGAGGATAGAACTCATAGCCCGCATATTTTTTGTCCAGGGCCACGAATTCCGCCATATCCTGGATGTAGACATTGGCCGCCGTCTCGGTCAGGATGCGCTCGCACTCCTTGAAAGCCTCCGTGCGCACCGCATCGTCGGTGGAAGAAGCTGCCCTCGCATAGGCGGCGTCAAAATCCGGATTGTTGTAATTGATGAAATTCTTGCTGCTGTCAGAATTGAAGCGAAGCAGCATGGAACTGGCCGCCAGGGTGGAGGCATCCAGGCCCACCACGGTAGCTTCGAAATCCCTGCCGGAATACACGTCCGCAAGCCAGGTTTCCCATTCGATCAGCTCGATCTCGGCGGTGACGCCGATCTCCTTCAGGGCCTCTGCGATCACCTGGGCCGCCTCCACGTGCTGGGTATAATTGGAAGGGGCCTTGATGGTAAAGGTAAAGCCGTCCCCATAGCCCGCCTCCGCAAGAAGCTCCTTGGCTTTGTCAATATCCTTGGTATAATAATCCGCCAGTTCCGGCAGATAATATTTGCCGAAAGCCGGGAACATGGAACTGCCGATGGGGGTTCCGTACCCGTCTGCGGTCATGTCCAGGACATATTGCTTGTCAACGGCATAGCAAAGAGCCTGGCGCACCCTCACGTCATTGAAGGGCTCCACACCGTTGTTCAGATACAGGGCCTGCACCAGATTCATGGTGCCTTCCAGCACGTTGAAATTGTCGTTTAACTGGGCCGCCTGGGTGGAAGTCACCCGGGCCATCATGTCGATGGAACCGCCGTTCAGCTCCATCACCAGGGAATCCGGGTTGGCGCACACTTTGAGCGTGACGTTCTTGATATGGGCCGGTTCTCCCCAATAATCCTCAAACCGCTCCATCACGAAGCTTTCCTGGGGAGCGTGAGAAACGAACATGTAGGGGCCCGTCCCGTCGGAAACGGTGCTGGGGCTCTCATTGGAGGCCGGAATGATGGCTGTGGTCATGTCGCAGAGGAAATCCGCATTGGGCTCCTTCAAATGAATGATCACGGTCTTGTCATCAGCGGTCTCAATGCTTTCAATATTGAGGAACGCCGCCACCAGCTTCACCGGATCGTTCTCGTCTGAGCAGCGTTTGATGGAATACACCACGTCCTCCACCGTGACTTCTTTTCCGCTGTGGAACTTCACACCCTCCCGTAAAGTGAAGGTGTAGGTCTTCATGTCGTCTGATACTTTGTAGTCGCTGGCTATAGCCGGATTTAAATTACCATCGCTGTCAGGCTTCACGAGCCCTTCGTAAATGTTGAAAAACACCTCTTCCGTTCCTGCCGCCACCGCTTCGTGGGGGTCAAGACTGTCCTCTACATCCTGAGGTATTCCGATGGTAATCTGAGAATCGGTACTCTCACCCTGCCTCTCACCTGAACATCCCGTCAGTGCAAGTGCCAGTGACCACACAAGCACCAGAAGCATACTGATACTTCTTTTGCGCATTGTGTCTGTCCTTTCTCATTTTATATTGTTTTGTGATACAGGCTTCCGGCCTCCCGTTTCCGGCCCTGACGGGTCCGGGCGGCAGGCCCGTGAAACCGCTTTTGCGCCTCTTTTGAAGATCTGCGATTCCCGAACCCCGCACACAGCTACCATTATAACCCACCCTTCTCCAAAAAGCAAGGAATATTGGGGCAAAAATCAAAATCATCACCCTACGAACTGGAACACGCAGAAGGCGCCGTACACTGCCAGCAGGACGATGCCCTGAATCCTGGACAGTTTTCCCCGCACCAGGGCTGGAATCGTCAGAAAGGCCATCACGAAGAGCATGACGGGAATGTCCACCACCAGGGAAGCATTCATGCCCCCGATCAGCTTGCTGCTAGGTAAGGCAAAGGGAGACAAGGTGATAGACACGCCGCAGACCAACACCAGGTTGAACAGGTTGGCCCCCACGATATTGCCCAGGGACAGGGCCCCATGGCCCTTGGCCAGGGAAGTGATGGCCGTCACCAACTCCGGCAGGGAGGTGCCCAGGGCCACGAAGGTCAGAGCGATCACGGATTCCGGAACGCCCAGCCAGGTGGCGATCTTCGTTCCGTTGTCCACCAGCAGATTGGCGCCAAAAGCGATGAGCACGGCCCCTACCACCAGAAGCAGGAGATCCTTGACCAGGCTGTCATTTTCTTCCTCATCCTTCTCTTCATCTTTTTCCTGAACCGATCCCTGTTCCTTCTGGTTTGGAGCCGCACCCTGTTTCCTTCGGCCCTGATCCTCCGCCTGCTCTTCCCGGCCTTCCCGGGCGGAAAGTTCTGCGGCCTTCAGTTCCGATTCCTCTCCCCTTTGAACGGAAACCGTTCCGACTTCCCTTTCCCCGGAGCCGGACCCGTTCGTCTTGGGCGTCCCCAGGGCCTGTCTGACCGTGAGCACCATGTAGACCACGAAGATGGTCAGCAGGATGATTCCCGTCAGCCTGCTAAAATACCCTGAAAAATAAGCGATGACCACGTAGATCGCCGCCGCCAGGAAGAAGAAGATCACCGGCGTCCGAAAAGCCTTGCGATCCACCTTGGAAGGCCGGATGGCCACCGTCAGGGCCGCAATCAAGGCCGTGTTGCAGATCACGGAGCCTATGGCGTTGCCGTAGGCGATCTCCCCATGCCCTCCTACCGCCGAAGTGGCGGACACCATCACCTCCGGCAGGGTGGTGCCGATGGACACCACCGTGGCGCCGATCAAAAGCTC